>CAJMSL010000133.1 GCA_905216045.1 uncultured bacterium
CTGGACGGGCATCCCCGTGACGCGCATGCTGGCTTCCGAGCGCGAAAAACTGCTGCACATGGAGGACGAGCTGCACAAGCTCGTCATCGGGCAGGAGCAGGCCATCGCCGCCATTTCCGACGCCGTGCGCCGTTCGCGCGCCGGGCTGAACGACCCCCGCAAACCGATCGGCTCGTTCATCTTCCTCGGCACCACCGGTGTCGGCAAGACCGAGCTGGCCAAGGCGTTGGCCGAGTTCCTCTTCAACGACGACTCGATGATGACGCGTATCGACATGAGCGAATACCAGGAGCGCCACAGCGTGTCGCGTCTGGTCGGGGCGCCTCCGGGATATGTCGGTTACGACGAGGGCGGCCAGCGCACCGAGGCCGTGCGCCGCAAACCCTATTCGGTCGTGCTGCTCGACGAGATCGAGAAGGCGCACCCCGACATCTTCAATATCCTGCTGCAGGTGTTGGAGGAGGGCCGTCTGACCGATAACCAGGGCAAGACGGTCGACTTCCGCAATACGGTGATCATCATGACGTCAAACGTGGGCGCCCGCGAGATCGCGCAGGATGCGAGCGTTGGCTTTGGCACCACCGGCGAGCAGGGTCTCACGTCGAGCGAGATCAAGGGCCGCGCGATGGGCGAGCTCAAGCGCCTGTTCCGCCCCGAGTTGCTCAACCGTATCGACGACATTGTGGTGTTCCAGAAGCTCTCGGGCGAGAACCTGACCAAGATCGCGCACCTGCTGGTGGACGACCTGCGTCAGCGCCTGATCGCTAATGGCATGAACATCAAGCTCACCGATGCGGCCTACGACAAGATCGTGGCCGAGGGCACTGACCTCACCAATGGCGCGCGTCCGCTGCGTCGTGCCATCCAAAAGCTCATCGAGGATCCGCTGTCCGAGGAACTGCTGGCTGGCGAGTGGGGCGAGGGCGATACCGTCCTGTGCGACGTGGCCGATGGCAAGTTTGTCTTTAGCCGCGGCACAGGCGAGATTCCAGCGCCGCGTCCGGCGGGTGCGCTCGGGGGCGATACCGCTCCGGCGGCACCGCACACCGGCAACACCGCGCCCGTGAGCGGCGGCGTGACCTCGGGCCCCGGCGGCATGATGCAAGCCGGTTCCGGCGCGCTGTAGGGCGTGGCGACAATTTGATACGCGCAATCGAGGCGCTCCGGAAAGGGCGCCTCGATTTGTAGAGCTGCGGAAGTTGTGACCGTTACGCTATACGGTCCACCGTTAGCCGATGATGCGAGGGCGCTCGGCGTTTTCGACTGGTTTATGCACGCAAAGTCTGGGAATATACAAGTCGCACGTCTTACTGTCTAACCAGTTGCGCCAAGGAGGCACCATGGACTACAAGATTACCGGCTACGAGCCCGCCCAGCTGTTCCATTTCTTTGAGGAGGTCAGCGCGATCCCCCGTGGGTCTGGCAACGAGAAAGGCATCAGCGATTTCCTGGTCGCGTTTGCCAAGGAGCGCGGGCTCGATGTGTATCAGGACGAGGTCTACAACGTCATCATTCGCAAGCCCGCATCTGCCGGCGCCGAGAATGCCCCGACCGTAATGCTGCAGGGCCACATCGATATGGTGTGCGACAAGTTGGGCTCCGTTGAGCACGACTTTACGACTGATGGTATCGACCTGGTCGTCAAGGACGGCGTCCTCACCGCTAACGGCACCACTCTGGGCGCCGACAACGGTATTGCCGTCGCTCTGATGCTCACTGTTCTCGATGACGATTCGATCGTTCACCCCGCCCTCGAGTGCGTATTCACCACCGACGAGGAGACTGGCCTGGTCGGCGCCGAGACGCTCGACAAGTCCCAGATTAGCGCCCGCACCATGATTAACCTTGACTCCGAGGAAGAGGGCGTTGCTACCGTCAGCTGCGCCGGCGGTGTCGTCGTTACCTACACCTGCCCGATCGCGCGCGAGCACAAGACCGGTAGCACCCTCACGCTCGACATCTCCGGCCTGCTGGGCGGCCACTCCGGCAGCGATATCAACCTGGAGCGCGGCAACGGCAACCTCATCATGGCCCGCATCATCGACCGCCTGATGGTCGCTGGCGAGCCCGCCATCGTTAGCTTTAACGGCGGCACCAAGGACAACGCCATCAACCGTGAGTGCAAGGCTGTTCTGGTCTACGCCGACCACGCTGCCGCCGAGGCCGCGGCCCAGATCGCAAAGGGCATCATCGCCGACGTTACTGCCGAGCTCGAGGTCTTCGACCCCGGCTTTACCTGCACCGTCGAGATTGCCGACGACGCCGAGGTCGAGGCCATGGACCAGAAGTCCGCGCTTGCCCTCATCCGCGCCCTGCGTCTTGCCCCCAACGGCGTGATTCGCCGCAACGTCGCCACCGACGGCTCCGTCGAGGTTTCCTCCAACATCGGTGTGGTTGCCACTTCTGACGACGAGGTCAAGATCATGCTGTCCCCGCGCTCCTCGATCACCTCGCTGCAGAACGAGTTCAAGGACCGTCTGCAGACGCTGGCCGATGTCCTGGGCTTCGACGCCAAGTTTGAGTTTGAGTATCCCGGCTGGAGCTATGCCGAGCATTCGCCGGTCCGCGAAGTCTTTGTCGAGAGCTATCGAGAGCTCTTTGGCTCCGAGCTGCGCATCGAGTCCATTCACGCCGGCCTTGAGTGCGGCCTGTTTGCCGAGGCCCTGCACGGCCTGGACGCCATCGCCGTGGGTCCGACGCTCTCCGATGTCCACACCCCGGACGAGAGCATGGAGCTCGCTTCTGCCGAGCGCTTCTACGAGCTGCTCATCGACGTCCTCAAGCGCCTTGCCGCGTAAAGGTTGCGCTAGCAGCAGTCCGAGTCACGTGCTAGCGGATTGCAAATGACATTACGAGAGGGGGCATTCGAGCGTTTGCGACGGGTGCCCCCCCTCTTTTGTTTGATAATTGCGAAATTACGGTCACCTAGTCCATTTCTGCCCTGATGAGGTCGAGGGTGCGCTGGCAGTTTTCGCGGACGGGGCCGAGCATATGCTCGCGCAGGTCCGCCATGCCGGGCAGGTCGGCGTATTCGTCCATGATCTCTTCCATGCAAATGGGTACCTCGTAGGCGAGGTCCATCATGGTCGCAAAGCAAAACTTCTCGGATAGCCCGGCATCGGTAAGCGCCGCCTCCAGCGCGGGATCGCCCATACCGTGGTATCGGCGGATAGCGCCTGGACCGATTCGCCCCACACGATTTTCGCCGCCAACGCTCATGGCGAGGCGCGCCCGGCGGCGCATGCGCTCATACGCCAAACCCGACGCGACATCGTACATTCGAGCCATCATGGCTGTGCCGTCGTTTCCAAGGAGCAGGGAATAGTTTTTCGCGTGCGCATCCGGTGCGCCGATAATGGCGTTGAAGAACAGTATCTGCGTAAACAGATACAGGTTAAGTTGATGGTGGCTCGTATTTACGAGGAGCTCTTGAATGTCGCGTGTGGTCGGGCCGCCGTCTGCCGTGTACTTTTGGGCGGGCATCACCCCAAGTGCCTGACAGAGGTCTTCTTGATGTAGACGCCTGATTGTCCCGTCTTTGACTTTCATGCGGTCATAGCGCTCAACAATGAGGGCGGGTTCGTCCTCAAACATACGATATTCGACGTTTGCCGTTGCGATACCGGCGCGCTGGGCGCTTTTCATGCAGACAAACTCATTGAGAGCCTCGAGTTTAAATCCGATAACGCCATTTTTGAAAATATGCGTCGTGGGCGAGGAACCCATGCATTCGCACCAGCGGCCGTTTATGAACGCGAGCGCGAACTTGCCCTGGTTGCCTCCAAGTGACCAACTTTCATCTAGACCCATCCACGATGCAACGAGGTCATCACTGATCGACTTGAGACGAAGAGCAATTTCGTGGTAGTCTATAGGGCGGTATTCGCCAGCGCGATGCAGGACGGCGTCGGTATCTTCTTCGGCACAAAACTGCACGCCGCCCGGACAGTCGAGTCCGATATGGCTGAGCAACGCAACGGGATTGTTGGGCCTAACGTCGAATTCGGCGGCAATCGCTTTTCGTTGGTCCTCGCTGTCGGGTAGAAGGCCAAACAGGTACGGATTCATGACCTGTTGTCCGTATGTGCGATTCGATACGGGTATGTTGGTCGATAGGGCTGGCCCGTCATAGTCATGATCGTAGGTAAAGCTGATAAGACCGTTCTCATCTTGCGTGAGCGTTCCAGCAGGCACGCCGCAAATAATGGTCCGAAGTGATGTTCTGGCCATTGGCTATTTCCCTTCGGGCATGGCTTGGCTAGATGCGTTTGTGGCAATCGAGACTCCGAGATTGGACATGGCGAAATCGGCGAAGACCTCGTCGTAGAGTGCGGATGTAAAGGGGGCATCTGCAAGAGCCGGAATGGTTGTGCTGCGACGGTTGCGATGATGAAGACGTTGGGCGTGATGGCGTCTGGAGGTGCTGCAAGGTTGATCAGCATGCGGGGCGTCGACTGGTTGCTCATTTTTCGTTTCGCCTATATCCCCTTGAGCGGCGAGCGCCAGTCCAAGAGCACCGAAAACTGCCAGCAGCTTGTCGAGCCGAATGCCCGTGGCATCTCCCAGCTCGAGCGATGCGAGCAGGCGTTCCGAAACACCGGCTTTTTTAGCGAGGGCGGCACGGGTGATCCCCTGCGCCTCGCGCGCCTGACGCACGTAGATGCCGGCTTGGCGCGGCGTGGTGATGGGAAGGGTATCCATGGCAATCTCCTAACGTGCAGACTTTTGCATCCTAGTATGACATGCAAAAGTCTGCATGAAAAGGCTCATGCAAAACTCTGCATGAGACCTCATACGGACGTTTAGTTTTGAAGGGTGTTTTACAGCACCAAAAAACCCAAGTGTTCCAGCAGGATCTTGAGGCCGATAAGGATGAGCACGACGCCACCCACGATGGTGGCGGGTTTTTCGTAGCGCGCGCCAAAGGTGTGGCCGATCGCTACGCCGGCGACGGAGAAGCTAAACGAAGAGACACCGAAAAGCAATCCA
>CAJMSL010000134.1 GCA_905216045.1 uncultured bacterium
CCTGACTGGCCTCCTCGGCCACACGTTCCTTCTCCTGCGCACGCTGCTGCGCGGCGGCCTCGGCGTTGCGATAGGCACGCTCCAGTAGAGCTTCCTGCGAGTTGAAGGGTTTCTCACCCTCTGCACGTTCCACGGGGACCCAGGTGCCGTCGCTCGTGAGGCTGCGGGCCTTCACGTTGTCCCGCAGCTGCATGCCCATGTACTCGTGCACTAGGGCGCGGCAGGTGGGGTCGAGCACGGGGAAGGCAATCTCCACGCGGTGCTCGGTGTTGCGCGTCATCATGTCTGCCGAGCTCAGGTAAATCATGTCCGAGTCCACGCCGAAAGCATAGACGCGCGCGTGCTCCAAAAAGCGTCCGACGATGGAGCGGACATGCACGTTCTCGGTCTTGCCCGGAACACCGGGCTTGAGGCACGAGATGCCTCGGATGATCATGTCTACGCGCACGCCGGCACACGATGCCTCGGCGATCTTGTCGATAACCTCGCGGTCGGTCAGCGAGTTGAGCTTAAAGAACACGCGGGCGGGCTCGCCGGCAAGGGCGCGCTGGATCTCGCGGTCAAGCCCGCGCATGATGAGCGGTTTCAGTCCGACGGGCGCCACACCCAGGAAGCGGTAGTCGCCGCGCAGGTTGCCCAGCGACAGGTTGCGGAAGAACAGGTTGGCGTCCTCGCCGATGCCGGGATGGGCTGTCATGAGCATAAAGTCGCTGTAGAGTTTGGCCGTCTTCTCGTTAAAGTTGCCGGTGCCCAAAAGTGTGAGGCGCGTTAGCGCCATGCCCTCGCGATAGGTGAGCTGGCAGATCTTTGAGTGGCATTTAAAGCCCTCGGAACCATAGATGACGGTGCAGCCGGCCTCTTCCAGGCGCTCGGCCCACTCGATGTTGTTCTGCTCGTCAAAGCGTGCGCGGAGCTCCATGAGCACCGTGACCTCTTTGCCGTTCTCGGCAGCATCGATCAGCGACTCGCATAGGCGGCTCTGCTTGGCCACGCGGTAGAGCGTGATGCGCAACGAGATGCACTCGGGGTCGTAGGCTGCTTCGTGCACCAGGTCCAAGAACGGGTTCATGGCCTCGTAAGGGTAGAAGAGCAGCTTGTCGTGCTGCAGCACCTGCTCGCGGATGGAGCGGGTCATGTCGATGGTGGGATTGGGCTGCGGCTTAAACGGCGTAAAGAGCAGCTCGTTGCGCAGGTGCTCGGGAATCTTGCCCTCAATGCCAAAGACGTAGCCCAGGTTGAGCGGGATATCGCAGGTAAAGACCGAGCGACGCGAAAGCTCGAGCGCCTTGCGGATAGTCTTGAGCGTCGCCTTCTCGAGCGATCCCGAGACCGCGAGCACTACCGGCTGCAGGCGCAGGCGCTTCTTGAGAATGCGCTTCATGTGCTGGCGGTAGTCCTCTTCCTCCTCGACGCCCTCGCCGTCCGGATCGATGTCAGCGTTGCGGGTGACGCGGATCAGCGCACGATCCAGCGGCTTATAGGAGCCAAAGCAGCTGTCCAGGCAGGCGAGGATGACGTCCTCGAGCAAGATGTAGGAGTAGGTGCCGGTGGGCGAGGGGATCTCGACCACGCGGTTCATCGAGGCGGGAATCTCGATAAGGCCCAGCAGGCTCTCCACGTCGGTGGCGCCGGGCAGAGCACAGGCCAGATAGAGTGCGCCATTGCGCAGGTTGGGGAAGGGGTGGCGAGGATCGATGACCAGCGGCGAGATGACCGGCGACACGTAGGCCTGGAAGTAGCGGGTTACAAAGGTGCGCTCCTCGGGCGTAAGCGAATCGATGTGGGCGCGGTGAACGCCCAAGGTGTCGAGCTTGCCCTCGATGCTCTTAAAGATGGACTCCCAACGGGTAAGGAGCCCGGGCATTTCGGCCATGACAGCATCGACCTGTTCGGAGGCGGTCATATTGCTCTTGTTGTCGACAGGTTGTTTTTTGAGCTCCGCCAGATCGGACAGGCCGCCCACGCGCACCATAAGGAACTCGTCGAGGTTGGACTCGAAGATCGAGACGAACTTTAGTCGCTCGAATAACGGAACGGTTTCGTCGAAGGCTTCGTCGAGCACGCGGTTGTCAAAGCGTAGCCAGCTGAGCTCTCGGTTTTGCGTGTACGAGAAGTCGCGCGGCGGTTTGCGCAGCTTTGCGGCGGCTTGCTTCTTTTCGATTTTGCTCGGCATATGCATCTGTCCGTTCAGTCCCCGTAGGGGACGGTAGCCTAACTCTAATTCACTATTGTCTCAATTTAGTCGACCGCTGGCACGGACGTATCGCGTGAACGGTATCTTTACCTACTTCTTACGCTGACAAGTCATAGGACTGACGCCCTGCTCGTCTGCAAGCGGTCTATATCCTCACTCAACTGGTACGTAAGTGTGAATAAGAATGATAGATAGCTGAATATCATTGAATGCAGGCGGAAACGTGAACAAACATCATTTATATACATAAAACCGATTAAGCTATGCAATTCTGAATCAAAAGTTTAGAGACACAATCGCAAATGGTTTTTAGGAAAAAAGAGCGTTTACCTTAGAAAAGTTACTTTAGAACGCCGAAGTACATCATGGGGGAATCACATGTGATATACCGTTCATCGCACTTTGTTGACCGTTCGGGGGCGAGGTGGAATTGCGGGTGGAATTTGGATATAACTAGAGCTGTCAGCAAGCAGCGCCCGTTACGGAAGGGCGCTGAGAGATTCGGCCGAAAGGCCCGAAAGAAAGGTAGGAGGCCATGACGAAAGGTCTGCACGTGCCTTCCGAGATCGGCAAGCTCAGGAAGGTCTGCCTGCACCGTCCCGGCGACGAGCTCCTCAACCTGCCGCCCGACGAGCTCGAGCGACTCCTGTTCGACGACGTCCCGTTCCTGGAGGTCGCGCAGCAGGAGCACGACACCTTCGCCCAGATCCTGAGGGACCAGGGCGTGGAGGTCCTCTATCTCGAGAACCTCGTCGCCGAGGTGTTCGACCAGGTCCCCGGCGCCCGCGCCGAGTTCACCGACCAGTACATCGCCGAGGCCGGCATCCGCGGCCAGCACATGCCGCAGATCGTCCGCGAGAAGCTGGACTCCATCGAGGACAACCTCGAGTTCGTCAAGAAGACCATGGCCGGCATGACCAAGTCCGAGATCGACATGCCCCTCACGGCGTCCACGACCCTCGACTCCCTGGTCAACTCCGAGTCCGAGTCCGACCTGATCATCGACCCGATGCCCAACCTCTACTTCACCCGCGACCCGTTCGCGGTCGTCGGCGAGGGCGTCAACCTCAACCGCATGTACTCGGTCACCCGCAACCGCGAGACCCTGTACGGCAAGTACATCTTCAAGTACCACCCCGACTACAAGGACGTCTCGCTGTACTTCCGCCGCGACTGCCAGTTCCACACCGAGGGCGGCGACGTGCTGAACATCAACGAGAAGACCCTCGCCGTCGGCATCTCCCAGCGCACCCAGGCCGCCGCGATCGACGTCATGGCCCAGAACATCTTCTGGAACTCCGACTCCAAGGTCGAGCGCATCCTGGCCTTCGACATCCCGGTCTCGCGCGCCTTCATGCACCTCGACACGGTCTTCACCCAGATCGACGTCGATAAGTTCACGATCCACCCCGCCATCATGGGCACCCTGCGCGTCTACGAGCTGACCGCCGGCAAGAACCCGGGCGACGTGAACATCCGCCTGATCGAGGACACCCTCGAGCACGTCCTGGAGGACGCCACCGGCGTCGACCAGGTCAAGCTGATCCCCTGCGGCGGCGGCGACCCGATCGCGGCCTCCCGCGAGCAGTGGAACGACGGCTCCAACACCCTGTGCGTCGAGCCCGGCAAGATCTGCGTCTACGCCCGCAACACCGTCACCAACGACGTGCTGTACAAGGAGGGCCTGGACCTTCTCGTCGTGCCCTCCGCCGAGCTCTCCCGCGGCCGCGGCGGCCCGCGCTGCATGAGCATGCCCTTCTGGCGCGAGGACCTCTAGGGTCTTCTAGGACCCGTACAGGTCTTAATACATACATCTAGCTGCCATTAGATGTCTCCCATTGGGGCGGTGCGGGTTTTCGCACCGCCCCAATCTTGTATGAGGAACGTCAACACGATTGGATGACTGCTTTTGTAAGGAGCTTGGCCATGGACATCAAGACAATCGGCGTTGAGGAATGGCTCAACGTTTGGGAGAAGAGCGCCACGTGGGACATCGCCCAGTCGACGATCTCGTCGCTCACCATGGGCGAGCTGCGCGCGCTCGATGAACAGGACGGCGCCACGTTCTACGAGCGCCTGGACCGCGAGAAGATGAACTACGGCTGGATCGAGGGCTCGCCGGAGTTTAAGGCCGAGGTTGCCAAGCTGTATCGTCGGGAGGTCAATCCCGATCACATTCTGCAGACCAATGGCTGCACGGGCGCTAACCTCAACGCCATCATGGCTGTGGTCGAGCCCGGCGACCATGTTATCGCCGAGTGGCCCACCTACGCGCCGCTCTACGAGATTCCGCGCACGCTGGGCGCCGAGGTCGAGTATTGGGAGCTTCGCGAGGAACTCGGCTGGAAGCCCGATATCGAGGAACTCAAGCGCTTGGTGCGCCCCAACACCAAGCTTATCTGCATAAACAACGCATCGAACCCCATCGGTACGGTGCTCGATGCCGATATGCTCGGTCAGATTGCCGAGATCGCCCGCTCGGTGGGCGCCTACGTGCTGTGCGACGAGGTATATCTGCCGCTCGAAAACACTGAGTCCTTTATGTCGATGGTCGACGTGTACGAGAGGGCCATTGTCACCAACTCGTTGTCGAAGACCTATTCGACGCCTGCGGCCCGCGTGGGCTGGGTCGTCGCGGATGAAGAGTTGTCCAACCGCCTCCGCC
>CAJMSL010000135.1 GCA_905216045.1 uncultured bacterium
TGATCCAGCTGATCAACTCGAAGGCCGACGTCGACGATATCGACCACCTGTCGAACCGCCGTGTCCGCACCGTGGGCGAACAGTTGTCGAACCAGTTCTCGGTGGGCTTCGTGCGCATGGCGCGTACGATCCGCGAGCGCATGAACGTACGTGACAACGAGGTGTTCACTCCGGTCGATCTGATCAATGCCAAGACGCTGTCGTCGGTGATCAACTCGTTCTTCGGGACGTCGCAGCTCTCGCAGTTCATGGACCAGGCGAACCCCCTGACCGGTCTGACTCACAAGCGCCGTCTGTCCGCACTCGGCCCTGGCGGTCTTGCCGGCCACAAGTCCGGCTCCAGCCGCCGCACCAACGTGCCGACGGCCGTCCGCGACGTTCACAACTCGCACTACAGCCGCATGTGCCCGATCGAGACCCCCGAAGGCCCCAACATCGGCCTGATCGGCTCGCTCGCCCTCTACGCCCGCGTCAACGAGTACGGCTTCATCGAGGCTCCGTTCCGTCGCGTCGAGAACGGCGTTGCCACCGACCAGATCGACTGGATGACCGCTGACGAGGAAGAGAAGCACGTCATCGCGCCGGCCAACACGCCGCTCGATCCCAAGACCAACGAGTTCATCACGACCGATGCCGAGGGCAAGATCGTCCGTCCGCACACTGTGATCGCCCGTACCCGCGACTTCGACGGCTCCTTCGGCGCTCCCGCCGACGTGCCCGTCGAGGACGTCGACTACATGGACGTCTCGCCGCGTCAGATGCTCTCCGTCGCAGCCACGCTGATCCCGTTCCTCGAGCACGACGACGCCAAGCGTACGCTGATGGGCGCCAACATGCAGCGTCAGGCCGTGCCGCTGGTTCACCCCGCCGCTCCCTATGTCGGTACCGGCATGGAGCGCCGCGCCGCTCTGGACTCCGGCGAGGTCACCCTGGCCAAGAACGCCGGCGAGGTCATCTTTGCCGACGCCGCTAAGATCATCGTCAAGCATGCCGGCGGCATGGATGAGTATCACCTGGCCAAGTACCAGCGCTCCAACCAGTCCACCTGCATCAACCACCGTCCGCTCGTGCGCGTCGGTGACATCGTTGAGCAGGGCGAGCCCCTGGCTGACGGTCCCTCGACCGATCATGGCGAGCGCGCGCTGGGCCAGAACCTCACCGTGGCATACATGCCGTGGGAAGGCTTTAACTACGAGGACGGTATCGTCGTGTCCGAGCGCCAGGTGGCCGAGGACCTGCAGACGACCATCAACATCACCCGTCACGAGATAGATTCCCGCGACACCAAGCTCGCCCCCGAGGAGATCACCCGCGAGATCCCGAACCTCTCCGAGGACATGCTTGCCAACCTCGACGAGGACGGCATTATCCGCATCGGCGCTGAGGTCGGCCCTGGCGACATCCTGGTCGGCAAGGTCACGCCTAAGGGCGAGAGCGCTCTGACCGCCGAGGAGCGCCTGCTGCGCGCCATCTTCGGTGCCAAGGCCCACGACGTCCGCGACACCTCCCTTAAGATGCCTCACGGCGCTTACGGCCGCGTCATCGACGTTGTCCGCTTTAGCCGCGAGAACGGCGACGATCTGGCTCCCGGCGTTAACGAGCAGGTGCGCGTCTACGTCGCCCAGCGTCGTAAGATCCAGCAGGGCGATAAGATCGCCGGCCGCCACGGCAACAAGGGTGTTATCTGCAACGTTCTGCCGGTCGAGGACATGCCCTACATGGCTGACGGTACCCCGATCGACGTTATCCTTAACCCGCTGGGCGTTCCTTCGCGTATGAACGTTGGCCAGCTGCTCGAGTGCCACCTTGGCTGGGCTGCTGCCTGCGGTTGGGATACCGAGCAGGCCGACTCCGACAAGTACGCCCCCGGCCCGTTCTTCACCGCGACGCCCGTCTTCGACGGCGCCAAGGAGGACGAGATCGCCGAGGTCATCCGTCGTGCCAACAAGAACATGCTCAACAAGGCCACCGCTGCCTTTGGCGATCACATGCGTCCCGAGTTCGTCACCCAGCTTGACGAGCGCGGCAAGACCCGTCTGTTCGACGGCCGCACCGGCGAGGAGTTCCGCGAGCCCATTACCGTGGGTACGTCCTACATCCTCAAGCTCGGCCACATGGTCGACGACAAGATCCACGCCCGCTCGACCGGCCCTTACAGCCTGGTTACCCAGCAGCCTCTGGGCGGCAAGGCCCAGTTCGGCGGCCAGCGCTTCGGCGAGATGGAAGTTTGGGCACTGTACGCTTACGGTGCTTCCAACGTCCTGCAGGAGATCCTGACCGTCAAGTCCGACGATACCGTGGGCCGTGTCAAGACCTACGAGTCCATCGTCAAGGGCGAGAACGTCCCGGTTCCGGGTATCCCCGAGTCCTTCAAGGTTCTCGTCAAGGAGATCCGCTCCCTCGCGCTGGACATCGAGCCCATGCACGATGCCGACGAGGACGCCTCCGCCCCTGTGACCGCCGAGGAGACCTCTGCTCTCGACGACCTGGCTGCGCTCGCCGGCGTTGACGCCGACGTCGAGGCCCAGGATGCCGAGACCGCCGAGGCACCCGAGGCTGTCGCCGCCACGACCACTGATAAGGAGTAGTTGACTGTGGCAGATTTCGAAGCTACTGATTTTGACTCGGTAAAGATCTCCCTTGCCTCCGCCGACCAGATCCGTTCCTGGTCGCACGGTGAGGTCAAGAAGCCGGAGACCATCAATTACCGTACCCTCAAGCCCGAGAAGGACGGCCTGTTCTGCGAGAAGATCTTCGGTCCCGCCAAGGACTGGGAGTGCTCCTGCGGCAAGTACAAGGGCATCCGCTTTAAGGGCATTGTCTGCGAGCGCTGCGGCGTCGAGGTCACCTCGGCCAAGGTGCGTCGCGACCGCATGGGCCACATCGAGCTCGCTGCTCCCGTGTCCCACATCTGGTACTTCAAGAGCCCCACGAGCTTCCCGATGAGCCGTATGCTCGACATCAAGTCCAAGGACCTCGAGAAGGTTCTGTACTTTGCCAGCTACATCATCACCGAGGTTGACTACGAGGCTCGCGAGGCCGATGCCGACGACCTGCGCGAGGAGCTCGCCGCCGATCTGGAAGAGATCGATGCCGAGTGCGCCCGCCAGATCGAGTCCCTCAAGGAGCAGGGCGACCCCGAGAACTTTGACGAGTTCTCCGACGAGGAGCCGCTGACCCCCGAGGAGATCGCCTCTGGCATCGTCGACATCGAGGAAGAGTGCAAGGACGAGAAGCAGCTCCGCACGGACGCCTTCAACGCCTTCATGAAGCTCACCGAGCGCGATCTCATCTCCGATGAGCCGCTGTTCCGCGAGATGACCCGTTACTACTCCATGTACTTCAAGGGTGGTATGGGTGCCGAGGCCGTCCGCGACCTGCTCGCTGCCATCGACCTCCCCTCCGAGGCCGAGAAGCTCAAGGCCATCATCGCCGACGAGGATTCCCAGAAGCAGAAGCGCGAGAAGGCCGTCAAGCGCCTTGAGGTCGTTGACGCCTTCCTGAAGGGCGGCAACAGCCCCGCGAACATGATCCTGGACGTCATCCCTGTCATTCCGCCCGATCTGCGCCCGATGGTCCAGCTCGACGGCGGCCGCTTCGCCGCGTCCGACCTCAACGACCTGTACCGTCGCGTGATCAACCGTAACAACCGACTCAAGCGCCTGCTCGACCTGGACGCCCCCGCGATCATCGTGAACAACGAGAAGCGCATGCTCCAGGAGTCCGTGGACGCCCTGTTCGACAACGGCCGTCGTGGTCGCCCGGTCTCTGGCCGTGGCGGTCGCCCGCTCAAGTCGCTCGCCGAGGCCCTCAAGGGCAAGCAGGGTCGTTTCCGTCAGAACCTGCTGGGCAAGCGTGTCGACTACTCCGGCCGTTCGGTAATCGTTACCGACCCCAAGCTGCTGCTGCACCAGTGCGGTCTGCCCAAGACCATGGCGCTGGAGCTCTTCAAGCCCTTCGTCATGAAGCGCCTGGTCGAGCTTGGCAAGGTCGAGAACATCAAGGGCGCCAAGCGCGCTATCGACCGCGGTGCCACCTTTGTGTGGGACATCCTCGAAGAGGTCATCGACGGCCGCGTCGTGCTGCTCAACCGTGCACCGACCCTGCACCGTCTGTCCATCCAGGCCTTTGAGCCGGTGCTGGTCGAGGGCAAGGCTATCCACCTGCACCCGCTGGTCTGCTCGCCCTTCAATGCCGACTTCGACGGCGACCAGATGTCTGTCCACGTGCCGCTGTCCAGCCAGGCTCAGGCCGAGGCCCGCGTGCTCATGCTCTCTGCGAACAACCTGCGCTCGCCGGCATCCGGCAAGCCGGTCAACATCCCCTCGCAGGACATGATCATCGGTGTGTACTACCTCACCCAGGTCCGCGACGGTCTGCCGGGCGAGAACCACGTGTTCGCCAGCTTCGACGACGCGCTGCACGCCTATGACTGCCGCTCCGAGGTCGACATGCAGGCCAAGATTCAGGTCCGCGTGTCCGCTGCCGACGCCAACGTCATCAACGAGGACGGCACCCGTATCTTCCGCGTCAAGAACGGCAAGAACGAGTTTGTCGACTACGACGTCACCGGCAACAAGACCGCGCGCTTCGAGACCTCTATCGGCCGCATCATCTTCAACCGCCAGTGCCTGCCCGAAGACTATGAGTTCATGAACTACAAGATGGTCAAGGGCGACGTGGCCAAGCTGGTTGCGGACTGCTGCGATCGTTACCCCGAGGCCAAGGTCGGCCCGATCCTCGACGCCATCAAGTACTCCGGCTTCCACTACGCTACCCGCGCCGGCCTTACCATCTCGGTGTGGGACGCTCTTATCCCTGCCGAGAAGCAGGAGCT
>CAJMSL010000136.1 GCA_905216045.1 uncultured bacterium
CCTTGGCGCGACCACCCGGCGTGGTAATATCGCTCGACTCCTGCAGCGAACGGTACACGAAGTCCATGAGCGGCTCGGCGGCGTCAATGCGTTTCTGCAGCTCCTCTCCGCCGTGCGCCGTGATGAACTCCATGGGATCGTTGCCGTCGGGCAGGACCACGCAGCGAAGGTCCATCGAATCCTGCTCGATAAACTGAATCGCGCGTCGGGCAGCCTTTTGGCCGGCGGCGTCGCCATCGAACATATATACAATGCGCTTGGCAAAACGGGTGAGCGTCTTTACATGATGTTCCGTCAGCGCCGTGCCCAGCGTGGCGACGACGTTTTTGATCCCCGCCTCCCAGCAGGCGATGCAGTCGGTATAACCCTCAACCACGATGGCGGTATCTTGCGCAACGATAAACTCCTTGGCCCAGTTAAAGCCATAGAGGTTTCGCTTTTTATGGAATACGCTCGTCTCGGCGGTGTTGAGGTACTTAGGCTGACCGTCACCCATGATGCGCCCGCCAAAGGCGATGTTATGTCCCTGCTCATCAAAGATAGGGAACATCACGCGGTCGTAAAAGCGGTCGGCAAGCTGCCCGCGCCCGCGGCTGACAGCCACGTTGGCGTCAATCATCTCCTGCGGGGTAAAGCCCGCCTGCGACAGATGAGCCACCAACATGTTGCGCCCCGGTGCAAAGCCCAGACAGTAACGGCGACAGACATCGCCGCCCATACCGCGGCTGGCAAAGTACTCACGCGGCCGGCCGTCCTTACCGCGCATGAGCATGGTGTGGTAGAACTGAGCCGTCTCGGCGCATAGGTCGTAGATGCGAGCACGCTTGGTGCCACGCTCGCGACGGGCGCCGGTATCGTGTAGCTCAATGCCGGCACGATCGGCAAGGTAGCGTATCGACTCGGGAAAGCTCAGGTTTTCGCGCTTCATAATATAGGTGAAGACGTCGCCGCCCTCACCACAGCCAAAGCAATGCCAAACCTGCGTGGCAGGGATAATGTGAAAGGACGGCGTCTTTTCGCCATGGAAGGGGCAGCAGCCCCAAAACTCGTGGCCTCGGGGCTTGAGCTCAACCGTTTCCTGCACGATGGCAACCAGGTCGGACGCAGCGCGTACCTGGTCTTTCTCCTCATCGCTAATCACGGATGCTCACCCCCTGTTCGCCCAAGTTATGGCGAATATCGTCAATATTACCCTCGACGGTCGCGATCAACTCGTCCAGCGAATCAAACACGCGCGACGGGCGCAGCCAGCGCGTAAACGCCAGCGAGACGGACGCACCGTACAAGTCACCCGTATACCCAATCAGATTAGCCTCCAAATGCGCCGAGGCGGCATCGTCGGCATACGTCGGCGGCAGGCCCACGTTTACCGCAGCGGGCCACACAGTATCGTCGACCAGCACAAGGCCCTCGTAAACGCCATCGGCAGGCACCTGAATGCCATCGGGCACCTGAATGTTTGCCGTGGGAAAGCCCATGTCAGAGCCCTGATGACGGCCACCGGCGACCACGCCGCGCAGCATGTACGGACGTCCGAGCAACTCGGCGGCAAGCTCAACATGACCCTGGCGCAGCTCTTGGCGAATACGGGTGGCGCAGATCGTCTGGCCATCAACGCACAGAAGCTCGTGGCCAAAGACATCAACACCGCGCTCGGCACCCCATACCTGCATCTCGGCAACGCCCGAGGCGCCACCGCGACCCAACCTAAAGTCGCTGCCAACGCGAATCGAGCGAATGTCGACGACGCGCGACAGCAGTGAGAGAAAACCGACATGATCGAGTGCCGCCACCGCGGGCGTAAAAGGAACGGCGACAACCGCATCGACCCCGGTGAGAGCCAGGGCATGCAGGCGGTCGGCCGTCGTCATCAGTTTTTGAGCGGGCGAAGGACTCACCACGACGTCCGGATCGGGATCGAAGGTGACCACAACTGCGAGGCAGTTATGGTCACGGGCGTCGCGCACCACGGCGTCAATAAGTTCGCGGTGTCCCCGATGCACGCCATCGAACACGCCGATGCCAATCGAGGCAGCACCTAAACGCCCGCACCCATCAAACGCTGCGGCGGGAACGATGCGCGCCTCGCCCGACTCGCCCGCGAAAAAGATACGCGCGAGCTCGTGGGGGGCCAGCATCATCGAACACCGCCAATTGCCTGCGGAAACACGTGCTCCATCACAAAGCGACCGTCCTCAATGCGGGCAAGCGCCTTGAGCCCACCATCGAGCACCAGCGCAAACGGCGCCTTCGAAGCATCGAAGTCGACAAGCGCGCGGTCAACGGGAATGCGCCTGCCGCAGAGCAGGTCATCGGCAAGGTTGCCCGGCAAGTCGACACGCGTGGCGCCCAGGGCCGCGATGGGGTCCAAAGCAAAGCCAGTCGCAGACTCGGGAGAAAGTTCCTCCACCGCATGGCAGACGCCAATGGAAACCACGCCGGATGCCGTCCGGCGTAGCGCGGAAATGTGTGCGGCGCTATCGCACGCACGACCCAGGTCACGAGCAAGCGCGCGGATATAGGTGCCCTTACTTACCGAGAATGCCACGGTCCAAACACAGGCATCGCCCTCGCCGCTCACGGCGATCAAGTCGGCGGCATACACCTCGACGGGACGCGGGGGCAGGTCAACGGCATTGCCATCACGAGCAGACTTGTACGCGCGAACGCCGTTGACCGAGATGGCCGAGAACGCCGGCGGGACCTGCATCTGCGGCCCCAGCATAGCAGCCAGCTGTTCACGGGCGTAGGCCATGTCATGCAGCTCGGGGGCAACAGAAACGGTGCGAGCGGCCTCGCCCTCCGCATCGTCAGTATTGGTCTCGACGCCAAACGAAATGTCGGCGACGTAGCTTTTCGTGTCGAGGGTGAGCATGCCCAGCAGACGCGTGGCCTGACCCACGCCCACAACCATGACGCCGGATGCCATGGGGTCGAGCGTGCCGGCATGACCGACGCGCCGCTCATGGAGGGCGCGTCGGCATTGCGAAACCACGTCGTGGGATGTGCAGCCCACCGGTTTATCGACGGCGAGCAGCATATTCAATTGAGAAGGCGTACGACGAGCCATGTACCATCCAAAAAGTTAGAGCTCGACGGTCACCGAAGCGGGATCCTCCCCCACCAGCTCGGCCAGCATGGGAAGTGCCACGGCGAGCGTCTCGCGAATCGTTCCGTTGTTGGTAAAGCCGGCGGCGGCATGATGCCCGCCACCGCCAAAGTTGGCAGCGATCTGGGACACATCGAGGTCACCCTTGGAGCGCAGGTTGCCGCGCACCTTGGTATCGCCGTCGATGCCCTTTAAGAACAGACATACCTCGACGCCCATTACCGAACGCACCACATCGACCAGACCGTCACATTCATCCGAGGTGACGCCGCAGGCCTCAAGGTCGCTCTGGAAGGCATAGCTATACGCCACGCGCCCGTGCGCGACCGTCTTAATACGGCCCATGACAATAGACTTGAGGTGCAAAAACTCGACGCGCATGCTCTGGTAGACCTCGAGCGCAACACGAGCCGGATCGGCACCATGTGCTACCAGGCGCGAAGCCGCGTGGAACGCGGCAGCATCGGCGTTCTGGTACTGGAAACGACCGGTGTCGGTCACCAAACCGCACAGCAAGCAAGTCGCAACGCCATCACGGGCGACGATGCCGCAATTATCCAAGAAACGGTCGATAATCATGGCGCAGGCCGCGGCATCGACACGCCTCAGGCTCAGCTCGGTAAACTCATCGCGCGCCGGATGGTGATCGAAGCACACCACATGCTTGGAGCGACGAAGTACCTCGGCCGAGTTGTTGAGGCGCTCGACGACCGGCACATCCACCGAGATAAACAGGTCCGGATTGCCGGTATACGCAGATGCGGGCACCAAGCGATCGGCGCCCTCCATAAAGCGGTAGATGCGCGGCACCGGATCATCGTCTGCCAGCAGCAGCGCAATGTCCTTGTTGGGGAAAAACTTCATAAGCGATAAGCCCAGACCCAGCACGGAGCCCAGGGCGTCACCATCGGGAGACGTATGTCCCGAAATCGCAATGGAGGACGCACCCTCGATGAGCTCGAGGATGCGTCGCGTAATATCTGCAGACTCGCCAGCGGCGAGATCAGCGGAATTAGTCATCTAAAGCTGCCTCCTGGGCGGCATCCGCTATGGGATAGCCGTCCTCGTCCTTTTCGATCGCCAGCGTGGCCGGAACGTTTTCCAGCGCACGCGTGATGCGCTCGGCCTCATCGGTCGAGCGATCGATGCGAAAATCGAGTTCGGGCGTGACACGCCAATCGAGCGAGCGAGCCAACAGGCTGCGAATACGGCCCTTGGCGCTGGCGAGCGCCTCCATGACCTCGTCGTAGCGGCTCGCATCGCACGACACGTACACGCGCGCGAACGAACGGTCCACCGCGACCTCGACCGCAGTCAGGGTAACCAGGTCGAGGCGCGGATCGGAAACCTCAAAGAGCAGGATATAACCGAGCTTCTCGCGAAGCTGCTCGCCCAGTCGGCGGGTTGCCTGCGTTTGCTTCATAGCGCTACCCCCTACTCGGTACGGGCAACCTGGTCGATGCGGTAACCCTCGATCTGGTCGCCGGGCTTGATGTCCTGGAAGTTCTCCAGGCCTATGCCGCCCTCGGAACCGCTCTTGAGGCTCTTAGCCTCATCCTTGTAGTGACGCATCGAGGCAATCTTGCCGTTGA
>CAJMSL010000137.1 GCA_905216045.1 uncultured bacterium
GACGGCACCGAGCCGTACGCTTGAACTGAGAAGGGGGAGGCCTCGCGGCCTCCCCCTTTTTTTTGCGTTATATACACGTTGTACTTTGGGACCTAGCTCCCCCGTATGTGCTCTTACTGTTTGGCTGTATTTTGAGTCCATCTAGTGTATTTGAGCGATAATTACTCGCATTGGCGTTAGGGAGGGCTTGATGTTTACCGTATTTGTCTTGGGCAATATTGCTTCGGGTAAGTCGACTGCCTGCCGCTATTTCGAATCTCGTGGCGCTATGCTTATCGATCTGGATGAGCTTGCAAAATCGCTGTATGTGCCGGGCTCTGATATCGTCAATACACTCGCGGATGAATTCGGTTGGGACATTTTGGATGAGGAAGGCGGCATTCGCCGCGGCATCCTCGCTTCTCGAGCTTTCGCTTCTCCTGATTCGGTCGCACGGCTCAATGACATCGTGCATCCCATTCTGATTGAACAGCTTTCGCTTAGGATTCTCGATCCGGTTTGTTGTACTGTTTCATCTCCCCGTTATCCTTTTGCGGTGGTCGAGGTTTCTGCTCCGACTGGTTTTGAGGATGCATTTGGCTTGGCTGATGAAATTTTGGTCATCAGCGCCCCTTTGTCAGTTCGTCGCGAGCGCGCTATTCAACGTGGCATGGAGCCATCTGATTTCGATGCCCGTTCTGCTTGCCAGCCCGAAGAGTCTGTGCTGTGCAATCTCGCTACAACTGTGATTGACAATGCGGCAGACGATAACTCGCTCTTTGAACAACTGGACGCATGGCTTTCGCGCCATGGGTTCGGGGATGTAGTGGATAAGGAGGAGGCCGATGCCTAAGACACGTTTCCTTACGTGGTATCGCCTTATACCGCTGGCTGCCGTTTTTGCCTTCGGCCTTATCTCATTCGTTTACTCGTATGCTCCTGCCGCTTTCTTTAAGCCGCTGTATCCGATTGACTACGAGGCGTATGTAAAGCAATCCAGTATTTCGCATAATCTGGATCCGTATCTGGTGTGCGCTGTCATTAAGTCTGAATCGAATTGGGATCCCGAGGCCGAGTCGAATCAGGGTGCTCAGGGATTGATGCAGCTGATGCCCGAGACTGCCCAGGATATGATCGCCAAGGGCCTTGTCGACGGTGGCGAGTATTCGGCCGACAACCTTAACGATCCGGCTACGAATATCGAGTTTGGCTGTGCGTATCTCTCGTATCTTCTAGCGTATTTTAACGGGTCGACTGACAGTGCCATTGCCGCCTATAACGCCGGCATGGGCAATGTCGACGGATGGGCGCAGCAGAGTACGTCGCTTCATAATGCAATCACCTTTCCCGAGACGCAGGCGTATCTGATTCGTGTCAATAATGCCTGGGTTCGCTACAAGACCCTCTATCCCGATCGGTTCGTATAGGACTATGCCTGCCGCCTGCGTATACTGCAGATATATGAGTTAGGAGTATCCATGGCGGAATTTGAAGTAGAACGCGTTGGTGGTGAACTTAAGCGCTTTGGCGTTGAAGGCTCTGACGTGCCGTTTAAGGTCGTGTCTCCCTATGAGCCTGCCGGTTCCCAGCCTAAGGCCATTGAGTCGCTTGTGCAGGGCGTGAGGGACGGAGACCGCTATCAGGTTTTGCTGGGCGTGACTGGTTCGGGCAAGACCTTCACGATGGCAAAGACTATTGAGGCCCTGGGAAAGCCGACGCTGGTCATGGCTCCGAATTAAACGCTCGCCGCTCAGCTTGCGAGCGAGCTCAAAGAGTTCTTTCCCAACAACGCTGTGGTCTACTTCGTCTCGTACTACGACAACTATCAGCCCGAGGCGTATGAGCCGCAAAGCGATACATATATCGAGAAAGACTCCACGATTAACGAAGATGATGAGATGCTGCGACATCAGGCGACCGCATCGCTACTCTCTCGACGTGATGTGATCGTTGTCGCATCGGTCTCGTGTATCTATGGCATTGGCTCTCCTGAGGACTATGCGGGTCTGGCTCCAAACGTCGACAAGAAGGTGCCGCTCGAGCGCGATGACTTTATCCATGCACTTATCGACATTCAATATGATCGCAATGACTATGACCTGGCACGCGGTACGTTCCGCGTGCGCGGCGATGTTGTCGACGTGTATCCGCCTTATGCCGAGCATCCGTTGCGGTTTGAGTTCTTTGGCGACGAGGTCGAGCTGATTGCCGAGATCGATGAGGTCACCGGTGAGATGCTTCGTGAGTACGAGGCCATCCCCGTATGGCCGGCATCGCACTACGTGACCGAGAAGCCGAAGGTCAAGGCGGCTCTGAAATCGATCAGCGAAGAGTGCGAGAAGCGCGTGGCGGAGCTCAAGGCGACCGACAAGTTGCTCGAGGCGCAGCGTCTGCAGCAGCGCACCGATTATGATCTTGAGATGCTCGAGACGATGGGCTTTTGCAACGGCATCGAGAACTACTCGCGTCATCTGGACGGTCGCAAGCCGGGTGAGCCGCCGTTTACCCTAATCGATTACTTTCCCAAGGATATGCTCTGCATCATCGATGAGAGCCATGTGACGGTGCCGCAGATTCGCGGCATGCACGAAGGTGACCGCTCGCGTAAGGTGACGCTGGTGGAACACGGTTTTCGCCTGCCCTCGGCGCTCGATAACCGCCCGCTTCGTTTCGATGAGTTTGAGGCAAGGATACCCCAGTTTATCTATGTTTCGGCCACGCCGGGCGATTACGAGCTGCGGGTGAGCCAAAACGACGTGGAGCAGATTATTCGTCCGACCGGTCTGCTCGATCCCAAGATCGATGTGCGTCCGGTTCGCGGTCAGATTGACGATCTTGAGGACGAGATTCGCGAGCGCGTTGCCCGCAAGGAGCGCGTGCTGGTGACCACGTTGACCAAGCGCATGGCCGAGGACCTGACCGACCATCTGCTTGATGCGGGCATTAAGGTCAATTACATGCATTCTGATACGGCGACAATGGACCGTGTCGAGATCCTGCGAACGCTGCGCGAGGGCAAGATCGATGTTCTCGTTGGCATCAACCTGCTTCGCGAGGGCTTGGATCTTCCCGAGGTCTCACTGGTGGCAATTCTCGATGCCGATAAGGAAGGCTTCTTGCGCAACCGCCGTTCGCTGATTCAGACGATTGGCCGCGCGGCCCGTAACGCCGATGGCGAAGTCATCATGTATGCGGACGTTGTGACCGATTCGATGAAAGAGGCCATCGAGGAGACGCAGCGCCGTCGCGAGATTCAGATGGCATATAACGAAGAGCATGGCATTGTGCCCAAGACAGTGCGCAAGGCCATCAACGACATCTCAAGTTTTATTGCCGAGGCCGAAAAAACCGTGGGTTCCAAGGGGCGCTCGAAGGGCGATTCTCTTGGTCATGGCGCATTCTATACGCCCGATGAGTCGGGCGAGGGCGGCGTGCCGGAAACGGTGGCGCCCGAGCAGACACTTGCGGAGCAGTTGGAAGAACTGCCGCATGACGAGCTTGTGCGGATCGTCGAAACCATGGAAGAGGATATGCGCAACGCTTCTGCCGCCATGGACTTTGAGGAGGCGGCGCGCCTGCGCGATGCCGTCGTTCAGATTCGGGCGATGCTCGAGGGCGCGTCTGAGGACGAGACGATCGAGCGCTTACGTTCGCAGGCCCGCAAGGGTTCCACGTTCGCATCGGGCAGAAAACGCCAGGGTGCACGGTTTAAGAAATAGCGAACAGGCTCCGAGTTCCCTGTGGAGCTCGGGGCCTGTGTCTTTTGCGCGCTGGAATTCGTGCGTTAGAGGTCCGCGATCAGGGCTTCGGCACAACGGATGCCGTCGGTGGCCGCGCTCATGATGCCGCCAGCATATCCAGCTCCCTCACCACAAGGGTAGAGGCCCGGGGTCGACACGGCATGGCACGTTCGGTCTCGGGTGACAGTGACAGGTGAGCTCGAACGAGTCTCCACGCCGGTAAGAACGGCATCGGGACGGTCGTAGCCTCGTAGCTTTTTTCCGAGTAGGGGAAGTCCCAGGCGGAGCGACTCGACGATATGCTGCGGCAGGGCTTCGTCAATTGCCGTCCAGGTCACACCGAGCGGATAGGTGGGCTTTACCTTTCCGGGCGCCTTGCTGGCGCGTCCTGCGAGGAAATCTCCGACGAGTTGTGCCGGTGCGTTCCAGTTGGAACCGCCCAGGCGATAAGCGGCCGCCTCGCAGGCACGCTGGAGCTCGCTGCCGGCGAGCGGGTCATCGTTGGGAAGGTCCTCAGGCGTGACGTTAACGAGCAAGGCGGCATTTGCGTTGCGTCCGTCGCGGGCATTGAGGCTAGCGCCGTTGACGCACAGGTGGCCCTGCTCGGAAGAGGCGGCGACAACCTGTCCGCCGGGGCACATGCAAAACGAGAACACGCTGCGGCCGTTGGGAAGATGGGCGACGAGCTTGTAGGGGGCTGCTCCGAGGGCAGGATGTCCCGCCAAGGCTCCATATTGGGCTCGGTCGATGTCGCGCTGCGGATGCTCGATGCGAACGCCCATGGCAAAGGTCTTTCTTTCCATAGAAATTCCTTTGTTTTTGAGCATGACGTAGGTGTCTCTACTGGAGTGACCAGTTGCCAGGATCATCGTGTGAGTTTTTATGGTTTCAGTTTGAATTGAACCATCTGGAGCTGTTCTCT
>CAJMSL010000138.1 GCA_905216045.1 uncultured bacterium
CTCATATCATGCTCCCTTGCCTGGGTTACGTTTTATTCGGTTCACGATACCGCTACCCCGCACCCCTCTCAACCCATCCCCAAGGTAGGTTATGGGACAAATTGATCCGGGGCATTTATCTCAAGCCCCGGACATTTGCTCGATAGATAAAAACGAGGCATACATGAAGCTCTCGATGATTACATGCCCCGTCACGGGTACCATAGGCGGGTACACCGTGACCAAGGAGACAACGATGAAGCAAATCGATACGGCCCAGCTCGACATCACCGCCTGTCAGGCTCAAGCTGCCGAATACCACGCCCGTGGCTTTAACTGCGCCCAGGCCGTCGCCTGCACGCTCGCGCCCGCCGTCGGGCTCGACCCCCAGGTCGCCTTTACCCTCACCGAGGGCTTTGGCGCCGGCATGGGCGGCATGACCGAAACTTGCGGCGCCATCTCGGGCGCCGTGGCCATCATGGGCTTTGCAATGAGCGACGGCATGGAAAACCCAAAGACCAAGGGCCAGACCTACAAGCTGTCGCGCGAAATCGCCAAGCGTTTTGGCGAGAAGAACACGACAACCGTCTGCGGCACGCTCAAGGGCATCGGATCGGATAAGGGTCCGCTCCGCAGCTGCCCCGGCTGCATCGACGATGCCGTCGAGATTGCCTGTGATGTGCTAAAGCAGCTCGCCGAGTAATCGACAGCAACAGCAAAACGACGGCCGGTGCGCTTGGAATCCATCCAAAAGCACGCCGGCCGTCGCCGTTAGAACTCGGCAAATTCGGGAGCTCCGACCTCAATCTCCTCACGCCCCGCCATAAGCTCGCGCATCTTAGCGCAAACCGGCTCCTGCTCCCCCGCTTTGAACACCAAGTGAATCGTCACGGCATCCGCGTAATCGGTATCCGAAACCTTGGCACCCGAATCCTGCGCCAAACGAAGCACCTGCTCGTACTGCGGATAGGCCACATGCACGTCAACCGGCACGACGCTCGTCATCTCAACGATCTGCCCGGCCTCCTGAGCCGCGGCCACCGCCGCCTGCGTCGCCGCGGTATAGGCGCGTACCAAGCCACCAGGCCCCAACAGCGTGCCACCAAAATAGCGCGTCACCACGCAGCAAACATTTTTGAGCCCCGCGCCGCGCAGCACCTCGAGCGTCGGCATACCGCTCGTGCGGCTCGGCTCACCGTCATCGCTCTGGCGTTCGCGTCCATCGACCAAAATCCACGCGGGAACATTGTGTCGAGCGTCGTAATGACGCTTGCGAACCATCTCGATAAAGGCATTCGCCTCATCCTCGAACTCAATATGGACCAGCTGGGCAATAAACCGGCTCTTGCGGTCCACAAACTCGCCCGAAGCCTCAATATTCGATTGCAGAGTAAAATAGCTGTCCAACAAAGCCCCTCAACAGAATAAAGCGCAGCAACAAACAGCCTCAATAATACGGCAAAGACAGCACCGTTGACCTCGCCAACAAGAACGGAAACGCCAATGATACCGTCACCAACAGCGAGAACCCGTCAGCGCGAGCAAGGTGCCTTGAAAGACGAGGGCATTGACCTTATGGTCATGCCCGAAGGCTTGAAAGGCAGATTGCCGCGCTGACGGGTTCGCAGCGTCAACAAAGTGCTGAGTGGGCCTATAAGCCGGGTTCTGTCGTGAACGGTCATTTATCTTGTCTGCACGTTACCATGCAGCTCCACGCACGCTACCCGAACGCGGACCGGGCCGGCCCATAGCGTTCCTATTCGCGCTTGCTCCGGATGGGGCTTGCCAAGCCGCCGTGTTGCCACGACGCTGGTGGTCTCTTACACCACCGTTTCAGCTTTTCCCTTTACGCCTTGCGGCGCAGGTGGGAGTCTTCTTTTCTGCGGCGCTTTCCGTCGGATCACTCCGCCCGGCCGTTAGCCGGCATCCCGCCCTCTGGAGCCCGGACTTTCCTCACGCGTGCTGCAAGCAGCACATCGCGCGACCGTCTGGCCCACTCAGCAGTGCAAGAGTGTAGCACACCGTTGCCGCAGGCAATGGCACAACACAAGCGTTCGACACGATAAACCAAGAACCACGCTATACAGTACAATAGGGTCGTCGATGGGCAACGTCGTCAGTCGAGACGCGACCGCGCTCCGCACCCCTCCGTCTACTCGGTGTGTTCCCGCCTCCTCCCCGAGGCGGGATGTCGGCATTTTTCATGCACCGACAACCCAATAGCAAACAGACAACTCGGGCAGCATTGCGCACGGGCAGCATCGCGCGCCTCAGCAGCAAATGCAAAAAGGGACCCGTCCATTGCGGACGGATCCCTTAAAACAAGTGATCGTCAAACCGATTTACTCGGCGTCGGTCTCCTCGTCCTTCTTCTCGGAAGGAAGCGGGGTAACCTCGATCTCGACGCCCAGAGTCTCAGCAGCAGACTTCATGGACAGGGAGATGCGACGACGGTCGAGGTCGATCTCCATGACCTTGACCTGAACCTTGTCGCCCACGTGGGTGACCTGAGAAGGCTGATCGACGTGCTTGTTGGCCATCTCGGAGATGTGCACCAGGCCCTCGATGCCCTCGCCCAGGTCGACGAAAGCGCCGAACGGGACAAGCTTGGTCACAGTGCCCTCGACGATAGCGCCGACGGGGTACTTCTTGACCAGTGCGCGCCACGGATCCTCGGTGGTCTGCTTGAGACCCAGGGAGATGCGCTCGCGGTTGAGATCGACGTCGAGAACCTCGACCTCGACCTCCTGGCCGACCTTGACAACCTCGGAAGGATGGTTGACGTGGTTCCAGGAGAGCTCGGAGATGTGGATGAGGCCGTCGATACCGCCGAGGTCGACGAAGGCGCCGAAGTCGACGATGGAGGAAACGGTGCCCTGGAGACGCATGCCCGACTTGAGCTTGGACAGGATCTCGGAGCGCTCGGCCTTACGGGACTCCTCGAGCACGACGCGACGGGAGAGGACGACGTTGTTGCGGTTGCGGTCCATCTCGATGACGCGGGCCTCGATGCGGGTGCCCATGTAAGAGGTGAGGTCCTTGACGCGACGGAGGTCGACGAGGGAAGCGGGCAGGAAGCCACGCAGGCCGATGTCGAGGATCAGGCCGCCCTTGACAACCTCGATAACCTCGCCCTCGACGTTCTCGCCGGAGTTGAACTTCTCCTCGATGCGGTTCCAAGCACGCTCGTACTCGGCACGCTTCTTGGACAGGACCAGACGACCGTCCTTGTCCTCCTTCTGGAGAACCAGAGCCTCGATGGGATCACCGAGTGCAACGATGTCTGCAGGGTTAGCGTCCTTGCGGATGGACAGCTCGCGCGACGGGATGACGCCCTCGCTCTTGAAGCCGATGTCGACGAGTTCCTGTTTGATTTCATAGCCTTTCGACACGCCGACAACCATGTTGTTGATCAGCGCACGGTACAGGCCGTGCAGCGAACGGTGGCGGGGCTGGTTGGTAGGACGCGATACGAGCACGGCGGGAGCCTCGTTGCCCGTGTGAACGGCCTTGTGCGTGCCGACCTCTACCTTGATGTCCGAGTCAACTTTCTGGCTCAGCGTCCCGAGTGGCCCTTTCACGCTTACCACATTGTCGGCCGAAACCTCTACGGTAACGCCGGCGGGCAGGTTTACAGGTAATTTACCAATTCTTGACATTGTTCTTGCGTTTAAAAATTTCCGTTAGTAGATGTAGCACAGCACCTCGCCGCCCACGTTTTCCTTGCGGGCCTTGGCGTCGGTCATGATGCCTTTCGAAGTCGAGAGGATGGCGATGCCCAGACCGTTCAGCACGCGGGGCATGTCGGCCACCGACACATACTGGCGCAGACCCGGACGGCTCACGCGCTTGAGGTCCTTGATGGCGGTGCCCTTGGTGGCAGCGTCCCATTTAAGGGCGATTTTGATCGACGGATGACCTTTCTCGTCGGTGTCGAATTTGTAAGCGAGGATGTAACCCTGCTCGTAAAGAATCTTAGTGATTTCCTGCTTAATTTTTGAGCCAGGAGCTTCAACCACCTTGTGGTTGGCTTTCACTGCGTTTCTAATTCTGGTCAGAAAGTCCGCAATAGGATCAGTCATAACGAATAGAAGTTAAAAATTAAAGTAATAAGTTAATTATTTGTTCTTCAGCACCTTGGAATCCACCCGGATTCACCGCCGCCTCGGATGTATCATTGTTTTGCGCCTCATTCCCAGCGCCTTCGCGCCCTTCGCACGAGGGTTACGCCCGGTGTTTAAAGCTCGCAAATATACGTATAATTTCTCAAATAACCAAGCTTACGCCCTGTTTTCGGCGTTTTTAGGCCCCGGCCCCGGAATACGGACAATGTTAGCACGAATGCGTTGCTAACATAACCCGTACAAATCCCCGTTCGGCAATGCTGCCGATGCCCCTTCGGAAGAGAGCCGCCGCAATCGGCGATACCCCTCCCCGGCCCTTCGGTCGAGAAATTTGTAACCAAATGCCTAACCCCTCGATTTCCGCCCCGCCGCCGAGAAGTTACCGCTTGCGGCGGCACTTTCCCCGATACTGCGGCGAAGTTACACGGGTTCCGCACCCTTATAAGCTCCGCGTCCTTCCGAGGGTCTCCCGGAGAGTTTCCGCGGCTCTGCGCCGTCGGAAACCGCCTTCGGACCCTT
>CAJMSL010000139.1 GCA_905216045.1 uncultured bacterium
GTAGCAGCTTTGCCGGCCTTGTTGGCCAGGGCAGTGCGGCCCTCGGTGGTCGTCTCGGCCAGCATGGCGGCGTCAACTTCCTTGTTCTGCTCGATGAGCTCGTTCTGGAGCGCATCGAGGTAGGCACGGACGCTGATACCATGGGTGTCTGGGTTCTCAAAGCAGAGCGAGCTGATGTCCATGAGGACGTAGTTGATTGAGTTCTCGGGCTCCTCGTTGTACACGACGTCAGTCTGTTTGCAGTGATCGAAGGAGACGGTCTGATCGCTGAAGTACGGGCTGACCTCAGTTATCAGAGCGGAGTACAACGGGATGGCGACGGAGTACGCGGCGCGGGAGAGCATCTCCCACTGGATGGTAGCGACTTCTGGATCATACCCGCGACGAATCTGGAAAAGGTTGATTTCGGTGTTGCGCTCGCTGCCGATGGCGTAGACGCCGTCAGTGTTGGCGTTAAGGCCTGGGACGTTTTCGCCGCGGTTGCCGAAGGCGCGAATCAGCTCAAAGGTGCTCCAGCCAGACTTGCTAGGCTTGAAGAACAGGGGCTGGATTTCGCTGACCATAGCTCCCTTTTGGGCGGGTTTTTCATCCTTCTTAACGGTGATAATGTCGTAATCCGTGCCTTCGGTCAGCGGACTAGCAAAATAATTGCGGCCTTGCACATAGCGGGACCACTGGTGAACGCCAGAATCGGCGAGGCTTTCGCCATACGTTTTGGCAACGTCGAACTTGCCGTCTGTGTACTTAGCGAAACCCTTTTCCTCGGGCATGGACTGGATGCCCTCAGAGTGGAGGCAGTTTTCGGTGTCATCGAGGTCGACATCGTAGTTGAGGCTGCCGATGTTGGGGTTGAGTGAGGCGACGTCGTCGGTCAGTTTCATGGCGATCCACTGATGGGCGGAAAGCGTGGCGAACAGCCAGGTCTCGTTCTTGTCGGCGATGATGATCTGGTCGTTGGTGCAGACGCCCTTTTCGTCGACCAAGCTGCCGATGAGTTCGACGCCCTCGCGAGCGGTTGCGCTCTCGCCCAAGATGATGCTGGCATAGCTATATTCGCCCAGACCCACTCCCTCATCGATGGGGTCTGCTGCTTCGGCATCCTCGTTATAGGAGGTGCTCAGCGTGGCAGAGCAGGACACGCCCTTCTCGTTGATTCCGGCTTCGGAGTAGGCGTCGGTGCGACCCAACCAGTTGGAGGGGTGGTCGCGTACATAGCTGTAGCGATAGGTAGGCTTATTCGAAGTGTATTCGAAAGCAGATTCAATCGAGCTGTACGTAAAGCCGGGTTCATGAGCGGGCTCGATGCCATAGTGCTTGAGGTAACGCGCTCCAAAGTCCTCGGCGCGGCCGTAGTACGTGTTGCCGTCGGCCGTAAGGTTTTTGCCCATGTACATCTGCGTGCAGGCGAGCGCAGATGTCGGCATGGACATGATGGTCGCAGCTCCAAAGGCGAGGCCTATGCCTAGCTTCTTGAGCGCGTTGACGGGGTGAGTTTTCCTCATTTTCCCTCCCAGCGTGCGAAAGCCCTCTGTCGCCAGAGGGCTTCAGCCAATAAAGACACCTCATTAGCGTAACGAACTAGAAACAATATTCATCTATGAAAGAAACTTACTCGATAAGCGTGATGAAATATGCGATGAGCGGTTAATTATACTCAGTTTGTAGCTTTATTTTAATAAAGACGCCCTGCAATTACTGTAGCCGAATAAAGTAGCTGGGAATGCCCGAAATGAGAATCCCCTGCTGTTTGGCAAATGCATAAACGGCAGGGGAGACGATAATTGGATGAATATCATGCCAATATGGAATTACTTCTTCCGGCGGTGGATCACGTTGATCGCATAGCCGACGAGCATGGCCAAAACGATGATGATAAAGCCGAGCAGGGGATTGTCGTTCATAGGGTCCTCCTATTTTCCGAGCGGGGAGAATTCGTCGACGATGAGGTCGAGGCATTGCGGAAGCGCGCGGGCTCCAAAGACGCCCGAATTGCTGGAGATAATCTCGCCATCGAACTGCATGCCCAGCGATGGGGTGCAGGTGATCTTGGCTTCCTTGGTTTGGATGATCTTGAACTGCGGGCGGCCGAGTACCTTGCCGGCGGGGTCGAGTGCGGCGGTGATCACAGTCGGTAGAAGCTGCTCGGTTTTTACGGGTTCGATGACCGCAATGTCGACCATGCCATCGTTCATGCGGCAGTCGGGGAACAGGTTGATGTCGTTTTGGATGACCGAGGTGTTGCCGGCCATGCAGCAGATGCCGTCGAGCTCCTCGACAATGCCGTCATGCTCAATCGTAAAGTGCGCTACCGTAGGATTGGGCGTGGCGAGCGCAGAGAGGAAGTAGGCGATCTCGCCGATGTCGTTTTTGGTGGGAGCGGCCTTCATCATGATCTCGGCGTCGAAGCCCGAGCCGGCGATGATGATAAAACCGTGGCGCTTCTCGTTGCCGTTCTCGTCGAGCCAAAAGAGCTCGCCCATGTCCACTTTGACCGTGCGACCGGCGCGGCAAGCCTTGGCAAGCGCCGCTGCCTCGGGGGCATTACCGATGTTGTTAAAGAACAGGCAGGCTGTGCCGGAGGGGAAGACGAGCGTGGGGACACCGCACCCGCGCATCTGGTCGAGCACGTTGGAGACGGTGCCGTCGCCGCCCGAAACGACCACGCGATCAAACTCGCGCACGTCTGCCACGGCGTCCTCGGGCTCCATGCCATCGCCGATAAAGCGCATCACGACCTCGTCGCCGCCCTGCGCGAGGGCGTGCGTGAATGCGTAGATTTCATCTGAGCTGGGGCCCGATGCAGGGTTATGGATGATAAGGCAGCGCATACTTACGTTCCCGTTCTGTGACTAACCGAGTATAGTTGTAAGGCAATGCCGATATCCTACCCGTGTTTTTCGGGCCTAACCTTATTCGATGGATTGATATGTACATTTCCACACATCAGGCTTTACTCGACTTTTGCCAGCGCGCCCGTGAGTTCGACGCGATTGCCGTCGATACCGAGTTTTTGCGCGAGCGCACGTTCCATCCGCGTCTGTGTTTGGTTCAGATTGCCACCCCTGCCGAGAGCGTCGCGGTCGACCCTCTGGTAATCGACGACCTATCGCCGCTGGCCGAGCTTATGGCAGACGAGAGCGTGACTAAGGTCTTCCACGCCTGCTCGCAGGATATGGAGGTTATGCTCCATACCGTGGGCGTGCTGCCACGACCGATTTTCGATACGCAGGTCGCCGCTGCCTTTTTGGGCGAGCGCCAGCAGATTTCGTATGGCGCGCTTGTTCAGACGTTTTGCGGCGTCTCGCTGCCCAAGACCGAGTCGCTGACCGACTGGTCGCGTCGCCCGCTGACCGATAAGCAGATTGAGTACGCGATTGATGACGTCAAGTACCTGATCGTCGCCTATACCGAGATGATGAGTCGCCTGCGCGAGCTGGGCCGTGTGGACTGGGTGCTCGACGAGCTACGCCCGCTGGCTGACGAGTCGCACTATCGCGCCGACCGTCACGAGGCATTCCGCAAGGTCAAGCGCATCTACTCGTGCAGCCGCCACCAGCTGGGCATCGCGCGCGAGCTCGCCGCCTGGCGCGAGGACCGCGCCGAGCGCCGTAACATCCCGCGCAAGTGGGTCATGTCCGACGACACGCTGCTTGCGCTCGTCAAGCGCAATCCCGTGCGCGTTGAGGAGTTCCGTAGCATTCGCGGTACCGATCAGTTGGGGGAGCGCGACGTGGACGGTGCGCTCATGGCCATCAAGCGCGGCGCAAGCTGCCCGCACGATCGCCTGCCGCTCATGGTGCGCGGGCATCGCCAGATCTCTCCGGAGCTGGAGAGCGTGACGGATCTCATGTACGCGCTTATCCGCCTGGTTGCCGAACGCTCGGGAGTGGCGACCTCGGTCATTGCCTCGCGCGATGACCTGGCCGACTATATTGAGCATCCCGAGCAGAGCCCCTTGCGCGAAGGCTGGCGCTTTGAGCTTGTGGGCTCGCGCCTGGACGATCTGCTCTCGGGCAACATGGGGTTGACGGTCAAAGATGGCAAAATTGAATTGCTGTAAGGAAGCCTAGCCGCTTGAGTGGGTAGAATGCCTCCAACGTGTAACTCGATTCGGAGGAATTCGCATGCCTTATTACTATGGATACGGCTTTGGCATCGACCCGCTGTACCTGCTGGTTGTTCTTGTCTGCACGGTGATCGGTCTTGCCGCACAGAACTATATCAACTCGACGTACAAAACCTGGTCCAAGGTTCGCTCGGACGGCGACACGGGCGCCACGGTCGCTCGCCGCATGCTCGACGCCAACGGCTGCAACGCCGTGGGTATCAAGGGCGTCGCTGGTGAGCTCACCGATCATTACAACCCGCAGGACAACAACCTGTATCTCTCGGATGCCAACCGTTCGGGCGGGTCGGTCGCAAGCGTTGCCGTTGCCTGCCACGAGGCGGGCCATGCCGCCCAGCGTCAAAGCGGTTACGCCATGATGAAGGTTCGCACCGCCCTCGTGCCGGTCGTCAACTTTACCCAGAACACCTGGACCATCGTGTTGCTCTTGGGCCTGTTTATGAACAT
>CAJMSL010000140.1 GCA_905216045.1 uncultured bacterium
GGCGCGCGATGCTGCTACCAAGACGAAGGACGAGAGTTCGGATGACAGTTCCGACACGTCCGAGACGACCGATTCCGGCTCGAGCGAATAGGGGGCATGTCCATGGATCTACACGAGCAGGGGATGAGCTCCCGTACGTTTGTGATCGCCGCCATCGTGTGCGTGCTGCTGCAGGCAGGCCTGGCACCGCAGATCTCCATTGCGGGCGGTCGCGTCAACTTCATGATTATCCTGGTGTGCCTAAGCGTGTTCTCGGGCGACCCGACCCGTGCCGTCGTGTGCGGTTTTTGCAGCGGCTTGTTTTATGACCTGTCCGCTGCCGTGCCGGTGGGCGTTATGTCACTCCTGCTGACCGTGGGTTCTTTTGCCCTGGTGCACAGCGCCGTCGGTCAGACGGGCGGTACCCCGAGTGCGCGCGGCGTCACTGTGGGCGCCTTCGCGCTCGTCATTAATGTGATCTACAGCATCATCTTGCTGTTTATGGGTTTGGAGACGAGCTTTGTCGTGGCGATCTTCGGCCATGCGCTGCCGTCCTCGATCCTGACGGGTCTGGTTGCCATTCCGTTTTTGATGTCCGGTGGCGTGCCGCAGTCCGGCTATGGATTCTCCGCGCGTGGCGGACGCCAGACGGGCATGCGCTTTAAGCCCAAGACCCGTAAGCTCAAATAGGGGAGGCCTGTAGATGTCTTCCCAGTTGACGGTTATTATCGCCGGTATCGTGCTGGTTGTGGCCATCGTGGTCGCGCTGGTCATCATGCGTCGTGGCGATTCCCGTTTTACCTACGATACGCAGCATGGAACGGCCCCGCGCGCCACCGAGGGCGAGGGCAATACCGCGGCGACCGCCTTTAAGGGCCGCTTTTCCATCCTCACCACGGGTGTGGGCGCGATGTTTGCGGCGCTTGCCGTCAAGCTGTGGGGCATGCAGATGGTCTCGTCGGACTATTACGAGAAGCAGGCTAATAGCAATCAGACTCGCACCGTTACCACACCCGCTGTGCGCGGTCGCATCCTCGACCGCAATGGCGTGGCGCTTGTTCAGAACCGTCCCTCACTTGCTGTCGTGGCCTACCGCGACCTTGCCGAGGATGAGGTTCGGGTTCGCCATCTTGCCAACGTGCTTGGAATGCCTTACGTGGCGGTCCTTCGCAATATTCAGGACAATACAGAGGGCGCCCAGAGCCTGCATACCATCGCGACGGACGTCCGTCGCTCCACGGTTGCCTATATTCAGGAGCATGCCGGCGAGTTCCCGGGCGTCAAGATTGCCGAGCGTACCGAGCGCCAGTATCCATATGGTGAGACGGCATGCCATATCTTGGGCTATACCGGCACCATTACCTCCGAGCAGCTCGAGGCCCAGAATAAGAAACACTCTGGCGATGATGATGCTTCCGCTGGCAAGATTACGTACCAGTCGGGCGATATCGTGGGCCAGGCGGGCGATGAGAGCTACTACGAAAACCTGCTGCAGGGTATTCGTGGTGAGCAGACCGTCAAGGTCGATGCCTCGGGCAATGTGACCGGTCAGGCCGGCGCCGTGCCCGCGAAGGCCGGCTCCGACATTAAGCTCACGCTCGACCTTAAGATCCAACAGGCCTGTGAGACGGCACTGGCGAGCGCTATCGAGCTTGCCAAGACCACTGGCTACAGCAATGCCGGCAACGGCGCTGTGGTGTGTCTCGATCCCAACAATGGCGAGATCCTGGGCATGGCGAGCGAGCCCAAGTTCGATCCGTCCGTCTTTATCGGCGGCGTCTCAAATGACGTGTGGACCGAGCTCAATGATGACAAGGGTTCGCACCCGCTGCTCAACCGCGCCATTAGCGGACAGTACATGTCGGCCTCGACCATCAAGCCGCTCTCGGCACTAGCCGGTCTTGAGTTTGGAACCTACACGTCGGGGCAGACGACCAACTGCACGGGCTATTGGACGGGTCTGGGCAAGTCGTGGGGCAAGTACTGCTGGCTGCATTCCGGCCACGGCACCATGACGCTGCAGTCGGGTATCGCCAACTCGTGCGACCCCGTCTTCTACGACATGGGCAAGGCGTTCTTTTATGACGAGCAACATTCCGAGGGCCTGCAGGAGGTCTTTCGTCGCTGGGGCCTAGGCAAGACCTGCGGTATCGATCTGCCGAGTGAGGGCGCGGGCCGTATTCCCGATGCCGAGTGGAAAGAGTCGTACTTCACCGACGCCTCTGCCGAGGACCGCAAGTGGAATGCCGGCGATATGACCAACATTGCCATCGGCCAGGGCGACATCCTGGTGACGCCTCTGCAGATGGCGTGTGCCTATATGGGTCTTGCCAACGGCGGCAAACAGTACGTGCCTCACGTGTTTTTGTCTGCCGTGTCGCGCGATGGCGACGGCGATGCCTATAAATACAACGGCAAGGGCAAGAAGAAGCGCCTGGAGGCCAAGATCAACAGCGATTCGGATTTGGCTCTTGTTCGCAACGGCATGCACGACGTGATTTACACGGCATCGACGTCCCTGGCGGCTCACTTTGGCACCCTGACGCCGCAGGTATACGGCAAGTCGGGCACGGGCGAGAAAAGCGGCGAGGACGAATACGCGTGGTTCTGCGCCTATGCACCGGCCGATGATCCCAAGTATGTCATCGCTACTGTCCTAGAGCAGGGCGGCGGCGGCTCAGATACCGCGATGCATGTCGTGCGCGACGTGCTCGGCGTGATTTATGACGAGCCCGATACCTCTTCGGCCTCGGGCGATTCTTCGGTTCGATAGGAGGTTGCGATGGATTTTTCTCCGGCGGATCTGTTCCGTTCAACCAAGACCGGTTCTCGCAGCAGCCTGGACCGTGTCAACAAACAACTTTCGGCCTCGCGCGGCACGTTTCGCCAAAAGGTGCATATCGGTGTGCTCGTGGCTACTGTGGCGCTCGTCGCCTACGGTGCCATCATTATCTGGTCGGCTTCGCAGTTTAAGGCCGATGCCTCGTTCTCACGCCATCTGCTGGGAATTGGCATCGGGGCGGTGCTGGCGGTGCTCGTCTGGCGTACCGACCTGCGCGGTATTTCCAATTTCTCGACGGCGTTGCTCGTCATCGACCTGATCGTGATCTTCTCGCCCAAGATTCCGGGTCTGTCCTATACGGGCGGTCTGGGCATGACGGGCTGGATCAAGATTCCCGGTATCGGCTTGACATTCCAGCCGGTTGAGCTTGCCAAGCTCATCACCATCTTCTTTATTGCTACGCTTGGATCGCAGTATAACGGTCGCATCGATACCGTTCGCGACTACGTCAAGCTCTGCGGCATGCTGTCCATTCCGTTTTTGGCCGTCGTTGCCATGGGCGACCTGGGCTCGGGCCTGGTCGTGCTTGTTTCGGGCGCCATCGTCATTTGTATGAGCGGTGCGCGCCGCGAATGGGTACTGTCGACCCTGGCCCTGCTTGTGGGCCTGGTGGCCCTCGTCCTGGCGCTCGATTCGGTCTTTGATTCGTTGCTCGGCCACGATGTGCTCATCAAGCAGTATCAGATGAACCGTCTGACGGTCTTTATCGACCCCGATAATGCCGATTCGGACGATGCGTACAATCTGCAGCAGTCGTTGATCGCGGTCGGCTCGGGCGGTTTCTTTGGTAAGGGCCTGGGGCATGCGACGCAGTCGGCCGGCGGCTTCCTACCCGAGTTCCATACCGACTTTGTCTTTGCCTTTTTGTCCGAGACCTTTGGCTTCTGCGGCTCTTTTTTGCTGCTGTGCTTGTACGTACTGCTCATCTTCTCGACGATCCGCGTTGCCTTTAAGTGCGAGTCTCTGTTCCTACGCTTATCATGCGTAGGTATCGTCGGCATGTGGGCGTTCCAGACCTTCGAAAACATCGGCATGTGCATCGGCATGATGCCGATTACCGGTATTCCGCTACCGTTTATTAGCTTCGGTTCGTCTTCGATGATGATTCAGCTGCTGACGGTGGGTATCGTACAATCCATATGGCGGCATCGTTCGGGCGCCGCGTAACCGCTGGAGGGGTTTGCTATGAAAATTCCCGTAGATAAGCTGACCCGCGCTTTTAAGATGGGCGCGTCCGTTAAGAAGGATTCCGATACGCCGGTGCGCGTTTCGGTCTATCTGGATTCGTCCGCCTCGTGCTTTCTGGCCGAGACGGTGCGTGACGCCTTTGTGCCGCAGACGACCTCGGGCATTGTGCGCGTCGAGCGTCTGGGGGAGGAGCGAATTGCTCCAAAGACCGATACCGATGTGGTACTGGTGCTCTCGTGTGGTTCCGACCGCTTGGAGAGTGCCGTGCAGGAGCTCGTGATCGCCGGCGCGCCCGTGTGCGTGCTTGCCGAGTCTGCTGTGGAGGTGCCGTTTATCGAGGAGTCCACGCCCATGCTCGGCGTGGTAGCGGCAACCGATAAGACGTATCTGCTCGAGACGCTTGCCCGCTGGATTCTCGATCGCACCGATAAGGAAACGGCTTTTGCGGCGAACTTTGCCTTCATGCGCATCGCGGCGGCCAATCGTATCATCACCTCGTGCGCGCTAACCAATATGGCGACCGGTGCGCTGGCGTTTTTGCCGGGCGC
>CAJMSL010000141.1 GCA_905216045.1 uncultured bacterium
GCTCCTTGCCTCGGCCTCCATGGGGCTTATTGTGCCCAGTGTGATTGCTCTTGTCGCCAAGGGCCGTTTTGCGCGTATTTGCGGCATCATTCGCTTAGTATTGACAGCTTTGTTTTTGATCCCCCTTACTCCGGCTAATTTGCTGCCCGTGTTCTATGTGCTGCAGACGGTTGCGTACTCGTTGTTTGCTCCAATTAAATACTCAATTTTTCAAAATGCTGCTGATTCTTCGATGCGCTGTTCACTGATTTCGGTTCAAAGCCAGATGGTGGCGGTGGGTGCTGTTCTTTTCTATCTGCTCAACGCTGTGTTGAGCAGCGCTGCGGGCATTCGAGTCGTATTGCTTGTCGCGCTCGGGATTTCTTCTTTGGTGTATATCCCCGCGCTATTTCGTCTTACAAGCCAAAGGACATGAGTATTTAGACACCGATAACTTATATATCAACGCCAATAAACCCGAGCGCGAGGGCGTTTGGGTTTATTATTGAAGCGTATGTAACCTGGCGGCGCCACACCGCCTGTTAGTAGGGAGACACATGAACGTTCTGGTCGTCAACGCGGGATCTTCGACCCTTAAGTATCAGGTCATCGACACCAAGTCCCACAAGGTGTCCGCAAAGGGCTCCTGCGAGCGCGTCTGCTTTACCGGCGGTACCTTCACCCACGCTGCTAACGGTTCCAAGAAGGTGACCGAGAACATCGAGTTCCCCGACCACAAGGTCGCCATCGAGGTCGTCCTGAAGGACCTCGAGGCCAACGGCGTCAAGATCGAGGGCATCGGCCATCGCATCGTTCAGGGCGGTTGGTACTTTGGCGATTCCTCCCTCGTCGACGAGGACGTTCTCGCTAAGATCCGCGAGGTCGCCCCGCTGGCGCCGCTCCACAACAACCCCGAGGCCAACGTTATCGAGTTCTGCCTGGAGCAGTATCCCGACCTGCCCAACGTCACGGTCTATGACACCGCTTTCCACTTCAACATGCCCGAGGTCGCCAAGACTTACGCTCTACCCAAGGACGTTTGCGACAAGCTGCACATCCGTAAGTACGGCGCCCACGGCACCAGCTACCGTTACATCTCCAAGAAGGTCGCCGAGATGACCAACGGCGAGGCCCGCAAGGTCGTCGTGTGCCATATCGGCTCCGGCGCTTCCCTGTGCGCTATCGAGGACGGCAAGTGCATGGACACCACCATGGGCCTCACCCCGCTCGATGGTGTCATGATGGGCACCCGCTGCGGCTCCATCGACCCGGCTACCGTGTGCTACCTGCAGCGCGAGGGCGGCTATACCTTCGACGAGGTCGACGAGATGATGAACAAGAAGTCCGGCCTTTTGGCTGTGACCGGCGGCAAGACCAACGACTGCCGCAACGTCGAGGAGCTCGCCGCCGCTGGTGACCCCGATGCTCAGCTCGCCTTCGACATGTTTGTCTACAAGATTGCCGCCAAGGCTGCCGAGATGGCTACTTCCATGTGCGGCATGGACACGCTGGTCTTCACCGCTGGCATCGGTGAGCACGCTCCGGCCGTTCGTGCCGGCGTTGCCGACCGTCTGGCCTTTATGGGCGTCAAGATGGATCATGCCCGCAACGCCCTGCGTGGTGACGGCGCTTGGTGCCTGTCTGCCAAGGATTCCAAGGTCAAGATCTTCGTCATCCCCACGGACGAGGAGTTCATGATCGCTTCCGACGTCGAGCGCATCGTCAACGGCAAGTAATTGCAAGAGGGGAGGGGCTGGACGACCGAGCGCCGTTCGGCCCCTCTTTTGCGCTCGTTGGGCGATATGCTGATAGCTATTTATCAAGATATGATAACTTCTTATTAAAATGCGGCCGCCTTAAGGGGTCTGCGTCGACCGTATTGCACTGCAAAGGAGTCTCATGAACGTACTTGTTGTCAACGCCGGCAGCTCAAGCCTTAAATATCAGCTTTTGGATACCGATACCCGCGAGGTTTTCGCCAAGGGCAACTGCGAACGTATCGGTTCGGACATGGGCATCTTTGGCCACTCCGAGAACGGTGGCGCCAAGCAGACCGAGGAGGTCCCTTTCCCCGATCATCGCTCTGCTATCGCTCGTGTGCTCGAGGAGCTCGAGAAGACCGACTTTACGATTGATGGCATTGGTCATCGTATCGTTCAGGGCGGCTGGCACTTCGATGATTCCGCAGTTGTCGACGACGAGGTTATGGCCAAGATTCTCGAGGTGGCCCCGCTCGCCCCACTGCACAACTACGGCGAGGCCGCGGCGATTGAGTATTGCCGTGAGAAGTATCCGGAGCTGCCCAACGTGGCGGTCTTCGACACCTCGTTCCACATGACCATGCCCGAGGTCGCCTATACCTACGCGCTGCCCAAGGACGTGTGCGACAAGTACCACGTGCGCAAGTACGGCGCCCACGGCACGAGCCACCGCTATGAGTGGATGATGGCCAAGGAGATCCTGGGTTCGCGCTGCCACCGTCTGCTTTCGTGCCATTTGGGTAACGGTGCTTCGCTCGCTGCTATCGAGGACGGCGTGTGCCGCGACACCACGATGGGCCTCACGCCGCTCGACGGTTTGATGATGGGTACCCGTTGCGGTTCCATCGACCCGGCTACCGTGTGTTACCTGCAGCGCGAGGGCGGCTACAGCTACCAGGAAGTCGACGACATGATGAACAAGCAGTCCGGCCTGCTTGCCATCTCGGGTATCTCCAACGATGCCCGTGACATCCGTACACGCGCCTCCGAGGGTGATGAGCGCTGCCTGCTCGCCTTCGATATGTTCGCATACAAGGCCATGCAGCAGGCCGGTTCCATGATCGCTTCCATGGCGGGCGTGGACACCATCACCTTTACCGCCGGCATCGGCGAGAACGATTGGTCGATCCGCAAGGCCTTCTGCGACTGCTTTGAGTGGCTGGGCGTACGCATCGACAACAACAAGAACCGCGAGGCCGTGGGCAACGGCCCGCAGGTCATCAGCGCTGCCGGTTCCGCCGTCACGGTCATGGTCATCCCCACCGACGAGGAATACATGATCGCCCACGACGTCGAGCGCCTGACCAAGAACAACTAACGCGCGTATTTGCAAGTAAACGAAAGGCCTCCAGAGCAACAGCTCCGGAGGCCTTTTTACTAGCAGGCGGAAATTTCAGTCCCAAAGTGATCATCATCAGCAATGCCTGTGCTCCCAGCAACGGCACCCGATCATTCAGATCCTCAGCTCCAGCTCGTAGCCAAGCCGCCGTCCACCCCAGATACCCTGATTGCTACGTGGCGGTAGAAGGCCGTACGGGCTAACCCCTGAAAACAATCCGCAGACCAGAAACGCCCCCGTTCGTAGCTCCGGAGGAGCAGAACGGGGGCGTTTCATTGGTCGAGGACGTTTTCAGGGGTTAGCCCGTACGGCCTTCGGGCGAGTGCGTGCGCTACTCAGCCATCTGAGCCTGGACGGCGGTGATGGCCACGACACCCACGATGTCATCGGCAGAGTAGCCGCGCGAAAGGTCGTTAACCGGCTTGGCGATGCCCTGCAGGATGGGGCCGTAGGCGTCGGCGCCAGCGAAGCGCTGGACCAGCTTGTAGCCGATGTTGCCTGCCTCGAGGTCGGGGAACACGAGCACGTTGGCCTTACCGGCGACGGAGGAGCCGGGAGCCTTGAGCTGGGCGACGGTGGGGACGATAGCGGCGTCGAGCTGCAGGTCGCCGTCGATGGCGAGCTCGGGAGCCTTCTCCTTGCAGAACTTCACGGCCTCTTGGACCTTCTTGGCGACCTCGCCGCCGGCGGAGCCCATGGTGGAGTAGGAGAGCATGGCCACGTGCGGCTCAACATTGCCCATGAAGGTGGACCAGGAGTGAGCGGAGGCGATGGCGATCTCGGAGAGCTCGTCGGAGGACGGGTTGATGTTGAGACCGCAGTCGGCGAAGATCAGAGTGCCGTCGGTGCCGAACTGCGGGGTGTCGGTGCACATCACGAAGAAGGCCGAGACCAGCTTGGTGCCCGGGGCGGTCTTGAGGATCTGAAGCGCGGGGCGCAGGGTGTCGGCGGTGGAGTGGCAGGCGCCGGAGACCAGGCCGTCGGCGTCGCCCATCTTGACCATCATGGTGCCAAAGTAGGTGGCGTCCATCACCTGGGCGCGAGCCTGCTCGATGGTAACGCCCTTCTTGGCGCGGAGCTCGGCAAACTTCTTTGCGTACTCCTCGTGCTTCTCGGCATTGCGCGGGTCGATGACGGTGGCGCCGGGAACGTTGATCTCGTCGGGGTTGCCCAGGATGACGATCTTTGCCAGGCCCTCCTCGATGATTTTGGTGGCCGCGACGATAGTGCGCGGATCCTCGCCCTCGGGCAGGACGATCGTCTTAAGGTCGGCCTTGGCGGCAGACTTCATACGGTTTAGGAAATCGCTCATGTTACTCCTTACAAGCGTTTCGCTAAGCTCCAGGCGCCCGGCTGTTCACGAATAAACCCGCTGCTAGCGGGTTTACCTTTCAATTATGTTCGCCGCGGTGCTTGAGCTTTCCTTGTGTGGCAAGCTCATTATAGGACG
>CAJMSL010000142.1 GCA_905216045.1 uncultured bacterium
GCCCCGCTTCAATTTTGTGGTGTTAAATTTTTCTTTTATATCTGTTTTTGTGTTTAATCTTTTATTTTTTTCACCGCAACTTAGGTGGGGATGTGGGGTCCCGGCATGTATATGAAAACGGCTCTGATTCCCAAAAGGAACCAGAGCCGTTCGTCTAACTTATGGAGCGGGCGACGGGAATCGAACCCGCGTCATCAGCTTGGAAGGCTGGGGTTCTACCATTGAACTACGCCCGCAAGATATGGTCGGGACGACAGGATTTGAACCTGCGACATCCTGCTCCCAAAGCAGGCGCGCTACCAAACTGCGCCACGTCCCGAAGGTGTTGAGCAGCTAAGGCATAAACCTTGCGTGTCCCAAAGCGAAGGAAATTATAGGGGAGACTTCCCGCCTGTGCAAGCGACGATACCCTAGCTCCTCGAATGTGTGACAAACTGGCTATGAACCAGACCGATCACAAACGCCGCCACAGCAACCGGTGCCCACGCAGCACCGATATCTGCCAGCGGCAACGCATCGAACGGCAGCCACGCACCAGTAAAGAACGCGTCGCGGACCGAGGTGATCACGCTCTGCACCGCGACCACGCCGCCGACCCAAACCCAAACCTGCGAATGCGCGTCGCAAAAGCCGTGCATCAGGCCCATAAGCACCAGCACAATGGCAACGGGATACAGGGCATTGAGCATAGGCACCGAGAACATAAGGATCACGTCGAGGCCCACGTTGGAGAGCACGCACGAAAACGCCGCGAACACAAAGGCAAGCATCGCAAAGGGGCGGCGCATGGCCTCCTCGGAAGCCTCCGCTCCCCCTTCAACCACATACGTCTCGCAGAAGTACCGCGAGCAGCAGCTAATAAGACCGATGCACACGTTCATGCAGGCGAGGAAAAAGATCGCAAAGACCACGACCGTGCCGACAAGGCCAAAGTGCATGGAGACAGAGCGGGCAAGGATGGCGGCGCCATTGGTGGCATCGGGCATAACCGTGCCGAGCTGCATGCCGGCAAGCGCCAGGCCACAGTAGATGATGGCCATGAGCACGCCGGCGATCACACCGGAGCGCGAGATCTCAAAGGCCACGCGCTTATCGTCGGTAACGCCCAGCTCATGGATGGTCTCGGCGATGATAATGCCAAAGGCGAGCGACGCGAGCAGGTCCATGGTCTGGTAGCCGGTCAAAAAGCCCTGCACGGCAGCACCGGCATTGTAGGGAGCCTGCGGCGCGGCAGCGGGACCCAGCGGCGAGATCACGGCAGCGCCCACGACCAGCACGATGAGCGCGATGAGCGCGGGGCCCGTAATACGACCGAGCACGCGTGTGATAACGCCCGGGCGCAGCGTGCGCGCAACCGCGACGACAAAGCAGCCAACGGCAAACACCAGGCGAGCCGTGCCAAGCGAGACGCCCTGAGGCAGCAAGGGCACCAGCATCTCGAAGGCCGTGGAGCTCGTACGCGGAATGGCCAGGCACGGGCCGATAGCCAGATACACCGCCGCAACAAAGAACTCACCGAACTTGGGGTGCACGCGGCCGGCAAGCTCGCGCGCCGTTCCAGCAAGCGCCACAGCGATAAAGCCCATGACGGGCAAGCCGATGGCGGCGATGAGAAAGCCGAGCATGGCGACCGGCGTGGCAGAACCTGCCTGCAGCGCCAGCAGCGGCGGAATAATGAGGTTGCCGGCGCCAAAGAGCATCGAGAACAGAGCGATGCCGACGGTGACGACATGGTCGGAGCGCAGACCGTGCGGGGCGGATGAAGCCATGGGTCCACCTTTCGGGTTGAAACAAAAACGGGACGGGCAAAAACACCCGTCCCGCAAGTATAAACGGTCTAGCAGCTTTAGCAGGCAAAATCGCACAGAGCATCGATAGCCGTGTCGACTTCTTCGGTCGTGTTGAAATATCCAAACGAGAAACGGACAACGCCCTGGCGCTCGGTCCCCAGCGCACGGTGCATGAGCGGGGCGCAATGGGCGCCGGGGCGCGTCGCAATCCCCCACCCTTGCATGAGCGCATCCGAGATCTCGGCAGAATCGATATCGCCCACGTTGAGCGACACGATCGCAGAGCGCGTCGGCTGGTCAAAGGCACCATAGAGCTTAATCCCCGGAATCTCGCGCACACCGGCAAGGAAGCGATCAGCGAGCGCACGCTCGTGGGCAGCAATCGCATCGACTCCACCCTGGGTCTCGATAAAGTCGAGGCCAGCAGAAAGGCCCGCGATGCCGTGACCGTTGAGCGTGCCCGCCTCCAAGCGCGTGGGCCACTCAAGTGGCTGCAGTGGGTCGAAGCTGTGCACTCCCGTGCCGCCCATGGCCCACGGAGCGACGTCAATGCCCTCCGCCACGGCCAGGCCGCCGGTCCCCTGCGGACCCATCAGCCCTTTGTGGCCGGTAAAGCACACGACGTCGAGCCCCATGGTCTGCATATCGATATGAGCCGTACCGGCAGACTGAGAGGCGTCGACGATCGCCAGCGCGCCGGCCGCATGGGCCACGGCGGCCACGTGCGCAATGTCGACCGAGTTGCCGGTCACATTGGAGGCGTGCGTCACCACCACGGCACGCGTGCCTGGCGTGACCAGCCGCTCAAGCTCGTCATAGTCGAGCACGCCGTTCGCATCGCAGCCCGCATGCTCAACGGTCACGCCCCGCTCTGCCGCCAGGCGGTTGAGCGGACGCAGCACGGAGTTGTGCTCGAGCACCGTCGTAACCACACGGTCGCCGGGGCGCACTACGCCATTGATGACGGTGTTGAGCGCCGCCGTCGAGTTAGGCGTAAAGCATACACGGTCCGCTCTCGGGCAACCCAAAAGGCGCGCGAGCTTGGCACGACAAGCGTGAATCGTACGAGCGGCATCGAGGGCACCCGACGTGGCCCCGCGCCCGGCATTACCGAGCGAACACATCGCCTGCGTCACGGCATCGATCACCGTCTGCGGCTTATGCATGGTCGACGCCGCGATATCACGACCTCCCACATGTCGATTACCGTAAAGCCCTCGGTGGGGACGCCCGCCGCGGCAAGCTCGCCGCGCAGCAGGTCCTCATCCGAAGGCAGCGCCTTCCACGCCAAGCCGCAGCCGGCAGCGACCTCCCCGGGCACGGGAATCGTGCGCCCGGGAAGGCCGCGCTCGACGCATAGGGTCTCGCACCCCATGGCGGCCGCCGTAGTGGGAAACGTGATGCCAAGCGCCGGGCGCTTCTCCCTCATGGCAACTCCAACCAATACGCTACGGGCGCACGACGCGCACGGCCTGCTCCATCTTCTCCACGATCACGTACATGTTGGTGACCTCGCCCACCGCGAGCTGGTCTTTAATGCCATAGTGGTCCAGGCAGGTACCGCAGGTAAGGATCTCGACACCCTGCTCGGCCAGGCCCTTCAGGTCGTCGAGCACCGGTGAGCCCTCGACGGTGAGCTTGGCACCGCCGTTGTAGAACAGCATGGTCGCGGGCAGCTCCTCCTGCTGCGTCACGGCAAAGATGAAGGCCTTCATGAGTTTGTGGCCCAGCTCGTCGTCGCCACGACCCATGCAATCGGTGTAGACAGAAATGACAAGTTTGCCCTTGCCGGCGCTGGCATCACAGAAGGCAGCACCATCCTGCTCGGGATCAGCCACGGCAACGGCGCCAGAGGTCGCCACGGTCACGTGCCACTCGGCGTCCGAGATCTTCTCGACCGAGGCCGTGCAGCCCTTCTCCTGCGCCATCTTGGAGATGTTCTTGACGGCGGTCTCGTTGTCGACCGAGGTCACGACGGCGCCCTCGCCATCGAGCTGCTTCAGGGCTTTGAGCGTCTTGACGACGGGCAGCGGGCAGGCATCGCCCATGGCATTGACTTCAATCTTGGTAGACATAGTTTTTCCTTTCGAAAGAACCGTTCTAGAGAACGGCAAACAGTTACATAAACGTGCGGGCTAGCGAACAACGCGGACGGCAGGACCGCCCGGCACCGGCTCGCACACGCGGCCGATTGTGGCGGCAACGCGTCCTTCGGCATCCAGGCGACGCGCAAGCTCATCCACATCGACAGCAGGTGCCGCGATAAGCAGGCCACCAGACGTCTGCGGATCGTATAGCGCATCCAGCATGCCAGGCTCCAGGCCCTCGTCGGCAGCCACGCGTGGGCCAAAGAAGTCCTGGTTGCGGTAGGCGCCGGCGGGGATAATGCCAAGACGCGCCATGTCGAGCACCTGGTCAAAGAGCGGTACCGTTCCCGACGCAAGCTCGATCTGCACGCCCGAGCCCTCGGCCATCTCGCACGCGTGCCCGATCAGGCCAAAGCCCGTAATGTCGGTGCAGCCGTGAAGCTCAAGTCCCTCGGCCAGACGAATCGGCGCCTCGTTGAGGGTTCGCATCGAGTCAAACATGGCTGCGGCCTCGTCCTGCTCGATGAG
>CAJMSL010000143.1 GCA_905216045.1 uncultured bacterium
GTGAGGCGGCTGCTACCGATGTGTTGCTCTCTGCTGATATCCCGTATCGCGAGGGCGCCCTCATCACGCTGGTGCATGAGCAGGGAACCCTTTTGCACGAGGAATATCTTGAGGACGGCGTTCGTATTGTGGCGAAGCTGCCGGCCCGTATCGCGCCGCGGCTCAAGCGTTATCGCACCGAGTAGACGAGCTCCAAAAAGCCCAGAATAATGGGTTGATGCAGCAGATAAAAGGGGAGTGCATGACGTCCAAGGCTGGCGAGCGCCGGCAGGGGGTTGGCGTAGGCCCAGCTTAGGGCGGTCTTATCGATTCCCTGCGCTATATGTGCGGCGAAGTATCCTGCAAGATACATAAAGATAAACGGGATGATGGGGTAGTAATCACCTGAAACAAACCCAAGGCTCGGAAATCCCAGCCACGCCAGGTAGGGGACAGGGTAGATCGTTTTGGGGATACTCCAGGTGAGGGCGAACAACACAAGGCATAGCGACATGCCCCATCTCGCCGATATCTTCTTAAGGACGGGATCGGTCAACGCCACGATGCCGGTACATGCGGCCATGCAGTAGATGATGCCAAAATTAACCGAATCGTCGACTGAGACAAGTGTTGTTGCCAGCCAGACGACGAGTGCTGCTAAGGCGTATTTGGCGGCACGTTTGATATTGTTGCGCGAAAGGGTGCACATCCAACCCGCGATAAACAAAAATACCCAGCTGATGCTGGCGCGCCAGATGTCTTGAAAGACGGTCTGGGTAAACCAGGGCATATCCCAGTCGTACAGGTAGGCGAGATCGTAGCAAGCGTGAAAACCTGCCATTGAAATCATCGTAAACCCGCGGACGGTATCAAAGATGGTGATGCGTTTTTGCATTACGAGAACCGGCGCATTAAGCCGACGACTTTGCCCAAGATGATGGGATTCGTTGCATAGATAGGCTCCATGGTGTCATTCTCGGGCTGCAGGCGTACGCGTCCCTGCTCCTTGTAGAACGTCTTGACGGTCGCTGAACCATCAATCATGGCCACGACAATTTCGCCGTTCATGGCACTCTTTTGTTCACGGACGATGATGTAATCGCCATTGAAGATGCCGACATTGATCATTGAGCTCCCATGCACCTCAAGGATAAAGGAACCCTGATCAGTGGCGATTTCGGTCGGGATAGTAAAAGTGTCTTCGATATTCTGCTCGGCCAGAATGGGAATCCCAGCCGCGACGCGACCAACGAGCGGTAGCGAGACCGTTCCGCGAGGTGCGGTGGGCTCGTCAGATTTAGAAATTGAGACAGAGGAACCGTCCTCGTTAAAGAGTTCCAGGGCGCGCGGTTTGGTGGCATCGCGCTTGAGTAGCCCGCGCGCCTCCAGGGCAGAGAGATGGGCGTGCACGGTGCTGGGAGAGGATAGGCCCACGGCAGAAGCCATCTCGCGCACGCTGGGCGGATAACCCTTCTCCTGCTGATATTCCTTGATGAAGTCGTAAATTTGCTGCTGACGCTTGGTAATTTTGCGAGCCATCAGGGCATCCTCTCTACCCATGTCAAACAAATGTTCGAATTTTGCTTGACAGGAACAACTGTTCGAAGATAATAATAACCGAACATTCGTTCTCGCGCTAGACATTTTTGTCCGCGCGGCTTGATAAAACTGTTCTCAGCAAAACACGCGAGAGGAGAACATGATGAACGCAACGAATTTGGTCCAGGGAAACCTCGCCCTTAAGCTCGAGACACCTGCCGCGCCCGCTTTTACTGTTGTCAAGGGTGGACGTTCCGGTTATCAGCCTTTGCCCGTAAAGTCTGCTCGCACTCAGTATGCTGTTGCCGCGCCGACTCCCGCTGCCCTGAAGGTCTCGACGATTGTTGCCGTCGCCGTTGCGCTCACGCTCTTTTTTGTCCTCGCTACGTCGGTCTTTAGCGCTCGTCACGCCGCGTATGCCGAGTCCGTTTCCAACGTTACCTACGAGACCATTCGCGTTCAGCCTGGTGATTCTCTTTGGTCGCTTGCCGAGGAATATCCAATCGAAGGCCTTTCCACGCAAGAGACTTCCGACATGATCCGTAACGTCAATCATCTGGAGCATGGTTCGCTCGCCGCCAGTGCGCATCTTAAGGTTCCTGCTCGTTCGTAATCATTATCGCGCTGCGCATGGTACTCTTGTTATCGTTTAAGAGGAGGTACCATGCGCTGTCCTAAATGCGGCAAGGCACATACCCGCGTCGTTGATTCCCGTATGCAGGAGTCAAATAACACCATTAAGCGCCGTCGCGAATGTTGCTCGTGTAACTACCGCTTTACAACGTTCGAGCGATGCGAAGACCCAATTGAGGTCATTAAGTCGGACGGAACTAAGCAGCGGTTCGATCGCAATAAGCTGCTCGTCGGCTTGATGCGTGCCACCATCAAGCGCGATATCGACACTAAGAAGCTCAATGAGATTATCGACGATATCGAGGTCGAGCTGCGCTCTCGCACGCTGACGGCCGTCACGTCGCATGAGTTGGGTGACATGGTGCTCAAGCGCTTGGCCAAGATCGATAAGGTGGCGTACATCCGCTTTGCCTCGGTCTACCGCGATTTCAAAGACGTCGATGAGTTTCTGCAAGAGCTCGACAAGCTAAGGTGATTCCATGTCCTGCATTACCGTCAACATAAAGCGTCTCGACCCCACCGTCGAGCTTCCCAAATACGCCCATCCCACCGATGCCGGCTTGGATCTGCGCTCCAACGAGGACTGCGTCCTGAAGCCCTTCGAACGTCGTCTGGTCTCTACCGGGCTGGCCATCGCCCTGCCCGATGGCTACGCCGGCTTCGTCCAGCCCCGCAGCGGTCTCGCCATCAAGCAGGGCCTGTCTATAGTCAATACGCCTGGCCTCATCGACGCCCACTACCGAGGAGAACTCAAGGTTATCCTCATCAACCTGGACCCCTCAAACAACATCCAAATCAACAAAGGCGACCGCATAGCCCAACTCGTCATCCAAGAAGTCCCCACGGTTAACCTCATAGAAGTAGAAGAACTAGACGAAACCGACCGAGGCAACGGAGGCTTCGGCTCCAGCGGCGTCGCCTAGGGGCGCTCGTATCCCTCCCGCCCGGGGCTTACCTATATCATTCCATGCTCAAACATTCTCGCGTCGCTTCGCTCGCTGCGAAACTGCGCGTGGAACGATATAGGTAAGCCCCGGGCGGGCGGCTACTCGCTTGAAACAATATTTACTTTTCTAGTAAGCCGATGCGACAAAGGGGCTGTCCCTTTGTCGCATCGGCTTACTGTATTTATATTTTCCTGTTTTACCTTTGCAGGTTCTAATGGAGGGGATACCGAAGTAGCTGCTAGTAAGTAAACGCAGCCGCTCTGCCGGAGCCGCCCTTATATCGTTCCACGCGCAGTTTCGCAGCGAAGCGAGAATGTTTGAGCATGGAATGATATAAGGGCGGCTCCGGCAGAGCGGCGGACATTCGACTAGCGGATATGCGCGGGCTTTCCTCCCCAGTAGAAGCGGCAGAAGGCTCGTTTGCGCTTTTGGGGTTTGCCTACGAGCTCCATGGTGGCGATGGCTATGTCTTCGGCTGCGTGGGGGCGGCGTAGTACTTCGCCGTTGATGAGTAGGGCTTTGAGTGATTCGGGATGGTCGTGCAAGTGACGTAGGGTTACGATGAGTTCACGTGCGGTGGTGACGTGCATGCTGGCGCCCATGCTGGTAAGCATCGTGGTGTTGGCCTTTTCCTGACCGTATGATTTGCCCAGCAGGAGCATCGGCAGATGAGCGCACAAGCACTCGGTGACCGTGAGTCCGCCTGATTTGAGGATTGCCAGGTCGCAGCCGTGCATGAGGGCCGCCATGTCGTCCACGTAGTCCAGAACCGTGACGTTGTCGAGCTTCATGGCGTCGAAGAGCGTCTTGAGTCGGGCGGCGTATTCCTTATCCTTGCCCGGTAAAAAGACAAAGTGCATGTCCTCAAAGCTGCGTAAGAAGGGGAGCGTGTGGTCCATCGCGGCACGGAAACGCACGTATGGTTGGGGCAAACTGGCGCCGGCCATCACCAATACGACGGTTTTGTCTATGGGGAGATTGAACTTGCTCAGCTCTTCCTCGCGATCGTAATTTGAATCGAAACCGGCTCGGATGGGGATGCCCGTTATGCGGATCTTTGACTCGGGAACTTTGCGGGGGCGCAGCGTTTCGGCCATAAACTCGTTGGCCACGCAGAACAGGTCGGTGTCCTTGTGGGGCCAAAAGCCTTCGACTTCATAGTCTGTTGGTACGCAGATGACCGGATAATCGATACCCGTAATAACGCGGGCACCCACGGCAACATTGGCTGCTGTGATGTGCGTTGCGACCACGGCTATAGGCCTGCGGCGACGAA
>CAJMSL010000144.1 GCA_905216045.1 uncultured bacterium
CTTGGGCCTGTGTATGAACATTGCCGGGCTCACGACCCTCGCGCTGATCTTCTTCTCGTTTAGCGTGCTGTGCCAACTGGTTACGCTGCCGGTCGAGATTGATGCTAGTCGGCGCGCCGTGGCGTATATTGAGCAGTCGGGTATGAGCTCCAAGCAGGTCAACGGTGCCAAGAAGGTGCTGACGGCCGCCGCGCTTACCTATGTGGCTGCGGCGCTCACCTCGAATATTCAGCTGCTCTATCTTATGGCTCGCTACAACAGAAACTCCAACCGATAACAAATTGGGTCGCTGGGCGCCGCGGGGATTCGTGTCCCCGCGGCGCTGTACTATGTGTTGGACTTGAATTTGCGCAGGGCCGAAGCCCTTGTGCACGATGACGAAAGGAGGCTGCGTGGCAGGCTGGAATCTAACCGGCAATGCCGTTTCCGCCGAGTTCGACGGTTCGGACGATCAGGAGCGCAAGGAGCTCAGCGTGAGCCAGGCGGTGGAGATTGCCGCCGGCGCGCTCGATGCCATTCCGCAGCTGAGCGTTCTGGGCGAGGTCACGGGTTTCCGTGGCCCCAATGCCCGAAGCGGTCACTGCTACTTCCAGATTAAGGACGACTCGGCCGCCGTTGACTGCATCATCTGGAAGGGCGCCTACCTTAAGCGCACCTTCGACTTGCGCGATGGCATGCAGGTGAGCTTTAAGGGCAGCTTCAATCTCTATAAGGCCACGGGCCGCATGAGCTTTGTCGCTCGCTCATTTTCGCTGGCGGGCGAGGGTCTGCTGCGTCAACAAGTGGCGCAACTGGCCGAAAAGCTACGCCGCGAGGGCCTGATGGACGAAGCGCGCAAGCGCCGCATACCGGTGTTCTGCTCCCGCGTGGCGGTCGTCACCTCGCTTTCGGGTGCCGTAATCGACGACGTCAAGCGCACGCTGCGTCGTCGCAACCCGCTCGTCGAGCTCGTCTGCGTGGGCGCCAAGGTTCAAGGCGAGGGTGCGCCGGCCGAGCTTATTGAGGGCCTGCGCCGTGCCGCCGCCATCACGCCAGCGCCCGACTGCATCTTGCTGGTGCGCGGCGGCGGCTCCTTCGAGGACCTCATGACCTTCAACGACGAGGAGCTTGCCCGCGCAGTGGCTGCCTGTCCCGTGCCCGTGGTGACCGGTATCGGCCATGAGCCCGATACCTCGATTTGCGACATGGTGAGCGACCGCCGCGCCTCCACGCCCACGGCGGCGGCAGAATCGGTGGCGCCGGCTATGACGGAGTTGGCCGATGTGCTCGAGGCGCGCCATCAGCGTCTGGGTGCCGCGATGGCATCGATGATTGGGTCGGCCCAGGTCGACCTGGAGATGCTCGATCAGTGCGGTCGCCGCGCCTGGGATACCTATACGGCCCGTCTGGGCGATGCGCTCGATGCGGCTGCGTGCCGCCCGTGCCTCAACGACCCCACATTTATGGTTGAGCGTCGCGAATCGGAGCTTGCGCTGACTGCCGATCGCCTGTCGGGCGCCATAGTACGCTCGGTCGGGGCATTCCGCTCCAACTTTGAGCGCCTGCCCGAGCGCCTGGTTGCAAGCACCTCGGGGCTCGATGGCAAGCGCCATGCGCTCGCGCTTGCGAGTTCCCGTCTGGAGCATCAGGGACGTACGATGCTCAACAAACCCGCGTCCGACCTGGGCCGAGCTGCCGCGTCGCTCGATGCCCTGTCGCCGCTCAAGGTGCTTGCCCGCGGTTACTCCATTGCGTACAGCGATGACGGTGTGGCTACGAGCGCCAAGACCTTTAAGCCGGGCGACGCCATCCGCGTGCGTATGGCAGACGGCAACGTGGCTGCAACGGTCGATACGGTCGAGTAACCCGCGTTTCATAGCGATAAACCTTTAGGAAAGGAAACAGATATGGCAGAGAAGACCCCGGTCGAGCAGCTTACGTACAAGCAGGCCTCGCAGGAGCTGGAGCTCATCATCCGCAGCCTGGAGTCGGGCGATATGGAGCTCGAGGAGTCGCTCGAGAGCTATACCCGCGGCGTCGAGCTCCTCAAGAGCCTGCGCACCCGCCTGTCCGATGCCGAGCAGAAGGTCTCGGTGCTTCTTAAGGACGTCGACGGCAACGACGTGCTCGCCGACGGCGAAGCCGCCAACATCGACGACAACCTCTCGTTCTAGCCATCCCGACCAAATATAATTACCTTGGTCTGTGAGAAAGGAACCAACTATGTGCGATTGCATCTTCTGCAAAATTGCCAACCACGAGATCCCCTCGACCGTTGTCTATGAGGATGACCAGGTCATCGCCTTCGACGACCTCAATCCCCAGGCGCCGGTCCATACGCTCGTGATCCCCAAGAAGCATTACAGTGACATCGCCGACAACGTACCTGCCGAGACCATGGGCGCCATGGCTCACGCCATCCAGGAGGTCGCTAAGGCCAAGGGCTTGGAGGACGGTTTCCGCGTCATCTCCAACAAGGGCGTCAACGCCGGCCAGACCGTCATGCACTTCCACATGCACGTTCTCGGTGGCAAGAACCTGGGCGAGAACCTCATCTGAGGGCGCGTAGGCCGTCGACTTGGCTGCCTTTGGAGTAATCTATGCAGCTTTCTCAACTCGAATACCTTCAAGCTGTAGCGAACTATGGCGGCGTGCGCAAAGCAGCTCGCGCCGTTCACGTGAGTCCGCAGGCCGTTTCGTCGGCAATAAAAAAGTTGGAATCTGAGTATCAGATTGTTTTGCTCGACCGATCGGCGGGGGAGGCTGTTTTGTCTCCGGCGGGCAGAGAATTTGCGCGTCGTGCACGCGTGATCCTGGCGCAAGTCGACGATCTCAAAAAGTACGCTCAATCGGGGAACGGCGGCGTTTCGCCCGACGGCCATTTCCGTCTTTACGCCCCCTGTCTTCACGGGCGGGGGCTCCTTTTTCCGAAAACTGGTACGACTCGTTTGAAAGCTCGCACCCTCAGATTCATCTTGATGTGTGGCATCAGCCAACGGCAACATGCTTTGAATCACTTATACTTGGAATTTCGGACGCGGCTATCTCGTTTGAGGAACCACGGGACAGCGTCCTTTCTTCAAAATATATGGGTGAAAAGGAGCTCAGGGTTCTTTCATGCCCAGCTGGTCATCAATCTGTTGACGCTATGACCATTCGTGAGTTACTGGGCGGCAGGCTCGCTGTTCCCATTAATTTGTCACCCTGTCTCAATGCAATCAATCAATGTCCCGAAGCTCAGCTGGTTAATTTCCGCTTTCGCGATGTCGAATACGGAAGCAGGGCGCAGGCTGAGTTTCTTCAAGCCGGGGGATTGATATTGAGTTTTTCTGGCTCTTCTCTCGCATCAGATGGATTGGAAGTGAGCGAGTGCTCTATTGAAGGCTCGCATGACGTAGCCTTGCCCATCTACTTTTGCTATCGACAAAATGCCTGGACCGATCGACACCAGACGGTATTTCTTCACCTATTGCGTCATCTTGCTTCGTGAGGCCATTTGGCCTCGTGTTGTCAAGTGAATGTTGACGCCTTGTAACACATGACTGACGGCTTTGCCCTCATGCTTTTCCAAGATTCCGATTCAGATTGTTGACTCTTGGAGGGCGGAGCATGAAAAACCGTACGGTTTTGCTTTATATGACGTTCGTTTTTCTGTCGAACTTCAGCACCATTTTGTATTTTCTGACGGTTTACCTTGAATTCGTCGGATTCTCGATAGTGGCGATTTCTAGCATGATGATTGCATATCAAGTGAGCAAGTTCATCCTCGAAGTTCCCACTGGCTATATTGCTGATAGGTTTGGACGAAAGACAAGCGGTCTCGTTGGCGTCGTGGGGATGCTTGGATACTACGCTGCCCTGCTTCTCGTCCGTTTCCCTCTGCTTTTAATCGGTGCGTTCGCTCTCAAAGGTTTTGCCGTTGCATGTCTGAGCGGATCCATAGAAGCGATTTACATTGACAGCGTCTCTCAGGACCAGCTCGTAAGACTTAATGTCGTTGAGCGATTTGTTTTCTATGCCTCTTATGCCATCTCCGCTTGCGTGGGTGGTTTCATTTCGTCTGTCGGTGCATATCTCATTGGTCTTTCGGCAGATATCATCGCAATGGTGTTGACGTTGGTTGTCGTTGTCTGCATTCCTGAGATGCGAAGAGGGGGCACTGCGGGGGCACCTGAGCGTGGAATTAGCCCGAAGATGATCGGTGCCGCTATTGCGTGTAATGGCATTCTTCGTTCAGCGTTCATCATGGACTGTTCTCAGGCATTTGCTTTTGTCGCCCTGGAAGACTTTTTCTCACTGCTGCTTGCGGGCCGCGGAATGAATTCCGTCGCTTCGGGTGTGACCATTGCGGACCAGATCATTGACTCGAACTCCATGGGGCATATTGTGACCA
>CAJMSL010000145.1 GCA_905216045.1 uncultured bacterium
CCTTTGATAGTCCTCAGCGCTCGCTCCGCCGGCGTCAATGCATCCCAATCATGCTGAAAACAGAACAGGTACGGCTCGGGCTCCGCGATATCGTCGGTTCCAACATGGCGTCGCAGCCACATGAGCTCGGTATTGTCATGCGTTGCGAGCAGCGCACCTTGCTTGGCCGTCTCCGTGAGCCGCGCGAGCATTCTATTCCGCGCCAACGTGTTGCGAGTCGCATGTTTGTGTTTGAGAACGGTATTAGACACTTTCGTCACCACCACGTCAGACAAATGGACCATCGTCACCGTTGCCTCCGCTGACAAATGTCTTGATCTGTAACAGGAAGACAGTCTTTGAGCCTCTAGTTGTTACAGAACAAGATCTTTCGACAGCCGCCAACCTTCCGTCTCAATCTGTAACAGTTACGGGCTCAAACAGCCGCTAAACGTTACAGATTGAGACAAAGTCAGGGCTGTAGGGCGACACCAGTCACATCCCCTACTCCCATTCTTGTTCGTAGATGTTGAGGGACTTTACGTAGCGCCCCTGGGCGCCCATGATGTCGCGGACCAGGCGCAAAAAGAAGCTGATGCACGAGGTGTCAAAGCCATCCTGCAGGTCCTCCGGATGCACCGCACCCGGCCCATCGACTGCCGTGTCACTCAGGCGCGCGATGTCGTACAGATAGAGCTGTCCCGCCGTCAGCCAGACATCGTCGACGCAAGCGAGGCGCACCGCAATCGCGCCGTCGCTCCAATGCTCCTTTTGCACGATATGCGGGTCGTAGACATCAAAGCGACGGTCGGTGCGCGTATCCTTCAGCGCAACTATGCCGTTCGCAGGATCCTTGTCCAAAATGCCAAAGCGCGAGAAATACTGCGTGTCGCGTACCTGCTCGAGCCGCTTGAGCGAGGCAGGCGAAAGCGATGCCGGCGGCTCGTCAACATACAGCTCGAGCAGCGTCTTGCCATGGCGATAGGAGCGCTCGAAGAGCAGCCAATCGGTAAACGCCATGTTGTAGGCCATGATTTCGTTTTGCGAAGGCTCGGTGCAATAGCTGAGCCACGGGTCGACAATGATCTCGAACTGTTCGCGCGCCGGCTCCAAAAACTGGAACTTCCGCAGCATCCAAAAATGGGCTATGTCGGCAATATCGTTGCCGACGGCTTCGGCTAGCTGCGCTCGTTCTAAAGCGTGGTCAGTCATGGCATCCTCCTCTAACTGATAGACCTCAATTTGAGCTTACGAGGATGGTGGTCGGCCACGACCAGCGCGGGCAAAATAGGCCTCCGGCTGCAAACCAGATGCTGACCAAACACTTGACGAAAAGCTTGACCGAAAATGCGCACCGCAACAAAACCGCAGGTAAACATAGACGGCCAACCCGCCCTTTTGAGCCAGATACCCACAGCCACCACAGAAACAACAGGTGACCACAGCCCAAGAAGTCGACAAATAAACACCCGTACGTCGACAAACGAGCAAATCGCTCGCAAAGAGTGTCCCCAACGACTAGACAAAAAATGACTAGTCATTGGGGACGTTCTTAAATGACTACTTTACAGCTCCAGCGCCTCGGCGACTTCGGCAGCGCAGGCCAGGGCGTCGGCCATGGCGCTTCCCACGAGCGCACTGCCCTTGCGAGCATCGCCGGCCACGTATACCGGTGTGGCGCCCGCGGCGACGCCGTCGCCACGGGCCGCAAGGTGCGCGCCCTCGGCAGCCATCACCGGCAGCGGACGACCAGCGGTGGCAACAGGCACGCCAACGGCGTCGAACACGCCATGCTCGGGACCCGTAAAGCCGCAGGCGATGAGCACCAGCTGGGCCGGCACCTCGTGCTCGGAGCCCGCGATGCGCTCGGGCTTGCCAGCCGACCAATCCAGATCGACCACGCGCAGGCCCGCGGCCGCGCCCTTCTTGTCCAACAGTACCTCGAGCGTATCCACACCCCAAGCGCGCATCTCGCCACCCATCGCAGCGATAGCCTCCTGCTGGCCGTAGTCGGTCTTCTTCACGTTGGGCCACTGCGGCCAGGGGTTGCTCGCCGCGCGCGCATCAGGCGCCGCCGGCAAGAACTCAAACTGGCGCACGCTGCGCGCACCCTGACGTACCGCGGTGCCCACGCAGTCGTTACCGGTATCGCCGCCGCCAATGACCACAACGTCCAGGCCGCGCGCGTTCACCGCGGGCTCGCCGCCATCGAGCACCGAGACGATCGAAGCCGCCAGGTAGTCCACGGCATACACCACGCCCGGGGCATCAATGTTCGCAGCCGAAAGCCCACGCGGAGCACGGGCGCCGGCAGCCACCACGACGGCGTCAAAGTCGTCGAGCTTGGCGGTAACCTTGGAATCGCTCACGTCGGCACTCAGCTCGAACACAATGCCCAGCTCGCGCATGAGCGCCACGCGACGCTCGACCACGGACTTCTCGAGCTTCATGTTGGGAATGCCGTACATGAGCAGACCGCCCGGGCGGTCGTCGCGCTCAAACACCGTCACGCGGGCGCCACGACGCGCAAGCTCCCATGCTGCCACCAGACCAGCGGGACCGGAACCCACCACAGCAACCGTGGGTGCACCCTCCCCTGCCGGCTCAAAGCGGTGCGGACCGCCGTTGGACCACTCATGGTCGCTGATCGCGCGCTCGTTGTCATGAATCGTCGTGGGCTGGCCATCGACCGAGCCCAGGTTGCATGCGGCCTCGCACAGCGCCGGGCACACGCGGCTCGTGAACTCGGGCATGGGCGAGGTGAGTGACAGGCGCTCGGCAGCCTCGTCCCAACGGCCGCGGTACACCAGCTCGTTCCACTCGGGAATCAGGTTGTGCAGCGGACAGCCGCTCGGACGTGCCTTGCCAAAGCTCGCGCCCATCTGACAAAACGCCACACCGCACATCATGCAGCGGCTCGCCTGGGCACGGCGCGCATCGTCGTCGAGCTCCACGTACAGCGGATCGAAATCGCGGCTGCGCTCCTCCACGGGGCGCAGCGCGTGGGTCACGCGATCGATATCAAGAAAAGCACCGGGCTTACCCATGGCACTTACGCCTCCTTCTTGGTCGAAGCAACAGAGCTGGCGGCGGCGGGCACAGCGCCAGCGACACCACCCGCCACATCAAAGCGAGCGACATCGGCGGCGTCGGCGCGACCGGTCACAATGTCAAACGCCAGCTCCTCGGCCTGCTCATGCGTCTTGCCGACGGCCTCGGCGGCGGCGACAATCGCCAGCACGCGCTCGTACTCGGTCGGAATGACCTTCACAAAGTGCTTGCTCATCGTCTCAAAGCTGTAGAGCAACTTAATGCCGCGCGGGCTCTGCGTCGCGTCCACGTGCTCCTGGACGAGCGCACGAATCTGCGCCAGCTCACCGGCCGTCGGGGCTTTAAGCTCAACGCTCTCGTGGTTCACACGGGCATCGAGCGTGCCGTACTGGTCAAAGACGTAAGCCACGCCGCCCGTCATGCCGGCGGCGAAGTTCTGCCCGACCTCGCCCAGGATGAGCGCCAGACCTCCCGTCATGTACTCGCAGCCATGGTTGCCGCAGCCCTCGACCACCACCGTGGCACCGGAGTTGCGTACGCCAAAGCGCTGGCCGGCCAGGCCGTTAATGAAGCCGCGGCCACTCGTAGCGCCAATGAACGCAACGTTGCCCACGATGATGTTCTCGTCGAACTTGTAGGTCGCATGCGGGTTGGGGCGCACCGACACCTCGCCGCCCGAAAGGCCCTTGCCAAAGTAGTCGTTGGCGTCGCCGCACACGTTGAGCGTAATGCCGCGCGGCAGGAAGGCGCCAAAGCTCTGACCGGCCGAACCATCGCAATCGATGGTGATGGAGCCGGCGGGCAGGCCCTCGGGATGCGCCTTGGTCACCGCGTTGCCCAAGATGGTGCCCACGCAGCGGTTGACGTTGGCGATATCGGCGCGGAAGCGAATCGGACGCAGGTGCGCACGGGCATCGGCCGTATAGGGCACAAACAACGTGGAGTCGAGCGTCTTTTCGAGCTCGCTGTCCGCAGCCATCTGCGGCAGGAAGTGACGACCGTCGGCACCCGGGATGTGGGCACCGAACTCGCAGGTCGCGCTCGCCAGCACGGGCGACAGATCGAGCAGGTTGGCCTTGCGGTTGCCCGGGACCTCAATCTGGCGCAAGCACTCGGGATGGCCGACCATCTCGTCGACGGTGCGGAAGCCCAGGCTCGCCATGACCTCGCGCAGCTGCTCGGCAACAAAGAGCATAAAGTGCTCGACGTGCTCGGGCTTGCCGCGGAAGCCGCGACGCAGGCGACAGTTTTGCGTGGCGATGCCGGCCGGGCAGGTATCCTGCTGGCAGTCGCGCTGCATAAGGCAGCCCATGGAGATGAGCGGCATGGTCGCAAAGCCAAA
>CAJMSL010000146.1 GCA_905216045.1 uncultured bacterium
CGGGCGTGTAGCCCTCCATGTTCATGAGCAAGAAGCGGCTGGCGTTCCAGATCTTGGTGACGAACGACTTGGCCTGCTCGGTGCGCGGGCTGTCGATAAGCTTCCTGGTCTTCTTGTCGATGTTCGCGTCGAACTTGACGTCCTGGTTGTTGGTGCACAGCGTGAGCAGATTGTAGCGCATGGCGTCGGCGCCGTACATGCCAATGAGGTCCATGGGGGCAACGCCGTTGCCCTTGGACTTGGACATGCGGCTGCCGTCCTTGGCAAGGATCGTCGGGTAGATGACGACGTCCTTAAACGGCACCTCGTCCAGGAAGTACAGCGAGCTCATGACCATGCGGGCGACCCACAGCGCGATGATGTCGCGCGCGGTGACGAGTGCCGTCGTGGGATGATGGCCCTCGAGCAGCTCCGGCTTTTGCGGCCAGCCCTGCGTGGCGAAAGTCCACAGCTGAGAGCTGAACCAGGTGTCCAACACGTTCTCGTCCTGGTGTACGTGATGGCCGCCGCACTTGGGGCACACATCGGTGTCCTCGGTGAGGGCGTCCTCCCAGCCGCAGTCCTCGCAGTAGAACACGGGGATACGGTGGCCCCACCACAGCTGGCGGCTGATGCACCAGTCCTTGAGGTTCTCCATCCAGGTGGTATAGGTCTGCGTCCAGCGCGCGGGGTGGAAGGTGACCTTGCCGGAGTTGACGGCGTCGAGCGCCGGCCCCTTAAGCTTGTCGACGGCCACAAACCACTGCTCGGAAAGCCATGGCTCAAGCGCGGCGTCGCAACGGTAGCAGTGCATGACGGAGTGGTCGTGCTCCTCGACGTGATCGAGCAGGTCATGCTCCTCGAACCACTTGATGACGGCCTCGCGGCACTCCTCGCGGGTCATGCCGGTGAACTCGCCATAGCCCTCGCCGACCACCGCGTGCTCGTCGAAGATGTTGATCTGCGGCAGGTCGTGAGCCTGACCCATGGCGTAGTCGTTGGGGTCGTGGGCCGGGGTAACCTTGACAAAGCCGGAACCAAAGTTGGCGTCGACATGCCAATCCTCAAAGATGGGGATTTCACGGTCGACGATGGGGAGCTTGACGGTCTTACCCACAAAGGCGGCCTTCTCGGGGTCCTTCGGGGAGACGGCGACGCCCGTGTCGCCGAGCATGGTCTCGGGGCGCGTGGTGGCGACGACGATGTAGTCCTGGCCGTTGACCGGCTCGGTCAGCGGGTAGCGCAGGTGCCACAGGTGGCCCTTCTCGTCCTTGTACTCGGCCTCGTCGTCCGAGATGGCGGTGGTGCAGTTGGGGCACCAGTTGACGATGCGCTTGCCGCGATAGATCAGACCGTCGTGGTACCAGTCGCAGAAGACCTTACGCACGGCCTGGGCGTAGTCCTCGTCCATTGTAAAGCGCTCGTTATCAAAGTCGACGGAGCAGCCCATGCGCTTGATCTGCTCGACGATGATGCCGCCGTACTCGTGGGTCCAATCCCAGCAGGCGTCGACAAACTTGTCGCGACCAATCTCCAGGCGACTGATGCCCTCGCTCTTGAGCTTCTTGTCGACCTTGGTCTGCGTGGCGATACCGGCGTGGTCGGTACCCAGCACCCAGCGCGGGGACTTGCCGCGCATGCGGGCCATGCGGATGATGGCGTCCTGGATGGAGTCGTCGGTGGCGTGGCCCATGTGGAGCTTGCCGGTCACGTTGGGAGGCGGAATGGTGACGGTGCAGTCGCCCACGCCCTCACGGCGCTTGTAGTAGCCGCCGTCGAGCCACTTCTGCAGGATCGCCGGCTCGTTGGTCGACGGATCGTAGTTCTTGGGCATCTCTTCCATATATCTCTCCCTGTCCCGCCGGCGTGTCCGCCTGCTTGGTTTTCGCTCGGTCAGGTCCTGGCTCGCACGAAGAGCACATTAAGTGCTCTTCGGCTCGTGCGGAATCTACGAAAACCAAGCAGGCGGACACGCCTTAGGTATCGATTACTTCAGTCTGAATTGACTTCGCTTTGGCTTAAACAAACACACAGAATAGCACAGGTAGTTGGGGTTATTGCGTATCTATAAAATAGCCTCCGACCGCGGATGGTCAGAGGCTATTTGCAAACACGTTTTAGGCTGGTTTAGCCGTAGATACGCTGGGGCTGTTCTTCGCCCTTTACGGAGGCTTCGGTCACGATAACCTTGGTGACGCCCTCCTCGCTGGGGAGGTCGAACATCGTCTGCTGCAGCACGTCCTCGCAGATGGAGCGCAGGCCGCGGGCGCCAGTCTTGCGAGCGAGCGCCATGCGGGCGATCTCGTGCAGGGCGGCGTCCTCAAACTCCAGCTCAACGTCCTCGAGCTGGAACATCTTGCGGTACTGACGCACCACGGCGTTCTTGGGCTCGGTCAGGATCGACACCAGGTCGTCCTCGTCGAGCGCCTGCGTTTGGGTGACGACGGGCGTACGTCCCACAAACTCGGGGATCATGCCAAAGGCGTTGAGGTCCTGCGGGAGCACCTGGCGCAGCAGGTCGTTCTCGTCGACCGAGGTGGGGCCGGCGATCTCGGAGTTAAATCCCACGCCCTTGTTGCCCACGCGATCGGCGATGATCTTGTCCAGACCCACAAAGGCCCCGCCGCAGATAAACAGAATGTTGGTCGTGTCGATCTGCAGCAGCTCCTGTTGAGGATGCTTGCGGCCGCCGGTGGGCGGAACGCTTGCCACCGTGCCCTCAAGGATCTTAAGCAGCGCCTGCTGAACGCCCTCGCCCGAAACATCGCGGGTGATGGAGAGGTTCTCGGCCTTGCGGGCGATCTTGTCGATCTCGTCCACATAGATAATGCCGACCTGCGCGCGCTCGATATCGCCATCGGCGGCGTTGATAAGCTTGAGCAGGATGTTCTCCACATCCTCGCCCACGTAACCGGCCTCGGTGAGCGCGGTGGCGTCGGCGATGGCAAACGGCACCTCGAGGATGCGCGCAAGCGTCTGGGCGAGCAGCGTCTTACCGGTGCCGGTGGGACCGAGCAGCAAAATGTTGGACTTGGCGAGCTCCACCTCGTCCATATCATCGTCGAGCTGCGAGTCCAAGCCGTCGTCAAAGGCCGAAAGCGCAGCGCCGCCCTCGATGACGCGGCGGTAATGGTTGTACACGGCAACCGACATGGCGCGCTTGGCGTCCTCCTGGCCCATAACATAGGCCGAAAGCTCGTCATAGATCTCGTGCGGCGTCGGCACATGCGTAATGACCTGACGGGCGTCGTCCTCAAGCTCAAAGCCCTCGGCCTCGGAATCCATGGCAGGCTGCCCGGCAGCCTGGCCGTGATCGTTGAGGAAGCCCGGCAGCTTACCATTACGGGCAGCGTCCATAAAGTCCGAAGCCAGCGACTCCTCCAGAATCTCGGAACAGGCGGCGACGCACTCGTCACAGATAAAGATGTTGGTCGGACCCTTTACAAGGCGACGAACCTGGCCCTGCTCTTTTCCGCAGAAGGAGCAGCGGATGGGGTTGCCGTTCTCGTCAAAGTTGTCCTGCATGTTACCGGCCATCCTAGGCGTCCTTCGCGGCGAGATCGCGCGAGGTGACGATACGGTCGATCAGGCCGTAGTCGAGGGCCTCGGCAGCGGTCAGGTAGTTGTCGCGCTCGGTGTCGGCCTGGACCTTCTCGATGGGCTGGCCCGAGGCGTCGGACAGGATCTGGTTGAGCTCGCGGCGAGTCTTCTTGATCTCCTCGGCCACGATCTCGATCTCGGTCTGCTGACCCTGGGCACCGCCGCTGGGCTGGTGAATCATGACCTTGGAGTGCGGCAGGCAGAAGCGCTTGCCCTTGGCGCCGGCCGAAAGCAGCACGGCGGCCATGGACGCGGCCATACCGACGCAGATGGTGGAGACCTGCGGCTTAATGAAGTTCATGGTGTCAAGAATCGCCAGGCCGGAGTAGACCTCACCACCGGGCGAATTGATGTAGAGCGAGATATCCTTCTCGGCATCCTGGCTCTCAAGATGCAGCAGCTGGGCAACGACCAGGTTGGCGCTGACGGAGTTGATCTCCTCGCCCAAGAAAATGATGCGGTCGTTGAGCAGGCGCGAATAGATATCGTAGCTGCGCTCGCCGCGCGGCGTCTGCTCGATAACGTATGGCACGAGGGCGGAATCGAACTTAGCGATCATACGCATCTCCATTTCTCTCTTGCGGACCAAATTGGTTCTAGATAAACGTACGGTGCCCGCATGCTATGCATTGGCTGGCACCGTACGAAGCAACCGG
>CAJMSL010000147.1 GCA_905216045.1 uncultured bacterium
AATATCTGCCGCATGCGCGAGCACTGCCGCTTCCGCGCCGCCCACACCACCTGCTATTCCAGCCATTAGGAGCCCTCGATGTTTACTCCGCTTATCACTCATGATCTGGACGGTGCCGCGCTGGCGGCGCCTGTTGACGCCGCACGCCGCAATGGCGCTGCATACAAGACGCGCACGATCGACGATCTGCGCATTAAGGACGATCGCCTGCGCGCCGCCATCGAGGGCACGGGGCACCTGCTGTTCGACGGCGGCATGGGTACCATGCTGCAGGCGGCCGGCATGAAGGCCGGCGCCCTGCCCGAGCTGCTCAACTTTGAGGAGCCTCAGGTCATCACCGATATCCAGCGTCAGTACGTCGAGGCTGGCTGTGACGTGATCACCGCCAACACCTTTGGCGCCAACGCCCACAAGCTCGACGGCGCCGCCACCGTGGCAGACGTCTTTGCCGCCGCTGCCGCCTGTGCCCGCGAGGCCGGCGCCCGCTACGTCGCCGGTGACATCGGCCCCATCGGCGCGTTGCTTCGCCCCTTGGGTACCCTCAGCTTTGACGAGGCCTACGACCTCTTTGCTGAGGAGGTGCGCGCAGGCGTCGATGCGGGCGTGGACCTCTTTATTATCGAGACCATGACCGACCTGGCCGAGATCAAGGCGGCGGTCCTCGCCTGCCGCGAGAACTCCGACCTGCCCGTCTTTGCCACCATGACCTTCGAGGAAGACGGTCGCACCTTCCTGGGAACGAGTCCCGAGGTCGCCGCCATCACGCTTGACGCCATCGGCGCCGACGTTTTGGGCATCAACTGCAGCCAAGGACCGGCCGAGCTCCGGGGACTCGCCGCACGTATGCTCACCGTTACCGACAAGCCTGTTATGGTGCAGGCCAATGCAGGACTCCCCCATGTGGACGACGACGGCAACACCGTCTTCGATATCCAAGCCCCCGAATACGCCGAGGCCGTCGCCGGCATGATCGCCGACGGCGTGAGCGTCGTGGGCGGTTGCTGCGGCACCACGCCGGCGCACATGGCGGCCTTGCGCACGCTTATCGATAACCACACGCCCAGCCCGCGCCACCGCAAACCCGGTATGTCGGTCACGAGCGCCCAAACGGTCGTGGACCTTCCCTGCGACGGCCACAAGATCGCCGTCATCGGCGAGCGCATCAATCCCACCGGCAAAAAGCGCCTGCAGCAGGCCCTGCGCGACGGCGACCTGGACTACGTCGTGAGCCAGGGCATTAGCCAGCAGGAACAGGGCGCCGATATCCTGGACGTCAACGTCGGCCTGCCCGAGATCGACGAGGTCCAGGTCATCCAACAGGCCACCGAGCAGCTCCAGGGCTCCACGCTCCTGCCACTGCAAATCGACTCCACCGACCCCACGGCCGTCGAGGCCGCCGTGCGCCGCTACGCCGGCAAGCCCATCATCAACTCGGTCAATGGCAAACAGCAGATCATGGATGAGATCTTTCCGCTGGTCGCCCATTACGGCACCAACGTCGTCGGCCTCACGCTCGACGAAGGCGGCATCCCCGATACCGCCGAGGCTCGCTTTGCCATCGCCGAGCGCATCGTGGCCGAGGCTGCCCGCTACGGCATCGGCCCGGACCGCATCCTCATCGACTGCCTGGTCATGACCGCCTCGACCAATCAACGCCAGGCCGAGCAGATCCTGCGCGCCATGTCCCTGTGCAAGGAGCGTCTGGGCGTCAAATGCGCGCTCGGCGTGTCGAACATCAGCTTTGGTCTGCCCGCCCGCCCGCTGCTGGGCTCGGTCTTTTTGGCTGCCGCCTTCGGCGCAGGCTTGGACGCCCCCATCATGAACCCGGGCTCCAAGCGCTTTATGGATACCGTCTACAGCTATCGCGTGCTGAGCGTTGAGGACGAGGGCTCGACCGGATACATCGAGCGCTACGCCGGCTGGACCGATCCGTACAAGATCGCCGCAAACCCGGCGGCGGCCCAGGCGATATCGACCGACGCCGCGCCCGCTGCTGGCACCGCCGGCACCGACGGCAACGACGACCCAATCCGTCGCATGGTCGTCTCGGGACGCAAAGGCGAGATCGCGGCCGAGACCGAGCGTCTGCTGGCAGATCACGACGCCATGGACCTCATCAACAATCACTTTATCCCCGCCCTCGACGAGGTTGGCGTCCTCTTTGACCAGGGCAAGTTTTTCTTGCCGCAGCTCATGGCCTCGGCCGAGGCAGCGCGCGTGGGCTTCGACACTATCAAGCGCCTGATGCCCGCCGGCGAGATTGCCGACAAGGGCAAGATCTGTGTGGCCACCGTTAAAGGCGATATCCACGACATCGGTAAGAACATCGTCAAGATGCTGCTCGATAACTACGGCTATACCGTCTTTGACCTAGGCCGCGACGTCGATCCGCAAGAGGTGCTCAAGACCGTACGGGAGCGCGACATCAAGCTCGTCGGTCTTTCGGCACTTATGACTACCACCGTCGTGGCCATGGAAGAGACCATTAAGCTGCTTCATGCCGAGGTGCCGGGCGTCAAGATCATCGTAGGCGGCGCCGTACTCACCCCCGAATACGCCAAGCAGATCGGCGCGGACTACTACGCCAAGGACGCCGCCGAAAGCGCTCGCATCGCCGAAGAGGTCTTTGGGCAGTAACACAACGGAAACAACCGAGCACCAAAACGTGCCGCATGCGCCACTTGGCACGTGCGGCACGTTAGAATAGATAAGACTATGCTCGTTTTGGCAGATAGGAGCGCAAGGATGGCGATCACGCCCGCAGAAATCGCGGAAACCCGCGGCATGGTTGAGGAGCAGAACCTCGACATCAGGACCATCACCATGGGTGTTTCGCTCATGGGTTGCGGTGACGAGAACCTCGACCGCATGTGCACGAAGATCTACGACCACGTGACGCACACGGCTGAGCACCTGGTCGAAACCGCCGAGAACCTCGAGCGCGAGTACGGTATCCCCATCGTCAACAAGCGCGTTTCCGTCACCCCGGTGGCGCAGATCGCGGCGTGCTGCAAGGATGAGGACCTCACCCCCATCGCGCATGCCCTCGATCGCGCGGCCGAGACGCTCGGCATCGATTATCTGGGCGGCTTCTCCGCACTCGTCCAGAAGGGCATCGGCGACGCCGATCGCCGCGTCATCCAGTCCATCCCCCAGGCGCTCGCTACCACGAGCCGCGTCTGCTCCAGCGTCAATGTCGCCAGCCTGCGCGCCGGCATCAACATGGACGCCGTGCTTATGGCCGCCCAGACCATCATCGATGCCGCCAAACTCACGGCCGACCAGGATTCCGTTGGCGCTTCCAAGTTTGTTTGCTTTGCCAACATGGTCGAGGACTCCCCGTTTATGGCGGGCGCCGTCCACGGCGGTGGCGAGGCCGACGCCGTCATCAACGTAGGCGTCTCGGGCCCCGGCGTTATGGCCGCAGCCCTGGAGACTCTGCCCGATTCCGCATCGATGATGGAAGTCGCCGAGAAGATCAAGCAGACCGCCTTTAAGATCACCCGTGCCGGCGAGCTCATGAGCCGCGAGGCCGCCCATCGCCTGGGTGTCGAGAAGGGCATTGTCGACCTGTCGCTGGCTCCCACGCCTGCCATCGGCGACTCCGTCGCGCGCATCCTCGAGATCATCGGCGTGGGCACCTGCGGTGGCCCGGGCACGACCTGCGCGCTCGCCATGCTCAACGATGCCGTCAAGAAGGGCGGCGTCATGGCCAGCTCCAGCGTGGGCGGTCTCTCGGGCGCCTTTATCCCCGTGTCCGAGGATGCCGGCATGATCGCCGCCGTCGAGGCCGGCGCGCTTTCGCTCGAGAAGCTCGAGGCCATGACCTGCGTGTGCTCCGTCGGCCTGGACATGATCGCCATCCCCGGCGACACCCCGGTCGAGACCATCGCCGGCATCATCGCCGACGAGATGGCCATCGGCGTTATCAACAACAAGACCACGGCCGTGCGCGTGATCCCCGCCATCGGCAAGGGCGTGGGCGACTGCGTCGAGTACGGCGGCCTGTTCGGCCGTGCGCCCATCATGCCGGTGAACCCCAACGCCGGCACCGTGCTTGCCCACCGCGGTGGACGCTTCCCGGCGCCGTTGAACTCGCTGAAGAACTAGCTGAGGGGGACTGGCGAGGAGCCCCGGGGAGGGGAAAAATTTAAAGGGGACAGAAAAGGACAGAAAAACAAACACAGGGAGAACCAAAAAAGGAAAAACGGAAGGTAGGAAAAAAGGC
>CAJMSL010000148.1 GCA_905216045.1 uncultured bacterium
GCAACGATATCTATGCCGAGGGTGTCGATCCGGTCGATCTCCGTCGTCGCGTGGGCATGATCTTTCAGCAGCCCAACCCGTTTCCCAAATCCATCTACGAGAATGTCGCCTTTGGCCCTCGTCTGCAGGGCGTGACTAGCAAAAGCGACCTCGATGACATCGTGGAAGAATCGCTCAAGCGCGCCAACCTCTGGAAAGAGGTATCCAATCAGCTCAACAAGGATGGTTTGGCGCTCTCGGGCGGTCAGCAGCAGCGTCTGTGCATCGCGCGCGTGCTTGCGGTGCAACCCGATGTCCTCCTGATGGACGAGCCCTGCTCCGCCATCGACCCCACTTCCGTCTCTAAGGTCGAGGATCTGATGGCCGAGCTGACGCCCGAGATGACGATTATCATCGTCACGCATTCAATGCAGCAGGCAGCTCGTATCAGTGACTACACCGCGTTCTTCTTGCAGGAAGTTGCCGGCGAGCCCGCTACGCTCATCGAGTATGGTCAAACCGACGCGATCTTCACCAGCCCGGTGGACTCGCGGACGGAAGACTATATCACCGGCCGCTTTGGCTGATCGGTGCGACTAGTCCCAAGCCGATCGGATCTGGTCCGGTGCGTATTCACTGTGCGGGCGGCATGACCGCACCCAACTGATTGGAGTGAACCATGCGCAAACTGTTTTCCCGTCAGCTCATCGAGGCCCGTCACGAGATGCTGAGCATCTACGAGGCCGTCGATCTGGCCCTCCACGATGCCGTGAAGGCCTATGTGACCGACGACCGCAAGCTCGCCACCAAGACCAAGAAGCGCACGCTTTCGATTGACGCACGCTGCGCCAACCTGGAGGCCGTCTGCTACAACCTGATTGCCACGCAGTCACCGGTCGCCTCCGACTTCCGCTTGCTGCAGACGATCATCTACGTCGACTTTAACCTGCAGCGCATGACCGATAAGGTTCGCCAGATTTGCCGCGCCACGCGTCATATGATCAAGGCCGACATCTCGCTGCCCAAGGAGCTTGTCGGCACGGTCGAGGCCGAGGCTGAGGCCGTCTACCAGGTGCTGGGCTCTTCGCTTTCCGCGCTCGTCACCAACGACATGTCCATCATCTGCAACTTGGCCGTCGAGGACGAGCCAGTGCACGCCGCCTACGAGAAGTTCTTCCGCACCTTTAACCGCATGGACACGGGCGATTTTATGGACGACGACAGCAACTATGACGACCTGCGCCGCGCCATCATGGTATCGCGCTATCTCGATCGCATCGCCTCGATTTCCATCGATGCCGCCTGCCGTCTGACCTTCCTGTTGACCGGACAGCGTATGACTGCCGGTGATATCGCCTGCACTGATGAGGATGAGCTCGAGAGCATGCGCGTGCCTTCGGGCGAGGGTGTTATCATGAGGCCCGCCGTCGATGCACGCTACGTTGCCAAGGTGCCCGTTAACGAGGTCAGCGAGGGTCTTCGCTACCTGCTCGATCATCTTGAGGATGAGGACGATGGCGAGGACGACGAGGAGTAAGTAACCCCGTTCGTCGAAAGATTGTAAATACCTAAGTGAGCGCGGCCTTGCACATGCGGGGCCGCGCTCTTGCGTTAGCATGGGACTACTTGTTTGGCTGTCAGCGGAGGCGATTGGCAATGGATAACTATTTGGACTTGATGCGCGCTCGCCGCGAGCAGATTCTGGAACGTTTTTATGCGGCGCTCGATCGCGCGGGCCGTCCCCACGACGCCGCGAGCCTCATTGCCGTGTCCAAGACCGTTGGTGTCGATGAGACCGTTGCCGCCATCCAGGCGGGGTATCGCCATTTTGCCGAGAACCGCCCGCAGGAGCTGGTTCGCAAGCTCACGGGTCTGGCGGAGCATCCGGAGCTGCCCGAGGTGCGCTTCGATATGATCGGCAACCTGCAGACCAATAAGATCAATGCGGTGCTGGGCTCAGCCGAGCTGATTCACTCGGTGGGTTCGCTGCATCTGGCGCAGGCGATCTCGAGCCGTGCTGTCCGCAAGATTGAGGCAGGCGAGCTCGTCGGCCCCCAGCGTGTGCTCATTGAGGTCAATGTGAGTGGTGAGGAGTCGAAGGGAGGCTTTTCACCCGATGAGATTCGCGCCGCCGCGGGTGAGCTTGCAGAACTTGAGGGAATTTGCGTACAGGGGCTTATGACTATGGCGCCCCGGGGGAATAAGGATGTGGCACGCCGCACCTTTGCGGGGCTTCGTGAGCTGAGGGATGAGCTGGAGGCGGCGCATCCCGATTTGAACCTGCCTGAGCTTTCCTGCGGTATGAGCGAGGACTTTGAGTCTGCCCTTGAGGAGGGCTCTACGCTCGTTCGCCTGGGCAGGGTAGTATTTAGCCCGGAGTTTGCAGTAAAATAAGGCTCTGAAGTGCGCACTGATTATCGGGGCGCCTGCACTAAACCGCGAGAGGACACAACCATGGGCTTCCTTGCCGAGATTAAAAATAAGATGCACCTGGGCGGCCAGCAGGGTTACGACCAGGGTTATGGCCAGGACGACGACTACGGCTACGATGACGGCTACGACGATGGCTATCAGAACAACGGCTACAGTGGTGCTTCGGGCGAGGGCTTCTACACCCAAGACGAGCCGAGCAACGGCCTGCTTGGCCAGACGCGCCGCGGTGAAGCTGAGTCGGTTGCCGTGTATACGCGCTCCGGTCAGCTGGTCGGCGATGACTCCCGCCATGCCACGACGTATAACCCGCCTTCGCGCTCGCAGGACAGTGTTGCGAGCGGTTATCGTCCTGGTGCCTATGACACGCCGTCGAGCTACGCCGAGAATACCCGCGCCCGTGCCGCCGCTGCACCCGCGCCTGCACCGAGCGATGCCTCGGCCTATGCGAGCAATATCATCAACGCCACGCCGCAGCTGCCGGCCTATGTCCTGCGCCCCGAGAGCTATGACGACGTGGAGACCGTGGTGCGCCGCGTTCGCACCAAGCAGCCTGTCGCACTGATTTTTGTGGGCGTACGCACCGAAGTTGCCAAGCGCGTCTTGGACTTCTCTTACGGCTTTGCCTGCGGTCTGGGTGCCACGGTCAAGGAGGTGGGCGACCGCGTGTTCATGGTGCTGCCCGCCGGTTGCGAGGTCAAAGATTCCGATCTCAAGAAGCTTCGTGCCGACGGCTACCTTAAGTAAAGACAAGACGAGGAGATTCCCATCAACATCTACACTATCGTCCAGCTGGTCAACACGCTGTTCAACTTCTATTCCACGCTCATTGTCGTCTACTGCTTTATGACGTGGATTCCCATGAAGCAGGGTGGTTTGCTTCAGGATATTGCCGCGGTGCTTGATAGCGTGTGCGGTCCGTGGCTCAACCTGTTCCGTCGTTTCATCCCGCCGATGGGCGGTATCGATTTTTCGCCGGTCGTTGCGATTATTGCGTTGCAGTTGGTGCAGAGGCTGGTTCTGCAGCTTCTTATAGGTATACTCGTGTAGAACTGACTTAGTAACTTACGTCGGGCGTGTAGCGCCGAGGCGATGAAAAAGGAGACTTGTTATGGCTATTACCCCTGCAGACATCCAGGCTCAGACTTTCTCTGAGGCCAAGCGTGGCTACGATCCTGCTGAGGTCGACGTCTTCTTGGAGACGCTGTCCTCCGAGGTTGACGCTATGCTCGCTAAGATCGTCGACCTTAAGGGTCGTCTGACTGCTACCGAGCAGCCGCTTGCCGATGCGCAGCGTTGGAAACGTCCCCGTGTTGAGAAGCTGATACGCTCCCGCACGCGAGATGCCCAGCGCCGCCGCGAGCTGATTGGCATTCAGCACCGCGGGAAGATTTTCGTAGTTGTTGTTCATGTGTGACCTCCTTTGAAAATTGTAGTTGACATTATGGATTATAAAGACTATAATACACAATGTAACTATTATGGTATGATTGTATAATGCTTGTACGGAAAAGTCAATAGATAATTCAACGTACACATTTTGCTGTATCTAACAGGAGGCGGCTATGATCTTTCCTGAACATATGGAATTCCGGTATTACATCACCCCGGAACGAAAAGAATGCTTTGCACTATATGACAAGACGCTGGGAAGCCGCATGACCTATCTCGATCAAACGCAGGATCTCGGCCAATGTCTCATTAACCTTTACGATGCGGACTTTTACGAGGCCTATTGCGTGTTATCTGAGATCAATAAGCTGGTACAAACGGAAAAGGACGAGGCCGCATGGAG
>CAJMSL010000149.1 GCA_905216045.1 uncultured bacterium
ATCGTAGTATATGGGCATAGTATTTGTCAGGCGGCATCGCGGGCGTTGCTCGCAAGGGCAAAATGATCCGTTTTCCTCCGTCCCCAAGGGATCAGTTGAACAGATTGTCGATGGGATCGGGGGCGGAACTGGGGAGATAGCGGATTTCTAGCTCTATGCCGAGTTCTTGCAGCTCTTTGAAGGTGGCGACATCTTCGCCGTCTACGGCGACTGCGGGCGTTATGGGGTGCTTGCCCTCCCCTGCCTGCATATGGCCAATGCTGATCTTGGTGATCGGCACGCCACCCTTAACCAGCGCGAGTGCATCGGCGGGTGAGGCCACCATGATCAGAATCAATTGGCGCGGCGTTGCGGTATGAATGATGTCGATGGCCCTTTGCACCGAGAAAAACCGTGTCCACACGCCCTCGGGCACCGCGACCCTCATAGGCGCCCACTTGCGCGAATCCGCCGCAATCTCGTCGTTAACGATCAGGACGAGGTTGGAACCAACCGCCTCATTCCACAGCTCAACGTCTTGCCCGTAAATAAACCGATCATCGATGCGCGTGAGAAGAATCTTGGGTTGAATCATCACTGCCCCATTCTGCTTGAGACCCGTAAGAGCAAGACATCACGTCTCCAATATTAGTGCATTTAAAGTGAGAAAAGCCGTCAGAACACTTGCGCGGATGTGCGATGTCCCGTATCATAGACAGCCGTTGACGCCTCAGTTGCGTCACCACATGGCCGCCAGCGTAGCTCAGTTGGTAGAGCACCGCTCTCGTAAAGCGGGGGTCACCGGTTCGAGCCCGGTCGCTGGCTCCATTGCACAAGATAGCCGCCCTCGGGCGGCTTTTTTGTTGTCGATTATGGGCGCGCGCCAATCCACGCATCGCCACGTCGATCGCTTCCTACTCAAAAACAGAAAACCCCACCAAACGTGATTTCCCTTAGGGAAACACGCTTGGCGGGGTCGTAGCGTGATTCCCCTAGGGGAATCACGCCATCAGACGAACAGCTCAACCGAGCAGCTCGTTACTCCTCCCAGTAAGCGTCGGCAAGCAGCTTACTCGGCGAACGCATTACCAAAGCTGTTGCCGCCCACATACGTCTCGACCAGGGTAAGGTCGGGATTGAACACGACAAAGTCGGCGTCGCGCCCCGGCATAATGCTACTGCACTTATCGTCGACATGAGCTAACAAGCAATGCCGGGGCCGTCGCCCAAGCTCTTACAGCTCGGTCACGACAACGCCGTTGTAGACCTCGTCCCAACGATCCATGACCAGATGGCCGGTCATGGGATCCATAGCGTTGAGCTTACCGCAGGTGTTGGCGGTACGCAGCACGGTTTCGTCGTCTGCGCCAGCAGCGATGGCATGTGCGAAGCCTGCGATGGTGGAGTCACCAGAGCCCGTGGCGTTAACGGCAGGGATATCGGGCGTCTTTGCGCGGAACGCACGGCCATTGTGGAAGCCCACGGAACCGGCGGCACCCATGGACACGACGACCCAAGGGATATCGGAGAAGCGGGCGTCAGAGGCGAGTGCGGTGCGGAGCTCGTCCACATCGTCGGTGGTAAAGCTCGTGCCCAGAAGGCCGTTAATCTCGGTCAGGTTAGGCTTGACCAGCTCGGGCTTAATTTCGGACTTAAGAGCGGCCTCGAGCGAAGCACCCGAGGTATCGAGCAGCACCTTGGCGCCGGCGTTCTCGGCAATACCCGTGATCTTGGCGTAGTAGTCTGCCTCGACACCGCGGGGCAGCGAACCCGAAATGGTGACGACGTCGGCCTTGCCTGCAAGCTCGGCGAACTTTGCAGTAAAGGCATCGAGCTCCTCGGGGGCAATCGTCGGGCCGCTCTCGAGCAGCTCGGTCTGGTTGCCGGCATGAAGGATATTGAGGCAGATGCGGGTCTCGCCCTTGATGGGCACAAAGTCGTTGTTAATACCGTTGGCGTCCATGAGCTCTTCCATATAGGCGCCCATATGACCACCAAGCAGGCCGGTTGCCACAACGTCGTCGCCCAGCTGGCCCAGGACGCGGGCAACGTTAAGGCCCTTGCCGCCGGCGGTCTTTTCGGGTGTCACGCGGTTGACGTCGTCGATGACGAGTTCATCGAGCTGATAGCGCGTATCGACAGACGGGTTCATCGTAACGGTGAGGATCATTTTTAGCTCCTTATCTCGCAGGCTCCTTGTGCCTCGCGATACGAGTCGACAAAACGGAATTACAGAATCTCAATCGTGAACGAGCGAACGACGGTCTCCTTGGGCTTGGCGATAAGGCAGCCGCGCTTGTGCTCAAGCACGTCGTCCTCATCGGAGCAGGTCGAAAGGCCGCCCCAGGGTTCAACTGCCACAAAATCGCCCTCGGGCTTGCTCCACACAATGAGATATGGGAAGCCCTCAAAGCTCAGGCGGACGCCCTTGTCCTCGCCCTTTTTGGAAAGCGTGACCTGACGGCTCTCGAGCACGTCAAAGATGGTCTCCGCAAAATCGAAGAGCTCATGTGACAGAGGCAGCGTCTTTCCAACCATGGGGTTCTTGGAGCGCCTGTCCACATCAATCAAGCCAGTCGAAGGAACGGCGGTGCAGAGCTCCGCAGCCTCATCCTTCTCAAAGCGCAGCTCGTAGTCCGTATAGGACTCGCCCTCATCGAGCGGACACCTAAAGCCGGGATGACCGCCGATAAAGAACGGCATGTCCTCGGTTCCCTCGTTGGTCACCTCATAGGAGACGCGCACGGCAGCGTCCTCGAGCGTATAGCGAGCGACAAGCTTAAACGGATACGGATAATCGCTCAGCAGCGCGGCGTTATTCTCCGAAGCCAGGCACATCACCAGCTCGTTTTCGCCTTGGCTCAGCAGCTTCCACTCCTGTTTGCGCGCAAACCCGTGGCGAGCGAGCTTTACATGATGCCCGGCAAACGTCATGGCGCTGTTGTCGCGCAAGCCTCCGCAAATCGGGAAGCAAATCGGTGCTTGGCCGGACCACACGGCGGGATCGCCCTGCCACAAGTACTCGCGACCTCCAGCCTCAATCGAGGTAAACGAACCACCAGCCGTGGACACCTTAATAGAAATCGAATCGTTGGAGAGAGCGTATTTCATTGCCCATCCTTTCGAACAACTGCTTTTGCTCGCAAGTACCTGTCTCGGCCCTGACCAAAGGACAAACCCGCACGTTCACCGATGCATCCGGTATCCCAGGCATGCAACGGGGCACCATACAGACATTGATGCAATTACAGCTGAAAGGCCTTCTTATGCGAACCATCATCCTCTATGCCTCGCGCCACCACGGCAATACGAAAAAGCTCGTGGACGCCATCGTCGAGGCGCACCCCGAAATCGATACCCTCGACGTCAAGGCGCTTGGCAAAAACGAGTACCCCGACCTGCACGAATACCATCTGATTGGCGTCGCCACGGGCATCTATTACTCCGAGATCGACAAGGACATGGCACGCGTGCTCACGAACGTGCTGCAGCCGCAGAACAAGGTGTTTGGCCTTATGACCTACGGTGGCAAAAACAAGTGGTACGGCAAGGATATCGATGGTATCTGCCGCATGAGGCAGGCCATCTTTATGGAGGTCTACGGCTGCCCCGGCTTTGATACGTGGGGGCCGTTCAAACTCACCGGCGGTGTCCAAAAGGGACACCCGACCGCTGAAGAAATTAAGGGCGCCGTCGACTTCTTCGACAAGATCGAAGACGAGTACGGCGACATCATCGTCGAAGAGTATGCCAAGCGCGTGAAGCGTCTAGCCTACGAGAAGGAGCATCCTGCAGGAGGCCTGGTGGCCGGCGTCAAGCGCACGGCAAAGAAGATCGCTAACAAGCTGTAACTGTAAAGGTGCTTTTGAGCGTTTAACCCATACGGCGGGTCCGAGCAGATTCGGGCCCGCCGTTTTTTCTATCGTTACTCGGTAAAGGCGTTGCCGACGCTCTGACCGCCAACATACGTCTCGACGAGGGTGAGCTCATGGTCGAACACGACAAAGTCGGCGTCGCGACCTGGCATGATGCTGCCGCACTTATCCTCGATGTGCGCAGAGCGAGCCGGCACCTCGGTTGCCATGCGAATGGCGATATCGGCGCTGGCGATGCCCCAGTCGACGATGTTCTTGACGCCCTGTGCGAGCGTGAGCACCGAACCGGCGATAGCAGAGCCATCGGCGAGCCA
>CAJMSL010000150.1 GCA_905216045.1 uncultured bacterium
TATTCATGGCCAAGAATTCAGGTCCCGTACGTACCGTTCATGCTCGCACGACGGGTAAAGAGCGCGATGAGATGATCGCCACCACCAAGGCCGAGATCGAGAAGAAATTCGGCCAGGGTTCCATCATGAGGTACGGCGACGGTGGCCCCGAGCTCGAGGTCGAGGCCATCCCTACGGGCGCTCTGGCACTCGATGCCGCTCTGGGTATCGGCGGTGTGCCGCGCGGCCGAATCGTCGAGATCTACGGTCCCGAGTCCTCCGGTAAGACGCCGCTTTCGCTCGAGATCTTGGCCGAGGCCCAGGCAATGGGTGGCGTTGTGGCATTTATCGATGCCGAGCACGCGCTCGATCCCACGTATGCCGCGCGCATCGGTGTGGAAATCGACGAGGTGCTCCTTTCCCAGCCCGATACGGGTGAGCAGGCGCTCGAAATCGTTGACATGCTTGTGCGTTCTGGTGCCATCGATGCCATCGTCGTCGACTCCGTCGCCGCGCTGACCCCGCGTGCCGAGATCGAGGGAGAAATCGGCGACACTACGGTCGGTCTTCAGGCTCGCCTGATGAGCCAGGCGCTCCGCAAGCTCGCCGGCTCGCTGTCCAAGTCCAACACGACGTGCATCTTCATTAACCAGCTGCGTGAGAAGATCGGCGTCATGTTCGGCAACCCCGAGACTACGACGGGCGGCCGCGCCCTTAAGTTCTTCTCTTCGGTTCGTATCGACATTCGCCGCATCGACAGCATTAAGCTTAAGGACGAGGTTATCGGTAACCGCGTGCGCGCCAAGGTCGTTAAGAACAAGGTGGCGGCTCCGTTCCGTTCTGCTGAGTTCGACATCATGTACGGTACGGGCATCTCTAAGGAGGGCTCGATTCTGGACATGGCTGTCGAGTGCGGCATCTGCAAGAAGATGGGCTCCTGGTTTGCCTATGGCGAGGACAAGCTCGGCAACGGTCGCGAGGCCGCCAAGGCGTTCCTGCGCGAACACCCCGATTGTGCCGACGAGATTGAGCATAAGGTCCGCCTTGCCTGCGGACTTGAGTTTGATGACGATGCTCCGTCCGAGGTCGAGCTGACCGATCAGCCTGCGCCTGAGGAGTTTGATGAGCTTTACGCCATCGATGGTTCCGCCATGCTCGATGATGACGACGAGTAGCGGTTACGCTCATGTCGTATACGGTGACCGAGGCCACGGTCGTCTTTCCCGATAAGAAGGCGGCCTCCTCGTTCTCGAGCGGGTATGCGTCCAAAAAGCCTTGCGCACATATCGATTGTGAGCTTGAGGGCGGTTTTGAGCGGTTCATTTGGATTCCCGTGCGGGTCGCGCGCCTGTATGTCTAAAACCGCCCCGATCTTCCCTGTGATTGGGACAACTTTCGTGAGGCGGTGCAGCTCATCGAGCGTAAATGTGCACTTACCATGGTGACCGAGATGTTATCGCGCCGCGACCATGCGACGGGCGAGGTCCGTGACAAGCTGGCTCGCTACGGCTTTCACCAGCCCGCAATCGATTTCGCCGTCGAGCGCGCCACCGAGTATCACTTTTTAGACGAGAACCGCTTTTGCTCGTACTTTATCGAGGAGCGCAAGCGGCGCGGTTGGGGACAGCGCAAAATCGAGACCGAGCTCAAGCGCCGTCATGTCGTGCTCGATGACATTCCCGGTTATCCCCAGGATTATTTTGCCGTCGAAGACGATTTGGCGCGTGCGTCAGCCCTGCTCGCCAAGCGGCGTGTTCCAGAGACGCGCGAATTCGAAAAACTGGTTCGGTTTTTAATGGGCAAGGGCTTCTCGTATCACGTCGCCGCCGATGCCGTTAAGGCACGTCTCGATGCCGAACGCGAGGAATGTGCGGTTTAGGCGTATGTGTTTTGTGGCCCTGCCGTTCACCGTGTTTTAGCCGCCGTGCCGGGGCCATTTATTTGACAGTTGTTGTGGTTCAACGTACGATAAACACTGTCATTTGCTTTGTGATATGTGCTCATCTGTGATGAGTTTGTTTATATGTTTATCTGTATCCGACCCGCATAAGCTGCGCCCATATTACTCAAATGTCGCGAGCCGTTCGTAAGGACGGTTCGCTTTGTTGTGTAACGAATCCATAAAAAGGAGTGAGCATGCCTATCATCGCAGCGCTCGTTGGCATCGTTTTGGGTGCCATCGCCGCCATTGCCTACATGCGCACCGCCAAGCAGGGTAGTCTTCACGAGGCCGACGAAAAGATCCAGTCGGCACACGCACAGGCTGAGTCCCTGATCGGTGATGCTATGCGTCAGGCCGAGACCCTCAAAAAAGAGGCTCTGCTCGAGGCTAAAGAGGAGATCATCAAGAACAAGCAGGCCGCCGAGGCCGAGGACAAGCAGCGTAAGAGCGAGATTCGTACGCTCGAGAACCGTGTGATGCAGCGCGAGGAGTCCCTTGATCACCGAAACGACGCTCTCGACAAGCGTGAGCACCAGCTGTCCAGCCAGGCCGGTCAGGTCGAGAAGCGCTCCCGCGAGCTTGAGGAGCTCTGCGCCAAGCAGACCTCCGAGCTCGAGCGTATCGCCGACCTGACCCGTGAGGACGCCCACAAGGAGCTCCTCGATAAGGTTCGCGGCGAGGTCACCCACGAGGCTGCCACGATCATTCGCGAGTCCGAGCAGCAGGTTCGCGCCGAGTGCCACAAGACCGCCCAGGAGATTCTGTCCCTGGCGATTCAGCGCTGCGCTGCCGACCACACAGCCGAGGTCACCGTTACCTCCGTGCACATTCCCTCTGATGACCTCAAGGGCCGTATCATCGGTCGCGAGGGTCGCAACATCCGGACCTTCGAGCAGGTTTCCGGCGTCAACCTCGTGATCGACGACACGCCTGAGACCGTCGTTCTTTCGAGCTTCGACCCGGTCCGTCGTGAGACCGCCCGTGTTGCCCTCGAGAACCTCATCGCCGACGGCCGCATTCACCCCGCCCGCATTGAGGAGATGTATCACAAGGCTGCCGACCTGGTTCAGCAGCGCGTGCGCGAGGCTGGCGAGCAGGCTGCCTTTGATACCGGTATCCACGACCTGCACCCCGAGATCGTCAAGACCCTTGGTGCCCTGCGCTACCGTACCTCGTTTGGTCAGAATGTGCTTCAGCACTCCCTCGAGGTTTCCGATCTGTGCGGCGTGATGGCTTCCGAGCTTGGCCTGGACGTTGTGACCGCTAAGCGCGCCGGCCTGCTGCACGACCTGGGTAAGGCAATCGACCACGACGTCGAGGGCCCGCATGCCGTCATCGGCGCCGAGCTTGCCCGCCGTTATGGCGAGAAGCCCGTTATCGTTCACGCTATCGAGGCTCACCATGCCGATGTCGACCCCAACACGGTGCTCGATGTCCTGGTACAGGCCGCCGATGCCGTCTCCGCCTCTCGCCCCGGTGCCCGTCGCGAGTCTGCCGAGAACTACATCAAGCGTCTTGAGAAGCTCGAGGAGATTGCCAACTCCCATGAAGGCGTCGAGCGTACCTATGCCATGCAGGCTGGTCGCGAGGTCCACGTTATGGTTCAGCCGGACAAGATCTCCGATGCCCAGTCCACGGTCCTGGCTCACGATATCGCCCATCAGATCGAGGAAGAGATGGAGTATCCCGGTCAGGTGCGCGTCGTCGTGATTCGCGAGAGCCGCGCTGTCGATATCGCTAAATAACATGAGCGACGCGAACGAGCTCATCTCATTTATCGCGTCGATGTCGGGGGAGGGCAACCTTCGCGTCGAGGAGAACCTTGGCGAGGGGTATGTCCGCCTCCGCGTTTCGGAGGCCGAGCGGCGCCAGGCAAAACACGACATTCAGCATGTCGAGGATATCGTCATCGAAATGCTCCGTAATGCTCGCGATGCCGGCGCCGACAAGGTCTATCTCGCCACGACCAAGGAAGATGGCGTCCGCACGCTTGTCTTTCTGGATAACGGTTCGGGCGTTCCGCAGGATATGCAAGAGCGAATCTTCGATGCCCGCGTTACCTCCAAGCTCGAGAGCATGAAGATGGACCGTTGGGGCGTTCACGGTCGTGGCATGGCATTGTTTTCGATCAAGCAGAACACCGACGAGGCACGTGAGGTCAAGTCCGGCGTCGATCTTGGTTCAGCCTTTAACGAGAGCGTTGCAGCCCACCGACAGAGTGAG
>CAJMSL010000151.1 GCA_905216045.1 uncultured bacterium
GGCGGCGGTGATACATCCACTGATCGACGACGCGAATCGGACGCTCGGGCTTCACCAGATGCGCGAGCGAATCCTCGGTAAAGACCGCAAAGCCAAAGCTCGAGATAAGCTCGGGCAGGGCATGGTTGATCTCGGGGTCGTTATGGTAGGGACGACCGGCGAGCACGATGCCGTGACCGCCATGGTCCTCGACCCACTTGAGCGCCTCCTCGCCCATGGTCTGGATATCCTCGTGGAAGCGCGCGTCGGCCTCAAAAGCAGCGTTGACGGCGGCATCAACCTCGGAGCGCGTGATTTTAGGACCGCGCACGCGACCGCGACCGGCCTCAGCATCGGCCACACGGTCGACGGCGAGCACCTGGTACAGGCGGCGCTTGAGCTCGGTCTTGTCGTGATAGGGCACAAACGGATACAGGAACTCGATGTTCTGCTCGCGAATCTCGTCGATATTGAGCGCCAGCGCCGTGGGGTAGCTCATGACGATGGGGCAGTTATAGCAGTTGCCGGCCGTCGGGTCCTCCTTGCGCTCCCAGCGCACGCACGGCATCCAGATAAAGTCGACGTCGCGGTCGATGAGGTTCATCACGTGGCCGTGGCTCATCTTGGCCGGATAGCACACGCTCTCGGACGGCATGGACTCGATGCCCGCCTGGTAGGTCTTCTTGCTCGACTGGTCGGACAGCTGTACGCTAAAGCCCAAGCGCGTAAAGAACGCGTGCCAGAAGGGGTAGTTCTCGTACATGTTGAGTGCGCGCGGGATACCCACGGTGCCGCGCGGGGCCTCGTCGGGGCTCAGCACCTCGCGGTTAAACAGCAGCTCGTTTTTCTTTTTGAAGAGGTTGGGGGCCTCGGTCTTCTGCTTTTTGTGGCCGGCACCCTTCTCGCAGCGGTTGCCGGTAATGAAGCGCCTGCCGCCGCCAAAGTCGTTGACGGTAAGCTGGCAGTTGTTGGAGCAACGGCCGCAGCGGACATGCTTTTGCGTCACGGTGAGGTGCGCGATGTCCTCGGCCGAAAGGATGGTCGAGGTGCCGTCGGCGCCGGCGCGATCGCGGGCGAGCAGGGCCGCACCGTAGGCGCCCATGCAGCCGGCGATGTCGGGGCGCACGGCATGAACGCCCGTGAGCTGCTCAAACGCGCGCAGCGTGGCATCGGACATAAAGGTGCCGCCCTGGACGATCACCTGGTTGCCAATCTCCTTGGGGTCGCGCAGCTTAATGACCTTGAACAGGGCATTCTTGATGACGGAATAGGACAAGCCGGCCGCGATGTCGCCCACCGTGGCGCCTTCCTTTTGCGCCTGCTTGACGCGCGAGTTCATAAAGACCGTGCAGCGGCTGCCCAGGTCGACGGGGGCCTTTGCATGGATGGCGGCATCGGCGAACGCACGCACGTCCATGTTCATAGACACGGCGAAACTCTCGATAAAGCTGCCGCAGCCCGACGAGCAGGCCTCGTTGAGCATGATGTGCTCGATAACGCCGTCCTTGACGCGCAGGCACTTCATGTCCTGGCCGCCGATGTCCAGGATAAACTCGACACCGGGCAGGAATGCCTTGGCGCCGCGCAGGTGCGCGACGGTCTCGATCTCGCCGGAATCGGCCTTGAGGGCCTCGATGAGCAGCGCCTCGCCGTAACCCGTGGTGGTCACGTGGCCGATGGTGCAGCCGGCGGGGATGTGGTTGTAGAAATCGGCCATGATGACCTTGGCCGTGCCCAGGATGTCGCCGTTGTTGTTGCCGTACCAGGTGTGCAGCAGCTGGCCGTCCTCGCCCACGAGCGCGGCCTTCATGGTGGTGGACCCGGCGTCGCTGCCGCTGAACACGCGGCCGGTGAAGCCTTCGAGCTTGCCCTTGGGGACGACTTCCTGGTCGTGGCGACCCTTGAACTCGGCAAAATCCTCGTCGGTGGCAAAGAGCGGGTCCAGGCGCTCGACCTCGGCACCCTGCGTGTCGCCCAGGGCATCGATGGCCTCGATGAGCTGCGGGAATGAGCTGAGCTTGTTGGACTCGTGCGCCATGGCGGCGCCGCTCGCCACAAACAGATGGGCGTTTTGGGGCACGATGCGGTGCTCCTCGTCCAGGTTGAGCGTGAGGTAGAAGCGGTGGCGCAGCTCGGAGAGATACTGCAGCGGGCCGCCCAGGAAGGCGACGTTGCCGCGGATGGGACGACCGCACGCCAGACCCGAGATGGTCTGGGTCACGACAGCCTGGAAGATGGAGGCGGCCACGTCCTCGGGGCGGGCGCCCTCGTTGAGCAGCGGCTGGACGTCGGTCTTGGCAAAAACGCCGCAGCGGCTGGCGATGGGATAGATGGTGGTGGCGTTGGCCGCGAGTTCGTTAAGGCCGCTGGCGTCGGTGTGCAGCAGAGTGGCCATCTGGTCGATGAACGCGCCCGTGCCGCCGGCGCAGGTGCCGTTCATGCGCTGCTCGATGCCGTTGTCGAAGTAGATGATCTTGGCGTCCTCGCCGCCCAGCTCGATGGCGACATCGGTGGCCGGGATGAGGGTCTCGACGGCACGCTTGCTGGCGATGACCTCCTGGACAAACTCCAGGTCGAGCCACTGGGACAGCAGCAGGCCGCCCGAACCGGTGATGGCGCAGGTCATTTGGGCCGTCGGCAGCACGGTCGCAGCACCCTCGAACAAGTCGCGGGCGCAGGCACGGACGTCGGTGTGGTGGCGCTGGTACTTGGCGTAGACAATCTGGTTGTCGTCGTTGAGCACAGCGAGCTTAACAGTGGTGGAGCCCACGTCGATGCCCAGGTGCAGGTTGCCGCGGGCGGCCTCGGGGTTGAAAATTGCGCCTTCGGGGGCGTGGGCGGCGGCTACGGGCTCAGCGGCAGTGACGGGCTCGCTAGCGACGGACGTCTCTCCTGCCGCATTCTTGGCCTCGGCAACCGCCTCGGCAACTTTCTCGGCAGCCGCGGTCGCGGCCTTCTGCGCGGCGTCCACCACGGCGGGCGCGGCCTCGCGTGCGGCAGCGACCATGCGGTCCTTGATGCCCTCGACGAGTTTGCTCATCTGTCTCTCCTCTTAGTTGTTGGACTCGACGGTTGCGACGGTGTCGGCCGCATCCTCGAGCTGCAGGTTCAATAGCTTCAAGCCGTATTCCGGCACGTTGATATCGATGGGTTGGCCATATAAGTCGCCGGGACGCACAAAAGCGATAACCGTCATAATACGCGCCATGGTCTCGGGCGATTCGGTGAGCCCACGCTCAAACCAGCGCTGAATCAGGCCGACCTCGGCACTCACGACATAGGTAACGTAGTAGTCAAAGAAGGTGCCCAGTGCCAGGCCCAAGATGCCCGTCTGTGCACGCGGCACCACGGCCTCGCGTGCGGTATCGATGATCTTTTTAATAAAGGCGGGGTCGCCGCCCGGGCCCAGTAGGGCCCCGATAAGGTCGCGATTAGCCGCAAGATAGCGAAGCAGCTCAACCGAACCGGGTGCCGGCTCGAGCTCGTCGATGTTGCGGTAAAGATCGGGTAATTGAGCTGCGGTGATAAGCTCCACCCGCTCGCGAATCTCGGCAAGCAGGCCGTCCTCGATCTGGCTGATAAAGTCGGGGATATCGCGGTAGTGCGAATAGAACGTTCGACGCGTAAGACCGGCGCGCTCGGTGAGCGACGCGACGTTAATGCGCGAAAGGTCGCCGCTTTCGGCAAGCTCGCTGGCAAGCGCCTGGCGAAGGGCGCGCTGCGAGCGAAGGGACCGGCGATCACATTTCTCGAGCTGGGACAAGCGTCCTCCTTGTTACTCAGACTGTACGCTATTGCACAGTGCGAGTATTATTGCACACCATGTGTATCAACACGTAAAGGCAATATTTGGAATGTGACAAAGGGCAGTCCCTTTGTCACATTCAGCGACCGCCTAGGTTGTGCCAGTTGTGCCTGGCTTTTGGAGCGGCATTGCCGATTGTTCAAAATGTCATTCGTGGGTAGAATAGTGTCGACGGCAGCCCAAGTTCTGGAAAGCTGGGCAGCGCCGTTGCTTGGATTAAGGGGTCAACGCCTTAGCGGCGGCGACCCCTTTAATATGAGAAAGCCATTGTCAATAGGCGTGTTTGTTCGAGCCCGGTTTTAAACCGGGCTTTTTCGTTTCCC
>CAJMSL010000152.1 GCA_905216045.1 uncultured bacterium
GAGCATCCCTGGCGTTCTCCATAGCGGCAGCCACGATCTCCTCCATGGCATCCACGGCGGCGCGCAGCGTATCCATAGCGGGAACGACCTCGTGTGCATACACGTTGGCCTGCTCCTGGCCATCGAGGCCCTCGGCCTTCTGATGCACGGCGTCGAGCGCCTTGATGGAGTCGTTGATGGTGGTGATACCGTTGCAGAGCTTGTTGAGCGTGTTCTGCTCGCACTGCATGGCGGCCTCGGCACCGGCGGCACGAATAGTCTCAAGGCCCTTAGCGACCTTGGTGGCATAGGCGGTAATGACCGGGCGATAGGTACGACGCGCCTCGCGAACCATCGTGGTAGCCTCGATGTTCATGAGCTTGTTGTACTTCTCGAGCTTGCAGTCGTAGCGGCACTGAGCCTCGGCCTTGGTCAGGACACCCGTCTCCTCAAAGAGCGCAATGGCCTTATCGGAAACAAACGCGGGCAGGGCGTCGGCCGTGGTCTTGTTGTTGGCAAGGCCGCGCTTCTCGGCCTCAACGGGCCACTCATCGGAGTAGCCATCGCCGGAGAAGAGGATGCGCTGGTGGTCGGTCAGGACCTTCTTGCAATACTCGAGCGCAGCGTCCTGGAACTTATCCTCGGGCGTACCCTCAAGCGCGTCGGCGAAGGACTTGAGCGACTTGGCCACGGCGGCATCGAGCACCAGGTTGGAGTCGGAGACGTTCTGCTCGGAGCCGCAGGCACGGAACTCGAACTTGTTGCCGGTGAAGGCAAACGGGGAGGTGCGGTTGCGGTCGGTGTTGTCCTGCATCAGCTTGGGCAGGGTATCGGCGCCCAGGTCGAGCACGCCGCGCGTGGCATGGACGGAAGCCTTGCCATCGATGATCTTCTCGACGACCTCGGTAAGCTGGTCGCCCAGGAAGATGGACATAATCGCCGGAGGAGCCTCATTGGCGCCCAGACGATGGTCGTTACCGGCCGAGGCAACGGAGGCACGCAGGAGCTCCTGATAGTTATCGACGGCCTCGATCACCGCGGTGAGGAAGACGATGAACTGCAGGTTGTCGAGCGGGGTGTCGCCCGGATCGAGCAGGTTCTCGGACTCGGTGCCAAGCGACCAGTTGTTGTGCTTGCCCGAACCATTGATGCCCTCAAAGGGCTTCTCGTGCAGTAGGCAGACCAAGTCGTGGCGGGAGGCGATGAGCTTCATCTTCTCCATCATGACCAGATTCTGGTCGATGGCCTCGTTGACCTCGCCATAGACCGGTGCGAGCTCATGCTGGCAGGGAGCAACCTCGTTGTGCTTGGTCTTGGCGGGAATGCCAAGCGCCCACAGTTCATCGTCCAGGTCCTTCATATAGGCCGAGACGGTGGGGCGGATAGCGCCAAAGTAGTGCTCCTCGAGCTCCTGGCCCTTGCAGGGAGCAGCACCAAAGAGGGTTCGGCCGGTGATGACCAGGTCCTTGCGCTTGCGATAGGCGTCCTTCTTGATCAGGAAGTACTCCTGCTCGTCGCCCACGGAAGGAACGACCTTCTTGGGGGTCTTGCCAAACAGCGCCAAAACACGCTTGGACTCACGCGAGAGCGCGGTCATGGAGCGCAGCAGCGGGGTCTTCTTGTCCAGGGCCTCGCCCGTGTAGGAGCAGAAAGCCGTGGGGATGCACAGGACGTCGTCCTTGATAAAGGCGGGGCTAGTGGGATCCCAAGCGGTGTAGCCACGGGCCTCGAAGGTGGCGCGCAGGCCGCCGTTGGGGAAGCTGGAGGCATCGGGCTCGCCCTGGATGAGGTTCTTGCCCGTAAACTTGGTAATGGCGGTGCCGTCGTGGTTGGGCTCCAGGAAGCTGTCGTGCTTCTCGGAAGTAATGCCCGAAAGCGGCTGGAACCAGTGCGCATAGTGCGTCGCACCCTTGGAGATGGCCCAGACCTTCATGGCATGGGCAACGGCGTTGGCCACATCCAGGTCGAGCGGCTCACCGCCCTCGAGGGTTGCAGCAAGGCGCTTCCAAATGTCCTTGGGGAGGTAGTCCTTCATGACTTCCTCAGAGAACACCATGGTCCCGAAGCGGTCAGTAAGTTCGGCCATACGGAACTCCCTTCGTATCGGCACCGCGTGAGAAGCGGTGTTGATTACTAACGAACGAGTCATAGCTTAGACTCGCCGTGTTTCCGCGACATTACCGTTATGTTGCTGTCGCGAAACCAATCAATGAGGTTACCCTATCGAGGCGGCGTTGCCACCCTCAACAGCCAATCAACTGCATAAATTGCAGACCTCTCCCCATGGTTTAAGGGTAGTCAATTTGGGATGGAGCTCTATTAACTGGTATTTTGCATCAGATACCAGTCTTTATAGTCCGTGCCTAGATTAGCCGCTCTGTTATAGAGAAAGCCGATAGCAAGGCATCTTTGATTGGTATCCCCGAATAACGAGTGAAACTCCACCGTGACACAGTGGTGCTGTAGAATCCTTACAACACATCACACTATTACGTATCTAGAGGAGCACGATATGCGCGTCGACGAGGTTTTTAAGCAGGCAGCATCCCAGGGCACCGCGCCCGTTTCGTTTGAGATGTTCCCGCCCAAGGGCGAGCTGACCCTCGACACGGCTCGCGAAGTGGCAGGCAATCTGTGCAAGCTTTCGCCGAGCTTTGTCTCGGTCACCTGCTCGGCCGGCGGCTCGGGCAACGGTGCCACCACCGCCCCCATCGCGCATATGATTTCGAGCGAATTCGACACGCCCTCGGTGGCACACCTTACCTGCGTGGGCCGCTCGCATGCCGATATCGCCGCCAAGATCGACGAGTATCGCGCCGCCGGGGTTGAAAACATCCTGGCCCTGCGTGGTGATCTTCCCGCTGGCGCGACTGAGGACGACAAGCCTGCCTCCGACTACGCCTACGCCCGTGACCTCATCCCCGAGCTCGTCGACGCCGGCTTTTGCGTGGGCGCCGCAGCCTACCCCGAGGGCCACATTGCCTGTGAGGATCTCAACCTCTCGGTCGAACACCTCAAGCAAAAGCAGGACGCCGGCGCGAGCTTCTTTGTGACGCAGCTCTTCTTTGATAACGAGTGCTTCTACCGTTTTCGCGAGCTTGCCGACAAGGCCGGCATCACCGTGCCCATTACCGCGGGCATCATGCCGTTTATGGGCAAGTCGCAGATCAGCCGCATGGTCTTTATGTGCGGCGCGTCGCTGCCCTCCCCCGTCATCAAGATTCTCGCCAAGTACGAGAATGACCCCGAGAGCCTGCAGGCAGCCGGTGTAGATTATGCCGCCCGCCAGCTTTGCGACCTCAAGGAGCACGGCGCCGACGGCCTGCACCTGTACACTATGAACCGTCCTGCGATCGCCGCGACCATTATGGAGCGCCTGGGGTAATGGAAAAACCGCACATCGATACAACCGCTGTCGAAGTGCCGGCCGACCTTGCGTCGCCGGCGCTTTACCGTGTCGATGCTGCGTACCATCCCCGTGTCGACCGTGCCGAGATGCTGCGGTATCTGGGTTACGGCGGCCAGCAGATTGAGCCCGAGCTGTCACGACGTATTGAGCTTGTGGTCGAGCGTCTGGAACTGGACATTGAGCCTCGTGGCGTGCGCCGCGTGTTTGCCGTCGATGCCACGGGCGTGGACGAACAAAGTGAGCCTTGCATTCGCTTGGTCGGCACCAACGTTGAGCTGCGAGGTCGCGATATCTATCGACATCTCAAAGATGCCCGCTTTGCCGCGCTCATGGCATGCACCCTCGGCATGGACGCCGAGCGTCGCCTGCGCACCACGGGAGCCCAACATCCCCTGGAGGGCGCCGTGCTCGACGCCGCGTGCTCCGCTTACGTGGAAGCCGCCGTTGAGCAAATGGACCAGCAGGTCAAGACGGACGCCGCCGTTCATGGGCTCGCCGGCAACTGGCGCTTTAGTCCCGGCTACGGCGACTGCCCGCTCTCGGCCCAGCGCTCGATCGTCAATGCGCTCAACGCCACGCGGCTCATCGGGCTTACCGTCACGCCCACCAGCCTGCTCATGCCCACCAAAAGCGTGACCGCGGTGATCGGTCTGTTTGACGGCGAGGTCCACGCCGCCCAGAGCCGCCCCACCTGCAATA
>CAJMSL010000153.1 GCA_905216045.1 uncultured bacterium
CTAACCCATCCCCTCATCAGTTGCGGTGAAATGGGGACTGTTTTATGGGCTAGAAGCCTTAAACAGTCCGTATATCACCGCAACTCAAAAGCAGCTAATTTGGGATGGGGCCATTTTGGCTGTCCTGTGCCCCGAGTTGACTCGCTTGCCACGAAATGGGCCTATTTACTACGTTTGACCGGCAACCCTCGACCATACCGAGAATTGCGAAATCAAAACTGCAGGTAGAGGGCCTGCCATTTTTCAAAAAAGACCCGCATGGTCGACCCATGCGGGTTAAACGTAGTAGATAGCTCGTTTTCGTGGCGCGACGTAATCGCAATGTGACAAAGGGGCTGTCCCTTTGTCACATTGGCTAGTCTAGGCGGACGGGATCGTGGGGGTATGCGTTGAGAATCTCGACGCCGGACTCGGTAACTAGGGCCAAGTCCTCGATGCGGACGCCGGTGCGGCCGGGGAGGTAGATGCCCGGCTCGATGGAGAACGTCATGCCCGGCTCTACGACTTGCTCGTTGACAAGCGAAACGTCGCCTGGCTCGTGGTCCTGCAGACCAATCGAGTGTCCCAGGCGATGAGTAAAGTACTGCCCATAGCCCGCATCCTCAATCACGTCGCGCGCGGCGCGGTCCAGGTCGCACATGCGCACGCCCGGTGCGATGAGCGCCTCGGCGGTCTCGTTGGCGCGGCGCACGATGTCGTAGATGCGAGCCGTCTCCTCGTCCGGCTCGCCCCAAAAGAACGTGCGCGTCATGTCCGAGCAGTAGTTGCGGTGGCGTCCGCCAATGTCGAACAGCACCACGTCGCCGCGCTTGAGTACGGTGTTGGCGGGCTCGTGATGCGGGTCTCCGGCGTTGGCACCAAAGCTTACGATGGGCGGAAAGCTAAAGCCCTCGCAGTTGTGCTTGCGGTACAGGCCGAGCATCTGGTCGGCAATTTCGCGCTCCGTCACGCCCTCGTGAACGAGCTTGATGGCGTCGGCCATCACGGCGTCGTTGGCGGCCGAGGATGCGCGCATGAGCTCCTGCTCGGCTTCGTCCTTGTGGGTGCGTGCAGCGGTGACGGCAAAGTCGCCCAGGAAGAACTCGCTCGCTGCATGACGATCCATAAGGGGCATCAAAAAGCCGGAACGCATGACGGTGTCGATGCCGAGCGGCTTAGTCGGATTGACCTCTCGTGCGATGGCATTGGTCACGACGTCGGTATCGGTGTGGTAGGCCACGCGGGCATTGTCGTACTCTGGCAGCTGATGCAGGGCGTTAACCAAGATTACGGGCTCGGCATCGCGCGCGAGCAGCACGCCGCAAAAACGCTCGAACATATCGGCATAAAAGCCGGTTAGATAGTAGATCGACCATGGGTCGTTTACGAGCAGCTGCGCGCCGGGGTGCTGAGCCTCGAGCGCATCGAGCACGCGCGCCACGCGCTGGTCATCGACATGTGCCATACATCGTCCTTTCGCTAGGTTGCCACCATGGTATCCCCAATGCCAGGGTAGTCAATTTGGGACGGGGCTATTTTGGCCGCGTAAAACTTGCGGAATGATTTTTCTGGGACGGGGATTAAATAATCATTCGGCACATAATGATTATTTAATCCCCGTCCCAGAAAAATCATTTGAGCGAACGTTCGGGCAAAAGTAGTCATAAAAGGCATGTCCCAAATGGGCTGGTTTCGAAAGTATGGCGGATTACGGGGCTGGACCTGTATTACTTAACCATGAGAAAAATCGCGAAATTAAAACTGCAGGTAGACGGCTTATCAAAAATCGAAAATAGCCGGTATGGATAGGGGTCTCCGAATCAGCCCCGTAATCCGGCATAGTTTTGAAATGGCACTAAAGTAGGCACAAGCTAAATACCGATTCCAAGGATAGTTGCGGTGGAATAGTTCCTGGATGCCGGGGTTTTGGCGGAAATCAGGAACTATTTCACCGCAATTGAAGAGGGCTGGGTGGATGGCGGGGCAGCTAAAAGAGCCCCGTCCCAAATGAGCTGCTTAGGCTGGGTCGATGTCCATGCTGGCGATGAGGTCGATGTTGGTGTCTAGGAGGTTCTCTAGCACGACGTCGCCCATGCGGATGGGGGCGTTGACGACTAGGCCTCGGATGAGGTCCATAGCTTGGGCGTGAAGCTCCAGTGGGATGGCTTCGGCCGTGCGCACGGGGAGAAGGGCTTCGTCGCCTCCGGATACGGCCACGGTGGTGGTGAGTACGCGCATGGGGCAGGTGAGCTCCTGATGTGCGAACTTATCGCCGCGTGGGCAGTTGTTGCCGGTTACGGAGCGCACCTCTACCACGGCGCCGTCTGCGTCATGCTCTACCTCTACGGTCAGGAGGCACTCGGATGGGCAGGTGGTGCAGCTGAACTGCAGCGTTACGATCGCGTTCGTGCTCATGGCTTTACGCCTCCTGAACGGGGTCAACGGACAGAACAATCTCGCTGGCACCCAGGTCGAGTGCGCGTTGAATCACCTTTGCCGGCAGTGGGAAGCATTCCATAACGCTCGGCTTAAATGCACGGACCTTGCCGGCGAACAGTTCCTCACCGCCTGCGAGGATGCGCACGCGGGCGGCGTCGACCGGTCGGCGCACGCGGAAGTTGAGCTTGGTGAGTGCCATGGCTGTAATGCGTCCCGGCAGCGCGTATCCCGCAATGCCGGCAGGGGAGACGGTGAGCTCGCAGTTTGGAACGGCGCCCGCGCCGGTCCTCAACGCCCACGCCGCCGCAGCTGCGCCAGCCCTCTCGGACTCGGTCGTCACGTTGTCGGCCAGGTCGTGCACGTGCAGCACGTTGCCGCAGGCAAAGATACCCGGCACACCCGTCTGCAGACTCTGGTCCACCACGGCGCCGCGCGTGCGCGGGTCAAGCTCTACGCCCGCGGCAACCGAAAGCTCATTCTCGGGAATCAGGCCTACCGAAAGCAGCAGCGTGTCGCACGGAACAATGCGCTCGGTCCCCGAAATGGGCGCCAGGCGCTCGTCGACTTGGCTCACCTCGACGGCTTCCACGCGGTCGTGCCCGATCACGCGTGTTACGGTGGTGGACAGATGCAGCGGAATTCCAAAGTCGTCCAGGCAGTTTTTTACATTGCGGCGCAGACCGTTGGCGTACGGCATGAGCTCGTACACGCCTTCGACCGAAATCCCCTCGAGCGTGCAGCGACGTGCCATGATCAGCCCGATATCGCCCGAGCCCAAAATGACGGCGCGCGAGCCGGGTTTGAGGTTTTCGATATTGATGTATCGCTGTGCTAGGCCGGCCGTAAACACGCCGGCGGGACGGCTACCAGGAATCTTGATCTCGCTGCGGGTGCGCTCGCGGCATCCCATAGCAAGGACGACCGCCCGTCCAGTGAGCTGCAGCATGCCGGCGGGGCTCATGAGCGTGACGGTATAGACTGCGGCGGTTCCCGCGGCCTTGTCCGCATCTAGCGCGCCCACAGCCTCGCTCTCGCCTGAATCAATCCCAAGCACCATGCTGTCCAAGAACAGCACGATGTCGGTCGCACGCACCTTGTCGATAAAGCGCTGCGCGTACTCGGGGCCGGTGAGTTCCTGCTTAAAGTGCGACAGGCCAAATCCGGGGTGGATGCACTGGCGGAGGATGCCGCCCAGGTGCTGCTCGCGCTCCACGATGGCCACGCGTGCGCCTGCTTTATGCGCGGCCAGCGCGGCCGCCATGCCGGCAGGTCCGCCGCCGATAACGACCACGTCGAAGACCTGCGTCTGCACCGCCTCGGTAGCTCCTGCTTTGGCGCGTCCGGCGCGCGAATCAAATGTCGCCATGCTAGCGCACACCCTTCAGCGGTCCCTCAACCAACCAAGATCCGGTATCCTCCAACAGCACCTCGCTGGGGTCGCAGCCCAGCTCGCGCGCGATGATCGCCACCACGCGGCTCTGGCAAAAGCCACTCTGGCACCGACCCATGCCGGCCCGGCAGCGGCGCTTGACGCCTTCGACCGAAACCGCGCCCGGGCGGCGTCGAATCGCGGCCACGATCTCGGCCTCGGGCACCGTCTCGCAGCGGCAGACGATCTGCCCCCACGCGGGGTCGGACTCGATGAGCTCTTCTTTGCGTGTAAGC
>CAJMSL010000154.1 GCA_905216045.1 uncultured bacterium
GACATCCGCGCGGTCGAAGCCCGCCTCCTCCAGCTCGTGCTCGATGGGGACCGAATCGGCCACGCCACCGTCGACGTATTTGTGCCCGTCAATCTCGACCGGCGGCGTCACCAGCGGCAGCGACGTCGAGGCGCGCACGGCATCGAGGTCGAGCACGGCGCTTTTGACCGGGAGGTACGTGGCGGTTCCAAAGAGCATGTCCGTCGCGACGGCGTACATCTCGATGGGGCTCGCGTCGAACGTCTCGTTGTCAAAGGGATCCAGGCGGTCCTGGACATCATTGAAGATAAAGTCGTAACCCACAATAGAGCCCGTGGACGCAACCGATGCGGCGCCCATGAAGCGGCTGTCGTTGCAGAATGCCAGGTTGCTGCGGTTGGCGCGACCGATCTGGTGCGACTTGTAGTTCACGCCGTTGAGGGCGCCGGCCGATACACCGTAGACAGCCGGAATCTCGACGCCAGCCTCCATGAGAACGTCGAGCACGCCCGCGGTAAACTGCCCGCGAAAACTACCGCCCTCCAGGACGAGCGCGACCTTGCCGGCGTTCTTTGCCTTATCTTCTGCAGTCATATTGACCTCCTGCGATTGCGTTTTGGCTTTCTTCTACCCAGTTTTGGGATGGCGAGAGCGCAGGTTTTGGAGTTGAGGAGGGCGGGGCGGTCGGCGGGAAAGCGCGTCCCGTTCTGAGCGCGGATTCCGGGTCGCAGTTTCCGCTGAGCCCGCCATCTGGAAAATGCATCCCATTCCGAGCTTAGATTCCGGGATGCGGTTTCCGCTTGATGTGTCATCCGGAAACTACGTCCCAGTCTGAGCGCGGATTCCGGGATGGACTTTCCGCCTGGGCCGCCATTGGGAAAGCACGTCCCACCCTGCGCTGCCGCGACGTTTTCTTTACGCCCGCGCCCTGCATAGAGTTCGATTCTCCGCGGTTTGGGACTTGCGTTGGTGCGGGGCATGGTCAGCCGGAGCTTAATCGGCATCGCATCTATATCTGGCTGAGGCTTTGCGCGGAGAATCCGCGTATTTGCTTCGCAAATCCGCACCGGCTTCGGCCGCCTGTCGGCGTCCTCGCCCGCTCGCTACAAACGCTTCGCGTTTGCTTAACGCTCGCGCCCTGCATAGAGTTCGATTCTCCGCGGTATCTGTAAGTAATAAAAAGGCAGGTAGAGACACTTCTCTACCTGCCTATAACTATTGGTGGAGGCGCGGAGAATCGAACTCCGGTCCACGAAAGCCCCCTGATTGGCATCTCCAAGCTCAGTCGCTGGTTTTGTCTCGGACGCTTTGCGCGCAGCGACACGCTCGCGGCATCCCAACCGGTTCGGTCTTAGCCTGCGCCATACCGATTACGTGCGCAGGAGCATTCCCCTAAAATGACGTCGCGCCGGCGTCGGGGAAATCACCGGGTTGACGCGCCGCTATAAACTAAGCAGCGAGAGCCATAGGCTCAAAAGAAGAGTTGTTGTCAATTCAATTTGACGGTACCCCTGTTTAACGAGGCGAGGAGACCTCGGCTTGCTTCCTCTCTCAGAGCTATCGTGTCGAAACCAGTCGCCCCCGAATGTCGGGAAGTCTGGATGGCATCGAGGCTGCAAGCACCCGATAACCGTCGACTTTTCAAGGAACACGCGGGGTGAACCCCGCTCGTGGATAGCTATCTTACCACGTTCTAAAGGCAGACAGCTGTTCTATGCACGAGCTGTGAAGACCTCAATGTGCGCTGCACTTCGCACTTTTGCTACCGATCGCGTCACGTATATTTTCGCCACGCAAAATTGAACCGTCGAAAGGACCGTTATGGATGCCAAGCAGCAACTCGTCAATGCCCTCGCAGGCCTGGGCTCAACCATTACCGAAGCGATGGATGTCATCGAAGGCTTTGTCCCCTGCGGACATCCCGCCCTCACGGTATCGAACGCACTCGTCGCGCTGGACACTGACGATGATGCGGCTCTCGCCCAGCAGCTTAAGACCGTCGAGGGCTTTATCGACCACGTGAGTGAGAACCGCGGCGTGCCCGCCTACCACGGCATCGAGGTCGAGCTCGCGGGCCCCAAAGCCGACCTGCTCGCAGCAATCCGCGAGGTAGGCGCCCTTATGCAGACCGCGGGCGTCAAGAACACCCAGGTCAACGAGTGGGTCTACCGCAGCTTAGCCGCACTCAAGAGCTCCGACGAAAAGGCAGCCGAGCAGCTCGCAGAAAGTCACGCCATCAAGGCCGAGCTTTTGTAAATAGCAGACGCGGGCCCCTTGGCGCATCGTCGTCCAAGAGGTCCGCAAACAGTTCGCGTCAACCGATAGCCGCGCCGCCGCGTTCGGCTAAAGCAAGAATCGGCATCATTTGGCGCGGGGTCTTTGCTGCAAGATCGGCATGTTCGAGCAGCTTGCGATCGTTGGTCACCAAGTAATCGACCTGCGCGCGCTTGCACGCGGCGAGCACCAAGTTGTCCTCGTAATCGCGATGGAGCGCTAAGTATTTGTCGGCCAGCCAAAGGTCCGATGCATCAGCGCCCACGGCCGTGGCGTTTTCGGTCATGTTCCGAACAAACGCCAGCGCCGCATCGCCAATCGCGCGGGCAGAAACCTCGTCGAGTGCTCCCCCGCTGGCAAGAACGCTACGCTTCAGCTCGTGTTGGACAACGTACAGCACGTCCTTAGCGATATGCACCGGAAAGAACAGCAATGCCCCCGCCTCCGTCGCCTGCCCAATAAACGCACGCGCGGCAAACGACTCGGCATGGTCGGCGCAAAACGAATCAACCCATACGTTGGCATCCACCATTATTTTGAGGGGAGCCCCGCTCACAGGATCATCCCCTTTTGGCGACAGCGCTCGTCCATGGCTTCGGAATAGACTGTGTCCCAATCGCGGTCATCGGATGTAGACGACGTAGCGATGCCCAGGTCCGCGTAAAGCTGATCCGCCGCCGCCCATGATGCGGCAAACGGCGATGTGGCACCAGCACTAGGCAGTTGGTCGTCAACGGCCGACAACACCTCTTCGCACGAACCGCCGCCCTGTGCAACCTTCGCTATGACCTTTTTGATAAGCTCGGGCAGCGAGGCGCCCGAAAGCCGCAACGCTTCCTCCGCATGGTCCTTGACCTGACGATCAACGCGAACGTTCACCTGCGCCATGCCGCCAACAGCACCCATCTCAACCTCACCTTCGACTCCTGCTATCTCTGCTAGCATCACTATATATTGCTGCTAGCACATGGTCAAACGCAAAAGGCCTGCATTCTGGCGGATGCAACACCGTCCGAATGCAGGCCATAAACTCAAGCAAAAACGCTAGCGCAGGTACGCTTTCGCGTTGCTCAGGCTGTAGGCAATCGTCGAGCCGTTGTGCAGCAGCGACGACGCCTGCGGCGTAATCGTGCCGGTAATGCCGAGCGCCAGCAGCGCCGAGTTGGTGAGCATCACCTTAGAGTAGGAGCTCGTCAGACGATCAACGAGGCCCTGGCTCATGCGGCGCAGGCGCACGATCGTGGCGAGATCCGTATCGGTCAGGATGATATCGGCAACCTCCTTGGCAATATCGCTTCCACCACCCATTGCCAGCCCCACGTCGGCCAACCCGAGCGCCGGCGAATCGTTGACGCCGTCGCCCACCATGGCAACGTGGCGCCCCTCGCCCTTAATGCGCTCCACATAGGCGTACTTGTCCTCGGGTAGCAGTTCGGCCTTAAACTCGTCGACACCTGCTTCTCGTGCAATGCGCTCGGCCGTGCGCTCGGAATCGCCTGTGAGCATAACGACATGCTTGACGCCCAGCGCATGCAGGTCGGCGATGGCCTCGCGGACCCCGGGCTTGAGCGGATCCTCGATGCCGAGCACGCCCACGACCGTGCCGTCGACCGCCAGATACAGCGGCGACAGGCCCTCCATCTGGAGCTCGATTTGCTCCTTAATGTCGGACTCGAGCTGTGCGCCCTCATCCTCGAATACAAAGTGCGCCGAACCAATGATGGCGCGACGCCCTTCGATGGACGAAGCGATGCCGTGCGCCACGATGTACTCGACGGCAGCATGGCGTTCACGGTGCTCAAGCTCGCGCTCGCGTGC
>CAJMSL010000155.1 GCA_905216045.1 uncultured bacterium
TCGGTCCGCGCTACTGCCCGAGTATCGAGACAAAGATCGTCCGCTTTCCCGACAAGCCCCGCCATCAGCTCTTCATCGAGCCCATGGGCCTCGATACAGAAGAACTCTATATTCAGGGCTTTTCGTCGTCCATGCCCGAGGAGGTGCAGATCGAAATGCTGCACTCGGTCAAGGGCCTTGAGCACGCGGAGATCATGCGCCCGGCCTACGCCATCGAATATGACTGCATCGACCCGACCGCGCTCTACCCGACGCTTGAATACAAGCACATTTCGGGCCTGTACGGCGCGGGACAGTTCAACGGCTCGTCGGGCTACGAGGAGGCGGCGGTGCAGGGCTTCGTCGCGGGCGTGAACGCCGCACGCAAATTAAAGGGCGAGACGCCGTTCATTCTGGGCCGTGAGCAGGCGTACATCGGTACACTCATCGACGACCTTGTGACCAAGGGAACGAACGAGCCCTACCGCATGATGACGAGCCGCAGCGAGTACCGCCTCATCCTCCGCCAGGACAATGCCGACGAGCGCCTTGCGCCCATCGGCCACGAGCTTGGCCTTGTCAGCGATGAAACGCTGCAAAAGGTCGTGGGCAAATACGACGCGGTGCGCCGCGAGATCAAGCGCCTCGAGCACACGGGCGTCCCCTCGTCCGACGCGCTCAACGCGCTGTTGACTTCGCGCGGCACGGCGGAGGTGCACGCCGGCAGCCCGCTCATCGCGCTGCTGCGTCGACCGCAGCTCACCTATGACGACCTGCGCGATTTTGATGCGGGCTGCCGCGCCTTCCCGCCCGCACTCGCCGAGAGCGTGGAGATCGCCGTCAAATACGAGGGCTACATCCGCCGCCAGATGGCGGAGGTCGCGGAGTTTGCGCGCCTGGAGCACCGCGCCATTCCCGAGGATATCGATTACGCGAAAATCGACGGTCTCCGTCTGGAGGCGCGCGAAAAGCTCGCCGCCATTCGTCCGCAGAATCTGGGGCAGGCGGGGCGGATTTCGGGCGTCAGTCCGGCGGATGTTGCAGCTTTAATGCTCTATATTACTTCAAAAACGTGGGACTGAGTCCCGCGTTTTTGAGTATTTGAAAAGGCGGCTATGCCGCCTTTTCAAGGGGATTCGCTGCGCTTCGTGCCTTGCCGCCCGTGAGGCGGCTGCGACACGCGCTCCGCGCAGAGAGTAATTTGTCACGCGCATGTCGCGACAAATTACGATTAAAATTATTTGCGCCGTGCGCGGTGCAAAATCTACGATGTTAAAACAGGCGGTCGCTGCGTTGGCAGCGGCCGCCTGTTTATGTCTGGGGTTTTACTTTTTACCGAATTTAGTGAAGAGTGTGACTAATACGGTGATGAGTCCCATCACGGCGAAGATGCCGAGCATTCCCTGCCCCGTGATGAGCAGCGCGATCTCAAGATTTGTCATAGTGCGTTCCTCCTTAACCCATGAGCTGCGGCACGAGATTGAGGATCATGCCGCCTGCGAGCACCGATGCGATCTGACCGGCGACGTTCGCGCCGACGGCGTGCATCAGCAGGTGATTGGTGCAGTCCGCCTCCTGCCCCATCTTCTGGATGACGCGCGCGGACATCGGGAAGGCCGAGATACCGGCCGCACCGACCATCGGATTCACCTTGTTCTTGCAGAAGAGGTTCAGAAGCTTTGCAAACATCACGCCCGCGATGGAGTCAAAGATGAAGGCGACAAGACCCAGCGCCATGATGATGAGCGTTTTGAGATTGACGAACTGGTCGGCCTTCATCGAGAAGGAGATCGTGATGCCGAGCAGCAGCGTGATGCGGTTCGCCAAATCGTTCTGCGCCGTCTGGGAAAGACGCTCCAAGCAGCCGCACTCGCGCAGCAGGTTGCCGAACATCAGAAAACCCACGAGCGAGACGGACATCGGCGCGATGAAGCCCGCGATGATCGTGACCATGATGGGGAAGCAGATGCGCAGCGCGCGGGAGACATGCTTGGGATTGTAGGGCATGTGCATCGCGCGGTCCTTTTTCGTCGTGACCAGCTTGATGGCGAACGGCTGAATGATCGGCACGAGCGCCATGTACGAGTAGGCGGCGACCGCGATAGGCCCGATATAATTGGAGTGTAAGACCTGTGAAACGAGGATCGACGTCGGGCCGTCCGCCGCGCCGATGATGCCGATGGAGGCGGCGTCCTTCAGGTCAAAGAAGAACCCGGACAAAAACAGAGTGAAAAAGATGCCGAACTGTGCGGCAGCTCCGATGAGCATCAATTTAGGGTTGGCGATAAGTGCCGAGAAGTCGGTCATCGCACCGATTCCCAAGAAAATCAGTGGAGGATACCATCCGGCGCTCACACCGTCGTAGAGAATGTTGAGCACCGAACCTTGCTCGTAGATGCCCACCTCAAGGCCGGCGTCCAACTTGAAAGGAATGTTGCCCACGAGGATACCGAATCCAATCGGCACCAGCAGCAACGGCTCGAAATTCTTCTTTATGGCAAGCCAAATGAACAGCAAGCCGACAGCGAGCATCACGAAATGCTCAGGCGTTGCGTTGGCAAAGCCTGTGTATTCCCAGAAGCGCTGAAAGTTTTGACCTAAGAAACTAACTAAATCCATACGATTATTCGATTATGAGCAGGTCTGCGCCTTCGAGCACAGAGTCGCCCTTGTTTACACAGATGGATTTTACAACACCACCCTTGTCGGCGTGGATGTTGTTTTCCATTTTCATTGCTTCGAGGATAACAACAGTGTCGCCTGCGGCAACAGTGTCGCCAACGTTGACCTTAAGGTCGAGGATTACACCTGGGAGCGGAGCTTTCACTGCGCCGGCGCCACCGGCAGCCGCCGGTTTGGCAACGACTTTTGTGCCAGCCTCGGTGCGTGGAGCGGCTGCAGGTTTAACGCTCTTCACAACAGGAGCCGGAGCGGCAGCCTGTTCGAGTTCCACCTTGTATGTCGTTCCGTTGACCGAAACTTCAGCGATGTTGTTCTCAATGTCGCCTACGGCAACTTTGTATTCTTGTCCGTTGATTTTATATTTATATTCTTTCATAATAAATTCAATGATTTAAAGTGGATTTGGATTATTTGTGAGGAAGCTCGCGGAGAGAATAAATCTTTGAGTTCCATGGAGAATATGCGCGTTTCACCTTGTTGATGGTGAGCACGAAATCCTCTTTGTCGTGCATGTTGAGATGCTCGTGGAGAGCCATGCAGATTGCTGCGATCTCCTCGCCTGAGTCGAGACCTGCCATCAGCGGCTTGCTGTCGTCGACAGTGCCTGTTGCGGCTTGCTTCTTGCGGCGTGCAGATTGAGCGTGGAACAAACCAAGTCCAATGAAACATAAACTAAGAATCAACAGCGAAAGGAATACGATGGTCATTGCCATCACTGTCATTCCGACACCGGTCTTGTCGTGCTTCTCGAAATTCTCGATTTTCTCGTTCTTGTCGATAATCACGTTGTTGCTGCTCGGAGTGATGTATTTGCCATTCTTTCCGTCGCGCACTTCCCATGCTTCGGCGTCGTTTTCAGCCTTTTGTCCGTCGACCTTGCGGGCGAACGAAGCGCCTGCAGGCAGTGTCGCAGGGACGGTTACCTCGTCGATGAGGGTTGTGCCGTCGCTGTCAAACAGGTAGATTGTGTTGTCCTGTCCGGGTTTGAGGCTGAAATTCACGTGGAACGTGCCTTTGTCGGGCTCGTTGTCGCACCAGAACACCACGTGCTGGCGTGGCGGGATCTTGGTGTTGACGTCCATGCGTGGGATTGGATATTTACGCGGGTTTGCCTTGTCGTCGGTCAGGAACATGCTTGAGATGTTGACCGAACCAAACGTGGAGTTGAACAGCTCAACCCACGCGTGGCGCATACCGTAGTCGTCTACATAGTTGCTGTCGTTCTGCACCATCACTTCGTTGATGCAGACGCCTTTGCGTCCTTGGGCAAACAAGCCGGCAACGCAGAAGGAGCACATCAACAGCAGCGTAAAAACTCATTTATTCAAACACGAAACTATAATATACATGAATAATGCCGTGCTACTAGTCAGCGTAGGA
>CAJMSL010000156.1 GCA_905216045.1 uncultured bacterium
GACGTTGCACATTGAGACACCCGAGCCGCAGCCTGTCGAAGTGCTCGACGGTTTCCGCGAGCTCGACGAGGCCGGCCTTGCCGCCTTTATCACCGAGCGCGGCCTTGCCATGGACGAGGCGGACATCGCCTTCTGCCAGCAGTACTTCCGCGATGAGGATCGCGACCCCACCATCACCGAGATCCGCGTGATCGACACCTATTGGTCCGACCACTGCCGCCACACCACCTTCGGCACCGTCCTGGACGACGTGACAATCGACGACGCCGTGGTGCAGCAAGCCTTCGACCGCTACATGGAGATGCGCCACGAACTCGGCCGCGACGCCAAGCCCGTCTGTCTCATGGACATGGGCACCATCGGCGCCAAGTATCTTAAGAAGACCGGCGTCATGACCGATGTCGACGAATCCGAGGAGATCAACGCCTGCACCGTCAAGGTAAAGGTCGATGTCGATGGCGAGGACCAGGACTGGCTGTTCCTGTTTAAGAACGAGACCCACACCCACCCGACCGAGATCGAGCCCTTCGGCGGTGCCGCCACCTGCGTGGGCGGTGCCATCCGCGACCCGCTCTCGGGCCGCAGCTACGTGTACCAGGCCATGCGTGTCACCGGCGCCGGCGACCCCACCGTCCCCGTCTCCGAGACGCTCGAGGGCAAGCTGCCGCAGCGCAAGCTCGTAACCACCGCTGCCGCCGGCTACTCCAGCTACGGCAACCAGATTGGCCTTGCTACCGGCCAGGTCAACGAGCTCTATCACCCCGGTTACGTGGCCAAGCGCATGGAGGTCGGCGCCGTCGTGGGCGCTACCCCGGCAAACCACGTGCGCCGCGAGTGCCCCGCCCCCACCGACAAGATTATCCTGTTGGGCGGCCGCACCGGCCGTGACGGCATCGGTGGCGCCACCGGCTCCTCCAAAACCCAGAACACCGAGTCCATCGAAACCTCGGGTGCCGAGGTCCAGAAGGGCAACGCCCCGGTCGAGCGCAAGCTGCAGCGTCTGTTCCGCCGCGGCGATGCCTGCCGTCTGATCAAGCGCTGCAACGACTTTGGCGCCGGCGGCGTCTCGGTCGCCGTGGGTGAACTTGCCGACGGCCTGTATGTCGACCTGGACACCGTGACCAAGAAGTACGACGGCCTGGATGGCACCGAGCTCGCCATTTCCGAGTCCCAGGAGCGCATGGCCTGCGCCGTCGCCGACGGTGACGTCGAGGAATTCATGGGCTACGCCGCCGAGGAGAACCTGGAAGCAACCGTCATCGCCGAGGTTACCGCCGAGCCGCGCATGCGCATGGCCTGGAACGGCGTCGCCATCGTCGATCTGTCCCGCGAGTTCCTCAACTCCAACGGCGCGCCCAAGCACCAGGTCGCCCACGTCTGCGCCCGCAGCGTGTGGCAGCCCAGCTGGGCCGGCACCACGCTTGCCGAGCGCATGACCTCGCTCGTCACCGATCTTAACGTCGCCTCCAACAAGGGCCTTTCCGAGCGCTTCGACTCCACCATCGGTGCCGCGACCGTGCTCATGCCCTTTGGTGGCAAGACGCAGCTCACTCCGAGCTCTGCCATGGTCGCCAAGTTCCCCGTGGACGGCGAGACCACCACGGCGAGCGCTATGGCATGGGGCTTCAACCCCTATCTGATGGAGGCCGACCAGTTTGCGGGCGCCTACCTGTCCGTGGTCGAGTCCATCGCCAAGCTCGTGGCCGCCGGCTTTGAGCACAAGCGCGCCTATCTCTCCTTCCAGGAGTACTTCGAGCGTCTGCGCACCGAGGCCGAGCGTTGGGGCAAGCCCATGGCAGCCGTCCTGGGCGCCCTTATGGCCCAGGTCGACCTGGGTGCCGGCGCCATCGGCGGTAAGGATTCCATGAGCGGCTCGTTTGAGGACGAAGCCGGCGAGCTCAACGTTCCGCCGACCCTCATCAGCTTCGCCGTGGCCGTGGGCAAGGCGGCCCGCGCCGTCTCGCCCGAGTTCAAGGGCCTCACGCACCGCGTCGTCCGCATCGCCCCCGCTACCTATGGCGAGGACTACCGTCCCGACGCCCAGCAGTTGCTCGCCGCGTTTGACGCCGTCGAGGCGCTCACTGCTATCGGCAACGCCCTGGCCATATCCACGCCCGGCTACGGCTGCGGCGCCGAGAGCCTCTTTAAGATGTGCGTCGGTAACCAGATCGGTATCGAGCTTGCTGAGGATGTAGACGTGGAGAGCCTCTTCACCCCGCTCTACGGCAGCTTTATCGTCGAGCTCGCCGAGGACGCCGAGCTGCCCGAGGTCGCCGACGGCGTTGTCGTCGAGCCCCTGGGCACCACCGTCGAGGGCTATGTCATCGACACCGGCTCCGAGGTCATCGAGCTCGCCGAGCTCCAGGAGGCCTGGGAGAGCGGCATCGAGGGCGTCTTCGCCTACCGCAGCGCCGGCGAGACCCCCGAGGTCGAGACCATCGACTTCCGCGCCAAGGACATCCACGTGTACGGCGGCGCCAAGATCGCCCGCCCGCGCGTGATCATCCCCGTGTTCCCCGGCAACAACTGCGAGTACGACAGCGCCCGCGCCTTCCGTGCCGCCGGTGCCGAGGCCGACACCTTCGTGATCAACAACCTCACGCCCGAGGCCGTCGCCGAGAGCACCCACGAGCTTGCCCGCCGCATCCGTGCAAGCCAGATCGTCATGATCCCCGGCGGCTTCTCGGGCGGCGACGAGCCCGACGGCTCTGCCAAGTTCATCACGGCGTTCTTCCGCGCTCCCGAGGTCACCGAGGCAGTCCGCGACCTGCTCAAGGCCCGCGATGGCCTGATGCTGGGCATCTGCAACGGCTTCCAGGCCCTGATCAAGCTCGGCCTGGTGCCCTACGGCGACATCGTCGACGCCACGCCCGATGCGCCCACGCTGACGTTCAACACCATCGGTCGCCACCAGAGCCGTCTGGTGCGCACCCGCATCTCGTCCAACTTGTCCCCGTGGCTGTCGCAGTGCAGCCTGGACGACCCCTACACCGTCGCCATCAGCCACGGCGAGGGCCGCTTTGTCGCCAATGACGAAGTGCTCGCCCAGCTGATCGCCAACGGCCAGGTCGCCACGCAGTACGTGGGCGAGAACGGCAAGCCCAGCATGGACCTTTCCGTCAACCCCAACGGCTCCGCACTCGCCATCGAGGGCATCACGAGCCCCGACGGCCGCGTCCTGGGCAAGATGGGCCATGCCGAGCGTCGCGGCGACAACCTGTACCGCAACGTGCCCGAGCATGTCCCCGGCGATAAGTTCATGCCGATCTTTGAGAGCGGCGTGGCCTACTTCGCTTAAACCTTTCCCATCGGGTACAATCCCTTCGGGTAACAACACCCGCCACCGGCACATCCGGTGGCGGGTTCTTTTTTGCTTCGCGCATGTAGGAAGGACATCATGGAAAGCCGCAAGCCGTATCTCGCCACCCTGCCCGGACTCATCCTGGGCTGCCTCGTCTGCTGTGCACTCTGGGGATCGGCCTTTCCCTGTATCAAGATCGGTTACGCACTCTTTGGTATCCCAGCGCACGATAGCGCCTCGCAGCTGCTCTTTGCGGGCTTGCGCTTCACGCTTGCCGGCGCCCTGGTTATCGTTGGGATGAGTGCGGCCCAACGCCGCCCCCTCATTCCGCAGGCTCGCGACATCAAGCCCATCTTTGTCTTGTCGCTCTTCCAGACTATCGGGCAGTACTTCTTTTTCTATCTGGGCCTCTCGCGCGCCAGCGCCATGTCGAGCTCCATCATCGAGGCCAGCGCCAACTTCCTCGCAATCCTCTTTGCCGCCCTGGCGTTTCGCACCGAGAAGCTCAATACGGCCAAGGTGCTTGGCTGTGCGCTGGGCTTTGCCGGCGTCGCTCTCGTCAACCTTTCGGGCGCGGATGGCACCTTTGGCTTCAGGCTCGATGGCGAGGGCTTTATCCTAGCCTCCACCGTCGCGGGTGCCCTTTCGACCTGCCTGATTGGCTTCTTCTCGCGCGAGCACGACGGCGTCTTGCTCGCCGGCAGGCAGTTTT
>CAJMSL010000157.1 GCA_905216045.1 uncultured bacterium
CCGAGCGGCTTGTCGTAATCCCAATACATCCAATCGGGACTTTGATTATGCTCCTATTCGCAGCCAAAAATCGACCGTTTACCGAAATTGTTTGCAGAATTCGTAAAATAACTGCACGAAATCGGTTTCGAGCTATTGACGAGTCGAAATAGGTTTCTAATACAGGCCCGCCTCGCGAATGGCCTCGACAGCCAAAGCGATCTGATCGGGCGGCAGGACCAGCGCCATGCGCACGTGCCCCTCGCCCGAAGGGCCAACGCTCGCGCCCGGCGTCACCACAACGCCGGCCTTCTCCATGAGCTCCTCGCAAAACGCCATGGAATCGGTGCGACCACCGGGAAGCTTGGCCCACACAAACATAGAGCCATGCGCGGTGGGACGCTCCCAGCCCAGGCCCTCAAGACCGTCGCACAGGGCATCGCGGCGTTCCTGGTACTTCAGACGCTGCGCCTCGACCTCATCGCGCGGACCGTTCAGGCACGCGATGGCGGCCTTCTGAATCGGGAAGAACATACCAAAGTCGATCTGGCCGCGCAGCTTGGCAAAGGCAGAGACCACATCCTCGCGACCGCCCAAAAAGCCGATGCGGGCACCGGTGACGTTAAACGACTTGGAGAGCGAGAAGAACTCAACGCCCACCTCGAGCGCGCCGGGATACTGCAAGAAGCTGCCGCCGGGCTCGCCGTCAAACACGATGTCGGAGTACGCGTTATCATGGACGATCAACAGATCATGCTCGCGGGCAAAGGCGATAATCTCCTCGTAGACCTCGGGCGTGCCCACCGCGCCGACCGGGTTCGCGGGCAGCGACACGATCATGTACTTGGCACGATCGGCAACCTCGGGAGCGATACCCGCCACATAGGGCAGGTAATTGTGCTCGGCAACCAGCGGATAGTATTCGAGCTTGGCATCGGCGATCTTGGCACCCGCCTCAAAGACCGGGTAGCACGGATCGGGAACCAAAATGGTGTCACCCGGATCGAGCAGGGCAAGGCCCAAATGGCCCACCCCCTCCTGCGTGCCGTTGCACGACTGCACCATAGACGGCGTAATGCCCGAAACGCCAAAGCGACGCTCATAGTAATCGCACACGGCCTGCTTGAGTTCGGGCAGGTCGCGCAGGGCATACTTCCACATCTCGGGATCTTGGGCTGCCTGCGTGAGCGCCTCGACCACATGGTCGTACGGCTTAAAGTCGGGCGTGCCCACGCTCATGTTGTAAATGGTCTTGCCCTGAGCCTTCAGCGCGAGAAGCTTGTTGTTGAGCGAGGCGAAGACCTCCGCGCCAAAGCGGTCGAGACGCTGCGATGCCTGCATGGTGCCACCTTTCGATATAAAAAACGCGGCGCTCCGACAAGAGCGCCGCGCGATACGGGCCATCAGATTGCAAAAGTGTAACGCTTGCAACCCCCGTATTGGTTCAATTTAGCCAACCTTAGTCAACTGGATTGAGCGCGTCGATCTGCGCAAGCCACAGACGCGAGCTAGCGTCACTCGGCATACGCCAATCGCCGCGCGGGCTGAGCGTCACCGAACCCACCTTGGGACCATCGGGCAGGCAGCTGCGCTTGAACTGCTGGGCAAAGAAGCGACGGTAGAACGTACGTAGCCACGTGTGGACGGTCTTGGCGTCGTAGACGCCCTCGAAGCTCTTGAGCGCCATGCGGTAGATCTTGCCCGGCTCAAAGCCAAAACGCAGCAGGTAGTAGAGGAAGTAGTCGTGCAGCTCATACGGGCCCACCAAATCCTCGGTCTTCTGCGCAATCTCGCCGTCGCCCGTGGGCGGCAGAAGCTCGGGGGACACCGGTGTATCGAGGATATCGAGCAAGACCTCGGCAATACGCCCGCCAAAGACATCGGCGGCATAGCGCACCAGATGGCGCACAAGCGTCTTGGGCACGCTCGCGTTGACGGCATACATGCTCATATGGTCGCCGTTATAGGTAGCCCAGCCGAGCGCCAGCTCCGACAGGTCGCCGGTGCCGATGACAAAACCGCCAGCCTGGTTGGCCAGATCCATCAGAATCTGCGTACGCTCGCGCGCCTGGCTGTTCTCGTAGGTCACGTCCTGCACGGTCGGATCGTGCTCAATGTCCTTGAAGTGCTGCTCCACAGCCGCGTGAATCGAAATCTCGCGGAAGCTCACGCCCAGGTCGCGGGCAAGCGACTCGGCATTCGACTTGGTACGATGCGTCGTGCCAAAGCCGGGCATGGAGACCGCCGTGATGCCCGTACGCGGCAGTCCCAGCGCATCGAAGGCACGCACGGTCACAAGCAGTGCCAGCGTGGAGTCCAAGCCGCCCGAAAGGCCGATGACCGCAGCCTTGGTGCCCGTGTGGGCAAGGCGGGTCTTGAGGCCGGCGGTCTGCAGATCGAGGATGGTCTCGCAGCGCTCGGCCAAGTCGCCGTGGTCGGCCGGCACAAAGGGCGCGCGCGGGAAAACGCGGTCGATATCGCAGGCATCGCGCAGGACAGGTTCTTCGGCCAGCACGCCCTCAAACGAAAACTCAACGGTCGTGGCCTCCGGCGCATCGTCGGTGCGCGTCCACGTCGTCGAGCGACGGCGCTCGGCAACCAGGCGGTCAAGGTCAACGTCGGCGATGGCCATATCGCAGGTAAGCAGTTTGGTCGCGGCGAGCTTGGAGCCGTTTTCGTAGATAAGGTTCTCGCCCGCAAAGACCATGTCGGTCGTGGACTCGCCCTCGCTCGCGTCTGCATAGGCATAGACACAGTACAGGCGCGCGCTCTGATTGGAGATTAGGCTGCGGCGGTAATCTGCCTTACCGATAATCTCGTCCGAAGCCGACGGATTGAGGATCACCGTCGCACCGGCAAGCGCCATCTCGGTCGAAGGGGGCGCCGGCACCCACAGGTCCTCGCAGACCTCAACGCCCAGCACCATATCCTCGGCACCTTCATCACAGCAGCGGTAGACAAGCCCCGAACCCAGCGGAACCGGACCCTGACCGGCAAACTCGACCCACACGGGATCCGCAGGCGATGGAGCAAACCAGCGACGCTCATAGAACTCGCCATAGTTGGGCAGATACTTCTTGGCCGTAAGGCCCAAAAGCTCGCCCGCGCAGCACACGGCGGCGCAGTTGTAGATATTCTCGGCAACTGCAACGGGAAGACCAATGGTAAAGACAATCGGCAGCTCACGAGTCTCATCGAGGATATGCACCAAAGCAGCCTCGCAGGCATGCAGTAATGTGCGGTTATGGAGCAGATCAGCCGCGGTATAGCCAGTCAGATTAAGCTCGGGCAACACCAGAGCGCGAACGCCGCGCTCGGCAGCCTCGCGAACAGCCGCCAGCGCAACCTCGGCATTGCCCTCGACATCGGCCACGCGAATCCGCGGCGACGCCGCCGCCACACGCAAAAAGCCGTCGTTCTTATTAGCCGAAACGCAGCACTGCCTTGTTGATCTGGACACTGGAGGCCCCTTCTACCCTGAGATTCAGTCTAACGGACGTTCACATATCTCTAACTAGCCAAAGCAACCTCCCAGTTTACTGAGAGGCCAACCTGTGCTAAGAGCATGTATTTCAAAAATATCTTTAATTAAAAAGGAGAAATCGATAATCGACTTCTCCTTTAAGCGAGGCGAGTAAATTCCGAAACTAATGGCAGAATTTATCCATGTAGTTCTCAAAGTCGAACACTTCTACCACGACGCCCTCTTCCTGAAACTCTTTCAGTTGCTCCAAGAGATCTTTGTTAATAACGTCCATGCAGAAACCTCCTCTATCTAATTAATTGTAGTATATCTGCTTTCATGCAATTATCAACCAACTTGTTTAATTGCTCCTCGTTTGCCGATAGTCCCTCTTTTTTCCCTTGATTGTCATTTTCATTGCAACAGCCTCAGGACTCAGCGCAACGCGTTGCGCTGAGTCCTGAGGCGCGAATCCG
>CAJMSL010000158.1 GCA_905216045.1 uncultured bacterium
CTGATAGCCCAGGATATCGTTCATACTTCGTCCTTTCAAAAAGCGCACGACAGCGCCGTAGGTGACAAGATTCCTGCCATTGTACCCGAATGCCGCACGTCCTTACCTACGGCGCTCGCCCTCAAGCGTACGATCAAAGGCCCAGACCCACCAACGCATCACGTGTGCCTGCGAGCCGTCTGCCCGCTCGCGCGTCTGGTCCTCCAGATACAACTCGGTCGCGTGCCCGCCAAAACGCACCTTATATGTTGCCGTACGGATGCCGTAGACCATCAGGCCAAACCCGGTGGTCGAGATAATTTCGTCGATCGTAAAACAACGGCCGTCGACCCAGCAGACGGTGACCGGCACGACCTGTCCGCCCGCGAGGATGCGGGCCACGACGTCCACATACTGCTTGTGCACGCGCCGAGTTTTGCCGTCTGTCTGTCGATATTCCATGCCTCCTATTATCGAACGCATGTTTGCATGTTGTAAAGCGAACAGACTGTGGTTTTGGAGTGTCGTAGTAATCGCACGTGTCCGCATGGCGTGTTAGCAAAAAGAACACCCGCGGTCAACAGGGCTAATATTCAATTTTAGTGCCAAAAAGTTCACTTCTCCCATCAGAACTCGGTAAAGAGACCCGCAGGAGGTGATACGATTTATCATGTTTTTGTAACGTGTCTGCAAACTTCGAGAAAGCCCATATATGGACGTAACGTTCTCAACCTTCCTCGGCCAAATTGTGTCGAACCCAGTCCTTGCCGTCACCGTGATCCTCGCGTTGGGCGCCATCTTCGTCAATGGATGGACCGACGCGCCCAACGCCATCGCGACCTGCGTCACTACGCGTTGCATGCCCGCCCGCGCCGCCATTCTCATGAGCGCCGCATTCAACTTCCTCGGCGTGCTCATCATGACGCACTTTAACGCGAGCGTCGCCAACACCATCTCACATATCGTCGACTTTGGCGGAAACAGCACCATGGCGCTCGCCTGCCTATGCGCGGCGCTGTTCTCCATCGTCGTCTACGGCGCCACAGCGTCGCGTTTTGGCATCCCCACCTCGCAAAGCCACAGCCTTATCGCCGGCCTGACCGGTGCCGCCATCGCCCTCGGCGGTGCGAGCAGCGTCAACGTCCACGAGTGGATGAAGGTCATCTACGGTCTGGCGCTCTCCATCGGCCTGGGCTTTGTCATGGGCTGGGTCCTGTGCAAGCTCGTCTCGATTCTTTTCGCCGCCGCCAACAGGCGACGTGCCAATGTCTTCTTTAAATACGCTCAGATCGCGAGCGCTGCGGCCATGAGCTTTATGCACGGCGCGCAGGATGGACAGAAGTTCATCGGCGTGCTCTTTTTAGGCGTGGCCTTTGCCAGCGGCCAGACGAGCGTCGGCGATGCAGGCATCCCCATCTGGATTATGCTGCTGTGCTCGGCCACTATGGGTATCGGCACCAGCGTGGGCGGCGAGCGCATCATCAAGTCCGTCGGCCAGAGCATGGTCAAGCTCGAAAAGTATCAGGGCTTCTCCGCCGACCTGGCGGGCGCCGCAAACCTGCTGCTTGCCACCCTTACCGGCATCCCCGTGTCCTCCACACACATCAAGACCTGCGCCATCATGGGCGTCGGTGCCGTCAAGCGCCTCTCAGCCATCAACTTCGGCGTCGTCAAAGACATGATGTTCACCTGGTTCTTCACCTTCCCCGCCTGCGGACTCATCAGCTTTGTCATGGCCAAGCTGTTCATGATGTTCCTCTAGTCAAACCGAACGTCCATCCGGACTGCATTACCTCGCCCACCCGTCTTCGCCTCGAAAGGACCCACCCATGGCAAAGAAACCCGATTCGTTCTACTTCGACAACTACGTCGCCTGCGCCGACCTTGCCGTCCAGGCCGCCGAGCTGCTCACCAAGATTTTCGAGAACTTCGATCCCGCAAAGATTCACGATATGCTCAACAAGATGCACGCGATCGAGCATGCGGCCGACAAGAAGCACCATGAGCTTGAGGACGCCTTGCTCACCGCCTTTATCACCCCGCTCGAGCGCGAGGATCTGGATCTGATGAGCTGCTCACTCGACACCGTGCTCGACCGCATCGAGGGCGTCGTGCAGCGCGTCTACTTCACCAACATCCAGAGCATCCATCCCGACGCCATCGTCATCGCCCACAAGGTGACCGACGCCTGCCGCGCCATGAAAGACCTGATGGTCGAGCTGCCCAACTACCGCAAGTCCAAGACCCTGCGCGAACTCGTCATCCAGATCAACACCATCGAGTCCGAAGCCGACGAGCTCTATATCAACGCCATGCGCAACCTGCACGTTAACGGCAAGGACCCGCTCGAGGTCATCGCCTGGCGTGACGTATACGCCTTCCTGGAGTACTGCGCTGACTGCTGTGAGAATGTGGCCGATGTTGTGGATTCGATTGTCATGAAGAACAGTTAATTGGGGGTACGTGCCCCGGCGGTCGCGGGCCCGGCCACTAATAACCTTTTTCACTCCGGCTGCAAGCAGAGTCGTTCAAAAGGTTATTAGTGGCCGGGCCCGCTCCCTTACGTACCACCATTGGGAACTTTGGCTGATAGTTATAGCGCAATGGGGGTTTGGCTGAAGGGACCTTTGGTATCCGTTCGGACACTTTGGCCCTCGATGAGCGTTTGGCTGATTGCTGCTTTGGGTACCGTTTGGGTTACTTTGGGTTTGTTTGATTTTTAATTGTTGGAGGGCTTGTATGTCTTATTTGGATCTGGCTTGGGGTCGGTATTCTTGTCGTGAATTTCAGGATCGTTCTGTTGAGCAGGCTGTGGTGGATGCCTTTGTTGAGGCTGGGCGTATTGCTCCTTCTGCTTGTAATAATCATCCAACCCGTGTGATGGTGTTGGATACGCCTGAGCTTCTGGAGAAGGCAGCTGCTTGTCAGCCTCGGTTTGCTCGTGATGAGTCTATCTTTGGCGCTCCGCTTGTCTTCCTTATTTGCAGCGTTACCGGTGATGCTTGGGTGCGCCCGTATGACCAGATGAATTCTAGTGAAATCGACACCTCAATCGTGTGTGATCAGATGATGATGGAGGCCACCGAGCAGGGCCTGGGAACGTGCTGGGTATGCCATTTTAAGCCTGAGGTGGCGCAGGAGCAGTTCAATCTGCCCAAGGGCGTCTATCCCTATCACATGCTCGTCTGTGGATATCCTGCCGACCACATCGCCGATCCCGAGCATCGCGAGGCCCGTACCATTCCCCTCTCCGACTTCCTCCTCAAGTAGGTTTTGGGACATGCCTTAAAACCTACCCTTGACCGCTCACCCGTTCGCCGAGTTCTGCGCCATTATGTGCAGGGCTCGGTTTTTTATGTTACGCACTCCGGCACAGTCATAAAAAAGGACCCGCAAGCTGCGGGTCCTTTCTAGGCACTAAATTGTAGGCCGAATGTTAGTCCAGGTCGTCGGCAGCAAAGTTGTCGATCGGGGCGAAGGGATCGGCCACGGGGACAACCGGGTCAGCGACGGGCAGCGGCTCGGCGGGAACAGTCACTGCAGGAGAAGCGGCAGAACCGACCGGCGTGGAGGCCATCAGATCGGCCGGGAAGGAATTCTGGGCATCGTCCATGAAGTGCTGGATGAGCTTGAGATACTCTGCCTTAAACTCCTCACGGGAAGCCTTGAGACGATCGATCTCCTCGAGCTCGGCCTGCTTCTCGGTCAGAGCCTGGCGGATAACCTCGCGGGCCTTGGCGTCAGCCTCGTTGCGGATACGCTCAGCGTTCTCGTTGGCTTCGTTGACGATAGTCTCAGCGGTCTGCTGGGCAGCGATCAGGGCAGCGGAAATCTGGCGCTCCTGAGCGGAGAAGTCAGGGGCGGGAGCAGCCCCGGGGGCGGCAGGAACGGCCTGGGCGGTGGAATCCTGAGCTTGGGCAAGCTGAGCC
>CAJMSL010000159.1 GCA_905216045.1 uncultured bacterium
GCTTATCTATCCGCTGCGCGACAGCTACATGATCGACACGTACTTTATCCAGATTGCCGACCTGTTGGGTTTGGACCTTGAGACCGTGCGCGCGAGCTCGGGCCGTGTGTTTCGCGATGTCGCCAAGCGCGAGGATGCGGAACGACGTCGTGAGCAGAACTATGAGCGCCAGCGGGCACAGGCTGAGCGGTCCGGTAGTGCGGGCGGTCGGGCGTCGGGTTCTCGCGATGCCGGTCGCGGTGCTTGGGCATCGGGCGCGACGCCGCCGGTGTCCGCGCCGGTCGAAGAAGAGCCGTACGACTACGTCCCGCTCGATGCCTACGGCGCCGCGCCCGTGGAGGTCGTCGACGATCTTCCGCCGATCGATGTGCCTGATGGTATGGGCGCTGCGCCCGCCGGTGCCCCGACAGACGCCTCGGCCCCTATGGTTCTTACCGATCTTGAGCGCAAGTCCTTGGCAGGGGAGCGCGAGCTGCTGACCATGCTCACGAGCTACCCCGACCTGTTCCGCACGTATGCCGACCGCATCTGCTCCATCGAGTGGGTTGACCCACGTCACGAGTCCATCGCGTGGGCCGTTCTGGCAACGCCGCCGGGAACCGATCCCGCAGCCTGCATGGATGCGGCGCGCTCGGTGTGTCCCGATGCGGCAACGCTTGTGAGTGCCGGGCGCATCTCGGCGACGAGCAAGCACCCCACCGAGACGAACATCGTGTTCATGCTCGATACGCTCGAGCTCTACACCATCAAGCGCCGCATGCGTGCTGCACAGGCCAGGCTGCGCCAGGACCGTTCACTCGATGGTGAGGCCCGTCGCGCGCTGACCGTTCAGGCCGCGCAAGATTCGCAGCGTCAACGCGAACTGCAAAAGTCGATCGGTGGCGTGGCGGACCCGTTCCGTTTGATCGGCCTGGAGGCTGCAGGCACCGAATAAGCCTAGATGTTGTGGTCAACCAGCATATTCTCGCCTATATCCAGTCCTCTTTTTGGGTATAGACGTCAATGTGTGTGCTAAAGTATTGAGTCCTGTGGACTATGAAGGGAGAATCTGTGCCAAAAAAGACTGAGAGCACGGGTACTGGGCTGGAATCCTACGTTGCAAAGCTCATGGGCAACGGCTCAAACAGGACTTCGGTAACCGAGGACGAGATTCAGGTCGCCCTGAAGGATATCGATGTTTCTGACGAGCAGCTCACCGCGGTGTATTCCGCGCTGCGCAACAGCGGCATCCAGATTATCTCCGCGAGCGGTAACGACGACGCCCCCATGGACGTCGACGATGACGATAACGATACCGATACCGACGATTTCGATGACGATGATGAGCACGATTCCGGCTCGCTCGACGATCACGAGCTCAAGATGGCCCGCCAGGCCGACGCCGAGATGGGTTCTTCCAAGAGCAAGAAGAAGCGCACCGTGCGCACGTCCCGTTCGCGTTCGCGCGTGCGCGGTATCGATGCCTCCACGGTGATGCTGACCGGCGACCCGGTCCGTATGTACCTCAAGGAGATCGGCAAGGTCGACCTGTTGACCGCCTCCGAAGAGGTCGATCTGGCTATGAAGATCGAGGCCGGTCTCGAGGCTACCGAGAAGCTCGAGGCTGCCGATGCTGGTGAGCTCGAACTCACGCGTGCCGAGATGCGTCGTCTTACGCGCATTGAGAACGTGGGCCTCGAAGCCAAGCAGGCGCTCATCAGCGCAAACCTTCGTCTGGTCGTCTCCATCGCCAAGCGCTATGTCGGTCGCGGCATGCTGTTCCTGGACCTGATTCAGGAGGGCAACCTCGGTCTGATCCGCGCCGTCGAGAAGTTCGACTACCAGAAGGGCTTTAAGTTCTCCACGTACGCCACGTGGTGGATCCGTCAGGCCATTACGCGCGCTATCGCCGACCAGGCCCGTACCATCCGTATTCCCGTGCACATGGTCGAGACTATCAACAAACTCGTCCGCGTGCAGCGTCAGCTCCTTCAGGACCTGGGCCGCGACCCGACCCCCGAAGAGATCGGTGCCGAGATGGACATGAGCGCCGACCGCGTCCGCGAGATCCAGAAGATCTCGCAGGAGCCCGTGTCGCTCGAGACCCCCATCGGCGAGGAAGAGGATTCCCAGCTGGGCGACTTCATCGAGGACTCCCAGGCTATCGTTCCGCCCGATGCGGCCAGCTTCTCTATGCTGCAGGAGCAGCTCACCCAGGTGCTCGATTCGCTTGCCGCTCGTGAGCGCAAGGTAATCGAACTGCGCTTTGGCCTTGTCGACGGACATCCCCGCACGCTCGAGGAAGTCGGTCGTGAGTTTGGCGTCACGCGCGAGCGCATCCGCCAGATCGAAGCCAAGGCGCTGCGCAAGCTCCGTCACCCCAGCCGCAGCAAGAAGCTCAAGGACTTCCTGAACTAAGCCAATAACGACAAATAGAGGGCACACCCTTCAGGCGTTTACAGCGTCTGGATGGTATGCCCTTTTTCATACAAAGCGACGTGCCGTGCATTGCACATACGACATAGCCAGCGGACAGAATGTAAGCTATTCTGTTCAATAATTAAGCCAAAATAAACCCACAAAGCAGAATTTCATTGAGATGTTTATGCCTGCTTCAACGCACAAATCATAGAATCAATACCTAATAGTGTCGTATAGCTATTGTTGGTTTTTCTGAAAGCAGGCGTGTAATAAACATTATTTTCAGCATCAAAGCAGAATTTTTCAGCAGTTAGTTCTTCCATCTTACGTGCCAATAGATTACTTCCATAGAAGCGGCGGAGAAAGTCGATTCCCGCACACATGGCAGCGACAGGTTTCTTTTCGCTAATAAAATGTGTGACGCACGTTTTTATCACATTGGAGTCTCTATAATTGTTCAATAAACCAATTCCACCGGGTATGATCAATGCATCGTATTCTGCAAAATCAACCTCATGAATATCTTTAATGCGTCCCCTGCCGATGCGGGCTGCTTCTATAAGGATATTCCGCTTTTCTGCCATCTGTTCTGTCAGGTGGTTCACAGACTGAAAGGAAACATTTTCTGCGACAGGAGTGTAATCACACCCATATTTATCAAGCGCTGCATACGTCAGAATTACCTCCTCTATACATGAACCATCACCGAGGCCACAGCCTGCTAATAAAACTAAATACTTCATTTGTTTTCCCCCACAACTCACGGTTTGCCAACGACTTCTCACTAATAAGCATAGCATATAAAACAACTTACATCAACGCCTTCTTCATGGCAAATCAGCGACCTTTTTATGAACACCGTTCTGTTTTGTCTGTTCACTCGCCGCCCTGCGCCGTTCTCGATAAAGTGGAATGTGATCTCTGCCAGTACCTCTCCGGCGAAGAAAAGTATTCTCAACTCTTCGAATGTTTTGGTTGCGACTGCGACGTCGGTTCACAGCTTTCTCAATGCGGAAGGTCTGCCGATCCCGGTAAAGACGTATTTTCCCGCGCTTGACGCGATCTTGCGCCAAAAAGACCCGCCTCAGTAAGGCGGGTCTTTTTGATTGAGCTCTGTCAAAAACCGTCCCAGTGCGGGGTTCTGGTTGCCGCTCTGCCAGTCGGCGATGATCTCTTCCTCCTCCCCTTCGCCCACGAGCGGGACGAAGACGAGGTTGTCGGCATTGTAAAGGCGGTTGGTGCAGTAGTCGGGCAGGAGCGAGATCCCCTCCTCCGCCGCAACCATCATCAGGATGCTTTCGGTGTCCGCCGAGCGGAAGAGAATGTTCGGCTTGTAGCCCGCCTCGGCGTAGCGCTGCATGAAAAAGGCGTCGCCGTAGGAATCGGGCGCGGCGTCGGGCGACATATATAAGATGTTCTCCCCGCGCAGCTCTTGCCGCGTGAGCTGGCGGCGCTGCGTGAGCGGATGGCCCGCATAGAGCGCGACAACGAGCCGAGCCTTTT
>CAJMSL010000160.1 GCA_905216045.1 uncultured bacterium
TCTGTTCTTGGTTTCTCGGCTCTTTATTTTTTACTTTTCTCTTTTCTTTCCGCTCTTTTCCTTTTGCCATTTTTTGGTGGCCTTCGTCTTGCGCAGGACTGTAGAGCAGGAAACCTTATATCCGGCCCCTCCGTCCGGGGACCGCGCCGTACCAGCTACAGCGTCATGTTCGGATCGACGTCGACGTCGAACGGCGAGATTTCACCTCGGTCGAATTTACGGCGGGCGACCTCCGCGATCATGGCTGCGTTATCGGTACAGGCAGACAAGGGCGGCACCGTTACGCGAATCCCCTGACGCCCAAGCTTCTTGATCATCATCTCGCGCAGATGCGGGTTGGCCGAGACGCCGCCGCCGATGCAGTATTCCTTACATCCGGTAGCGCGCAATGCGTTTTTGGCCTTCTTGTACTGCACGTCAAAGACAGCCGCCTCAAACGAAGCCGCCAGATCGGGCAGGTGAATCGTGCGCCCGGCCTTGGTCTCCTGCTCGATGTAGAGCGTCACGGCCGTTTTAAGACCCGAAAGCGAGAAACGATAGTCTCCCCTGCTGTTAAGCGCACGGGGGAAATCGATCGCGCGGGGATTGCCCGTCTCGGCCAGCTTGGAAATGATGGGGCCACCGGGATAGCCCAGGCCCAACGCCTTGGCCACCTTGTCGAAGGCCTCGCCCACGGCGTCGTCGAGCGTCTCACCGAGCACCTCGTAGTCGCCCCATGCCTTTACGTGCACGAGCATGGTGTGCCCGCCCGAGACAAGCGTGAAGATGAACGGCGGCTTGAGGTCGGGCTGCGCCAGCAAGTTGGCAAACAGGTGCCCCTCCAGATGGTTGACGCATACGAGCGGCTTACCGGCAGCGTAGGCAAAGCCTTTGGCAAAGGCAACGCCCACCACGAGAGCGCCCACCAGGCCCGGACCCTGTGTCACGCCCACGGCGGCAAGCTCGCTGGGGGCAATGGCTCCACCCTCAAGACCAAGCGATGCTGCGGCATCCTCGAGCGCCGCATCCACGACACTCACAATCACCTCAACGTGTTTGCGCGAGGCGATCTCGGGCACCACGCCGCCAAAGCGGGCGTGAAAATCAATCTGTGTCGACACCTGGTTGGCCAGCATATTGCCATCCGCATCGATAATCGCCACGGCCGTCTCGTCGCAGGAACTCTCGATAGCGAGCACTAGGCGACGGCGCTCAATTTCAGCGCGCTCCTCAACGGTTCGCTCGGGCGCAGGCAGCGGCCATACACGCTGCTCAGCCGCCGTCGGCTCGGGCGAAGCGTTGTCGACCGGGAGCACCAAGGGCAGCGGCGCCGTCATGACGATGGCATCTTTGCCAACACCGTAGTAACCGCGGCGACGGCCAGCCTCGGTAAAGCCCAGAGCGTTATAAAGCGCGATCGCTCCCTCGTTACCGTCCTCGACCTCGAGCGAAGCCGTAGTGCAGCCGAGCATCTGGGCATCATAGCTCACGTGCGACAGCAGCTTGCGGGCAATGCCCTCGCGGCGATGTGCCGGGTCGACGGCGACATCCAGAATCTGCACATCACCGTCCACAACCATACCGCCGGCAAGGCCCAGCAGCTTGCCGTCGTCGTGTGCCACCCACCAACTACGCGGCGCAGCAACGTCCTCGCCCAGTTCGGACAGGAACATGCCCGGCGTCCACGCCTCGTGTCCGGCACCTTCAAAGCAGGCAGCCTCCAGCGCGCTCGCGCCCTCGGCATCCGCCGCGCCCATGGGGCGGAACTGCAGATGACGACCGGCGAGCTCATCGGCAACACCCGTAATTTCGCTCTGCGCACTCTCGGCAAGACCAAGACGCTTGCGCTCGTTTTCCTCGGCATCCGAAAGGCGCGTGTAAATCGGCAAGACGCGGGCCGGATCGCCGTCACCCGCAGCGTGCGCGAGCAGCAAGCCCTCGCCCGAAGGCCACCACAGGTCGCGCTCCACGCAGCGGGCGGTCTCGTCCTCACCCAGCAGCTTGCCATAGCGCACGAGACCGTCACCGGTCAGCTGAACCTGGTCCCAGTCCGCTGCTTGGCGCCACTCATCGAGCGCCACGGCGGCCTTGACCACGTGTTCGCGCTCAAATTGACGCTCGGGACCCTCATCGCCCAGCATATACAGCGCCGGATATACCTCACCGCGCATAGCATCGGCCAAGATACCAAGCTTGCCGCGCACGCCAGCCTTCCACGCCGTCCAAGCGCAAGCGTCGAGCGTCGACACGCCCAGCAGCGGAACATTGGCACCGCGCGCGAGGCCCTTGGCAGTGGAGATGCCGATGCGCACACCCGTAAACGACCCCGGGCCGCGGCCGACCACGTAGCAACCAACATCGCTGCGATCCAGACCGGCTTGAGCCAGCACGCCATCAACGGTATTCACGAGCTCAACGTTTGCGTGACGGCGACACATGTGGTCGCCACTCACGAGCTTCGTCTCGCCCGTCTGCCCATCAATCCAGCTTGCCGCGCAGGCAAGCATGTCGGTCGAGGTATCGAGCGCCACCACCAGCGCGTTGTCGTTATGCAAGCTCATCTTGTACAGCCTTATCAATCAAATGGGAAAGCTCCATTGCACGGTCACCGTGCGCCTCAAGCGTTATCGTTCGCACATCGCTGTCGCCCTCATCACGCTTGAGCGTCACCGAAAGATACTCATCCGTCAGCTCGTCCTGGAATTGTTCGCCCCATTCCAGCAGGCAAGCACCCTCATAGCCCAGCACATCGAAAATGCCCGTATCCTCGAGCTCGTAGGCATGCTCCAGGCGGTATAGATCAAAGTGAAACAGCGGAATACGACCTTGATCGTGAACGGCCATGAGCGCAAACGTAGGGCTCGTAACCATATGCTCATCGCCCAGCCCGCGCGAGACGCCCTTGGTAAAGTGAGTTTTGCCCACTCCCAGGCCGCCGGTCAGGATGAGCACATCGCCGTCCTCAAGGCACGGTGCAATTAGCTCGCCAAAGTACTCCGTATCGGCAGCGCAAGTCGTTTTGTAAGTACCTACCCCCAGGCGCTCCAGGGACATATATGCTCCTTATTATTCCGAGGCGTCCTCTGGTGCGGGATGTCGCTCCAGATAGTCGCCCAGCATCTTAAAGTCTTCCTCCAACAGCTCCTGCCACGCCGGATTGCGCAGCGCTGCTGCCGGATGGAACGTGGGCATTACTACAAAATGCCCCATCTGGTGGAACCTACCGCGCAGCTTAGTAATGCCAATCTCGGTCTTAAGCACAAAGTGCGTCGCGGGGTTGCCGAGCGTCACGATGATATCGGGCCAGATGCTACGAATCTGCTCACGCAAAAACGGCGAGCAAGCCAGCACTTCCTCGGGGCGCGGATTGCGGTTTCCCGGCGGGCGGCACTTAAGCACATTGGCAATGTAGACGTCTTCGCGTTTAAGACCCGCCAGGGACAAAATGCCGTTGAGGTCCTCGCCTGCCGCCCCCACAAAGGGTTCGCCCTGCAAATCCTCATTGCGGCCCGGTGCCTCGCCAATAAACATCACGCGAGCGCGGGGATTTCCCACGCCAAACACGATATTGTGACGCGACTGGTAGAGCTGGCAGAGGTGACAATCGCCCAGAACGGCCTCGATCTCCTCGAGTGCGACCTCACGCGGCGCCTGATGGGTATGGCCCGGGATGTGCATGACGCCCATAGCGGCTCCTACACGTAGACCTTGTCGAGACGCATGCCAAAGCCGCAGGCGACCTCGTAGTTAATCGTTCCGCGCAGTCGGGCCATCTCGTCCATAGTGATCTCGGCATCGCCATCGCGGCCGACAATGATCATCTC
>CAJMSL010000161.1 GCA_905216045.1 uncultured bacterium
GCCTTTTTGGGACCGATGCCCGGTACACCGGGGATGTTGTCGGACGTATCGCCCTTTAGACCGTAAAAATCGGGCACGAGCGCCGGCGTAATGCCGTGATACAGGTCGTCCACGCTCTCGGGCGTCATGATCGCCACGTCAGACAGGCCCTTGCGGGTCGAGACCACGTTGACGTGCTCGGTCACGAGTTGATACATGTCGCGGTCGCCGGTCACCAGTAGCATGTCGCAGCCGGCCTGCTCGCCCAGGCGCGCCATGGTTCCCAGGATATCGTCGCCTTCCCAGCCCTCGGACTGCAGAATCGGCACGTTGAGCGCGGTGAGCAGCTCCTTAATCATAGGGAACTGCGCATGCAGATCGGGGTCCATGGGCGGGCGTTGCGCCTTATACTGCGGCAGCATCTCCATACGCACGCGCGGCTTACCCTTGTCAAACGCCACGACCACACCGTCGGGGTTAAAGGCATCGATCATCTTAAGAAACATGTTCAGAAAGCCGAAAATCGCGTTGGTGGGGCGACCGTCCGGCGCGTTCATGGTCGGCGGCACGGCGTGAATGGCGCGGGGCATGAGCGAGTTGCCGTCGATAACGGCAAAAGTGCGGCGCTTGTCAGACATATTAAATACCTCGCTTTGGGCTGGGCACGGTTTGCTCACTCCAGTTTACACGCTCCCCGCCCCGCGGCCACCTCACATCAAGCTCCCCCGCCACCGTGAGCCCGCGCGTGATACGATGGCTCACGGTACATCAACCAGCACGATCGATCCGAAAGGAGCCTGCGTCATGGAGCGTCCCTGCGCATGGAAAAAGTACACGCCACAGCAAGTCGAGGAGCTCGAGGAGCTTTGCCGCGGCTATAAGCAGTTTTTGAGCGAGAACAAGACCGAGCGCCTGTGCGTCAAGACCGGCATCAAGATGGCCGAGGAGGCGGGATACGTCGACCTGGAGACCGTGATCGCCGAAGGCCGCGAGCTCAAGGCAGGCGACAAGGTGTACGCCGCCAATCACGGCAAGGACCTCATGCTCGTCAACCTGGGCAACGCCCCGCTCGAGCAGGGCTTTAACATCCTGGGCGCCCACGTGGACTCGCCGCGCCTAGACCTTAAGCAGAACCCCGCCTTCGAGGCCGGCGACATGGCCTACCTCGACACGCACTACTACGGTGGCGTCAAGAGCTACCACTGGGTGGCCTCCCCGCTCGCACTCGTGGGCGTCATCTGCAAAAAGGACGGTACCACCGTCGACATCAATATCGGCGACAAGGCGGACGACCCGGTCTTTACCATCTCCGACCTGCTGATCCACCTCTCGAGCGAGCAGATGTCCAAGCCAGCCAAGGACGCCGTCGATGCCGAGATTCTCGACGTGATCGTGGGCGGCCGCCCCGTCAAGTTCGATGAGGACGACAAGGACGCCCCCAAGGAGCCCGTCAAGCAGATGTTCCTGGATATCCTCAAGGAGCAGTACGACGTCGAGGAGGAGGACTTCCTCTCCGCCGAGATCGAGGTCGTGCCCGCCGGCCCCGCCCGCGACATGGGCCTCGACCGCTCCATGATTCTGGGCTATGGCCACGACGACCGCGTCTGTGCCTACCCCTCCATGCTCGCCCAGATCAACGTCACCAACGTGGAGCGCACGAGCATCACGCTCATCGTCGACAAGGAGGAGATCGGTTCCGTGGGTGCCACCGGCATGACGAGTCGCTTCTTCGAGAACACCGTCGCCGAGATCATGATGCTCGCCGGCGAGGACAGCCCGCTGGCTCTGCGCCGCGCGCTCGCCCGCAGCCGTATGCTCTCCTCCGACGTGTCCGCCGGCTTCGACCCGGGCTATGCCGGCAAGTTCGAGACCAAGAACGCCGCCTTCATGGGTCGCGGCCTGTGCTTTAACAAGTACACGGGCAGCCGCGGCAAGGGCGGCTCTAACGACGCCGACGCCGAGTATGTGGCCCTCGTCCGCGACATCATGGACGAGGCAGGCGTGGACTTCCAGACCTGCGAGCTCGGCCGCGTCAACGCGGGTGGCGGCGGCACCATCGCCTACATCATGGCCAAGTACGGCATGAACGTCATCGACTCCGGCGTTGCCGTCCTGTCCATGCACGCCCTGTGGGAGGTCGCCAACAAGGCCGACATCTACGAGGCCTACCGCGGCTACAAGGCCTTCATCGAGCGAGCCTAACCAACCCTTCATCAGTTGCGGTGAAATACGGACTAAACTGGCCCATAAACGGCCAAAACAGACCGTATTCCACCGCAATTTCTTTTTTGGCAGAGGAGAGTTCATGCTGCAGGTCATCATTTCGCCCGCCAAGCAGATGCGCGCGGCCCAAGATGCTTTTGAAGTCCTGGGCATCCCACCCTTTGTGCGCGAGACGGCTCGCCTCCACCGCGCACTGCTAGATATCGAGCGGAATGAAGGCAGCGGCGGCCTGCAGGCGCTGTGGAACGTGAGTGACAAACTGCTGGGGCCTTGCCTCAACACCCTGCATGAGTTCGGGCCCATCCTGAAAAGCGGCGATCTCGACAATCCCGCACTCGCTCGCCACCTCTCCCCTGCCGTCATGTCCTATCACGGCATTCAATACCAGAGCATGGCACCCGAGGTGATGGATTCCGCGCAGCTCGCATGGCTGCAAGACCATCTGTGGATCCTCTCCGGCCTCTACGGGTGCGTTCGTCCCTTTCATGCCGTCGAACCGTATCGGCTGGAGATGGGCGCGAAGCTCGCCGTTGACGATGCCCGAGACCTCTACGCGTTTTGGAGCGACAAGCTCGCGCGGGCTATCGCCCCGGCAGGTTCAAACACCACGATCGTCAACCTCGCCAGCGTAGAGTATGCCAAAGCCGTTCTGCCCCACCTCGCGGGCGACGCCACGGCCGTCACATGCCTCTTTGGCGAGGGTATCCGCAACGGGAAGCCCATCCAACGGTCGACCGCCAGCAAAAAGGCGCGCGGCTCCATGGTGCGGTGGATGGCAGAAAACAAGCTCGAGGATGCAAGCGAACTCACCGCATTCAATATCGGCTATCGGCACATCCCCGAGCTTTCAGACAAAAACACCCTGGTTTTCATGAACGCGCAGGCACAATAGGCCCGCCGTTTCCAAACACCCCATTACTCCGCCAAGCCATCGGCCTTTGCAATCTCGCTCGTCGAGCCATCTTGGTAGGTAATCTTAACGTGCTCTACGTCGGATACCGTAACGCCCGACGGAGGTTCCAGACGCCACTCCGTCAGAGCGATATCCATGGTCGTGGGCACGCCCCCTTGATCTTTGAGCTTCACCGTGAGTGTTTTGATTGCCGCATCAAACGTCACGCGTTCGATTTCTTCGCCCGGAATAGACCCACCGCTCAGCTGCAGCTGCACAAACTCGTCGCACGGATACCAATAGTCGCCGGGTGCGGCATCCGGGTTGCCACCAGGATCTTTCATGGTCATAATCGGCAGGCCCTCGTCGGCTTCAAACTCCCTGGCGGCGCCGCCACGACCGCCGAACGTCCAAATACAAAAGGCAATCACCAGCACGGCAAGCACCGCAAAACCAATCGCGACCAACCCATGGTGCGCACGGCTTTCCTCGGCCGATACATCCCATTGCGTCTCTCGATATAGATGCTTGTCTTCCATGTACGCCTCCCCACAGGCACGCTCGTTAGGCCAATCGTACCCATTCGAGCTATACTTGAGCCCATTACATAAACGGGGAGCTTGCAGGACAAGACGGCAGGCTGAGACTGGGCGCGCCCGCCCTGACCCGCAAACCTGATATGGGTAATGCCAACGAAGGGAGTCGTGC
>CAJMSL010000162.1 GCA_905216045.1 uncultured bacterium
AATATGATACTAAGATAGCAACCGTACCCATATTTGGCATTTTTTGCCCACAGGGGTTAGCGAAGGTCAAATACAGAGTGCGCATTTGCTAATACTGCCGACTCATTGTGCTTAGCGGCACAGTTTTTGAGTGAGGCAATGCGCATCGAGGTCCTTGTGAGCGATCTGATGAGCGCCTGTGCGCTTGTTTCTGTGTTTGGCTCGGCTGGCGCCTCGGTCTCGAGCAGTAGACGGTCGAGTGGAATCTGTCGGGCATATTCGCGTCCACGTTTAGCCGCAAGCATGCGTTCGTTGACGGAAAAACTACAGCCCGCATTACGCGCGCGGGCGAGTTCGTCCGAAGTGCCGCTAAACCAGTGGAAGATGATAGCGGGGGAGTCGGAGTTTGGGATGAGTAGTCCATGCGATTCGAGGACGTCCAGTACGGCTCCTGCCGAACGAACGGCGTGAATTGATATCACACGCCCGACAAGAGGATGCTGCACGAGCGCATCGCAGAGCCGGTCAAGCGCCTGTATTTGTAGCGGCTCGCTTCCTGCAAAGCGTGCGGAAAAGTCGAGTCCCACCTCGCCGATGTAGCGCTCTTGGGCAGCAACTTCGCAAAGCAGATCGACTTCGGCAGGACCGCAGCGGCCGTCGGCGAGCCACCAGGGGTGGAGCCCAACGCCAGCGATGATGCCTGGTAGGCGACGGACGCGCTCGTTTGCGGCCGAAAAGTCGCGTGGGTCGACCCCGCAGTCAAAGAGCCCCAGACCCAACGCCGCCGACTCACTGGCTGCAGCATCGGGGCCGAGCATCAAATCAAGATGACAATGCGTGTCAAAGAATTGCGGTTCCATCGCAGGACATTCTGCTAGTCCAGGCGCTGGCCATCGGCGCGTACGCGCTCGGTGCCGCGCCCACTGATCTGGCGGATAACCTCGCCGGCAATCATCTGGCCCATGATGGGCGGCATATAGCTGGCAGTGCCCAACTCGGTACGCTCGTGGATGTTGGAAGGGTCGCGGGGCTGGGTCTTAACCGATTCCTCGCAGCTAAATAGAACACGCAGGCTCTTGATTCCGCGCTTCTTACATTCTTTGCGCATGATGCGACTCATGGGGTCACGTACCGTATCGAAAATGTCGGCAAAGCGGAGGCACTCGGGATGGAGTTTGTTGGCCCCGCCCATGGAGCTAACCAAACGAATGTCGCGGTCCTGAGCATATTTGGCAATGGTGAGCTTGGCCGAGATGGTGTCGATGGCGTCGACGACGTAGTCGAGCTTGCCGTCCGTCTGCTCCAAAACGCTTGCGAAGAAATCATCGATGTTGTCGCTCAGCAAGTATTCAGTTCGCTTGATGACGGTGGCGGCGGGATTGATGTCGTGGATCATGGCTTCCATAACATCGACCTTGCGCTTGCCGATGGTGCTGTGAAAGGCGATGGCCTGGCGATTGATATTGCTGGGCGCGATGATGTCCTTGTCCAGAATGACGAAATGACCGATGCCGCCGCGGGCGAGTGCCTCGCAGCAGTTGGAGCCCACGCCTCCGCAGCCGAGCACCAGCACCGTAGCATCGGCGAGCTTATCGAGTGCCTCGCGGCCCATGATGATCTCGAGCTTGGTGTCGCGTGTCTCGACGAGGGCGGCAGCGGTTTCGGTCATAGACATCCTCCGATGGGGAAGCGAATCGTGTTTTAGCTATTGCCATTATAGGTGTTATCGCGATTCCATTTGAGCCCTTGGGCTTGTTGAAATGGGATCGGGGTTCGCATAAGATGAAGCAGATGGCACCCGTTGCAGCGGGTTGGCCAACTCCCAAACACGTTTGTAGCGTGAGAAGTGGCCGTCTTCGCATTACGCGGAGGCGGCTATTTTTTTGAGTACAAGATTAGATAGTTAGACAAACATCTAAATATCGAGTATAGTGTGCGCGTCATGAGAGATGATGAGAGGAGGTCTTATGCCGGGAGAGGGTTTTAAGGCGCTTGCCGATCCAACGCGACGGCGCATTTTGGAGTTGCTGCGCGAGGGCAATTGCACGGCGGGGGAGCTTGCCGAGCATTTCGATATCAGTAAGCCGTCGCTAAGCCATCACTTGGCGACGCTCAAAAACGCCGGGTTGGTGACCGACGAGCGCCATGGCCAAAACATCGTATACAGCTTAAACACCACCGTCATGCAGGATTTGATTGGCTGGTTTATGGGCTTTACAAACACGGAAGGTGATAAGGATGAATAACGAAAACAAGGGCATTCACCCCACGGGGGTATCGCGGCGTGTGTGGATTGCGCTGATCGCTCTGTGCGTCGCCAATGTCGTAGTGCACCTCATAGTGATGCCGAGCTTGCCTGCGCAGATTCCTACGCACTGGGGCGCGAACGGCGCCGTCGACGGTTGGGGTCCTAGCTGGATGGCATCGGCGCTCGGCGCGTTGCCGCTGGCACTTCTTGCGATGTTCTACGTCGTGCCACGCATTGACCCCAAGGGCGAGGCGTATCGAACCTCGGGCAAGTTCTATCAGGGCTTCGTAATCGCCTTCACCTTGTTTATGTGCGCCATAAGCTGGTTGGGTGAGCTTACGGTCTGGGGCGTGGTGCCGGCGGTCGGTTCGGTCAACGTGCTGATTTCCGGTGCTGTCGGTCTGCTGTTCATCGGCGTAGGCAACTACTTGCCGCGTGTGAAGCGGAACTATACACTCGGTATCAAGACGCCCTGGGCGCTTGCCGATCCCGAGAACTGGCGCCGTACGCAGCGCTTTGGCGGTGCCTGCTTTATGGTGCTGGGTGTTGGCCTGATTGTGATGGGCGTGGCAGGCAGCGTGCTTTCGAGTGAAGTCGTCGCCGCGGTGATTGCGGTTCTGGCGTTTGGTTCGGTCGGAGCCGTCTACGTCTACTCGTATCTGCTGTGGCGCAAATCGCAGCGAGCCGCTCGTTAAGGTTGCGGAAAACTAGCGTACGCAGTTCATAGTATGTTCCGGGGGACTTTTCCCAGGTAGTATTAGGGGGTATGGGCAACCATGCCCCTTTTTTCGTTAAGTTTCAGAGCTGGTTTCCTCATTTCGTTTCCACTAAAGCGAATCAAGAATAGGGAAACAGCAGGTAGAAAGGATAAAACAGGCAAATGGCAGAGTTCATCTACCAGATGTATCAGGCTCGCAAGGCCCATGGCGACAAGGTGATCCTTGACGACGTGACCCTGAGCTTCTACCCCGGCGCCAAGATCGGCGTTGTGGGTCCCAACGGCATGGGTAAGTCGACCCTGCTCAAGATCCTGGCCGGCATCGCGGAGGTCTCCAACGGCGATGCCAGGCTCGCCCCCGGCTACACCGTGGGCATCCTGCAGCAGGAGCCGCCGCTCGACGACGACAAGACCGTCATCGAGAACGTGCGCATGGCATTTGGCGACATGATCGCCAAGGTCGATCGCTTCAACAAGATCGGCGAGGAGATGTGCGACCCGGATTGCGACATGGATGCCCTCATGGCCGAGATGGGAAAGCTCCAGGACGAAATCGACGCCGCCGACGGCTGGGATATCGATTCCAAGCTCGGCCAGGCCATGGACGCCCTGCAGCTGCCCGATTCCGACATGCCGGTCAACGTGCTCTCTGGCGGCGAGCGCCGCCGCGTGGCCCTGTGCAAGCTGCTGCTCGAGGCTCCCGACCTGCTGCTGCTCGACGAGCCCACCAACCACCTGGACGCCGAGTCGATCCTGTGGCTCGAGCACTTCCTGCATAACTA
>CAJMSL010000163.1 GCA_905216045.1 uncultured bacterium
CGCCATTTTAAGCGATGTGCGCAGCACGTTTTCACCCGCCGTGACGGGGAAAAACAGGCAAGGTGAAAGCGGCTCCATTCCGCCGACGCTGTGCAAGTCGAGAATATAATCCGCAAACGGCATGATCTCCTGCTCCATGAACGCTACTAGACGCTTGCCGGGCGTACCGCTTAAGTCACCGTGAAAATCGCCGTTTAGGTTGACGTTGCCCTCCTGGTCCTTGGCTTGAAGAATCATGTGGTAGAGCTCGGGCTTGTGGGCGCGGGCAAGGGTCTCGGCCGGCGTAAAGTAGACCTCGCAGCCAAAGTTGGGCTTGATGACCAGAGGCGGCTTGAGCTCGTCGATGTTGCCCTTCTCGTCCCACATGGCCATGTCCTTCACATACTGGGCATGCTCGCGCGGGCTTTCCTCGGGATCGGGCTCCACCAGCTCGTCGCGGCGGTCCTTTTCCAAGAAGGCCTTGTCGTGACTCCAGGTTTTGTACTCGGGCGTGTTGTGGTTAACGGCGTCGCAGGCCAGCGCCAGGTCGGGCACGCCATACATGTAGCCGTGGTCGGTAATGGCGACGGCGGGCATGCCCAGCTCAACGGCACGGTTGACCATATCCTGGATACGGGTTGCGCCGTCGAGCATGGAGAAAACAGTGTGATTGTGCAGATGGACGAATGCCATGTAATGAGCTCCGATGCGGGTTCGTGATCTTAGGGTTACGATTCTACCGCACAGCGCGGACGGCACCCGAACCTAGCCCAAACCCACACGGCTCCTCTTGCAGTTGCGGTGAAATAGTTCCCGCTTGGGCCACCTGAGCCGCAATACAGGAACTATTCCACCGCAAGTTATCTGAGGACTAGAGGTTGTAGGTGACCACCTGAGGCTCGGCGGGTTCGACGAAGATGGTTGGATTCGCCTGCTCCACGCGGACAAACTTGACGGTCACGGCCCCAAAGCCCGCCTTGTGCAACACGTCGGCGTAGACGCGCGCCTGCAGGGCGTGCTTCTCGAGCAGCTGGTCCGACGTCTCATCCGGCGTGCCACCCGTCTTGTAATCGATGACCAGTGCGCGTGACGGATCGGCCGGGTCGGTCGCCAAAGCGTCGATGGCGCCTTCGGCATATGCACCGTAGCGGGCGATGTCCTCGTCCTCGCAGCCCAGCGAGAAGAACGGCACCTCGGCGCGAACGCACGGCCACGCGAACAGCTCGGCACGAACCGACGACTTGAGCCAGCGCTCCAGAGCGACATCGAAGCGCTCGCGCTGTTCTGGCGTCAGGTGCCACAGGCGAGCCAGGGCGTCGGCACGCTCAGCGGGCAGCGCATCGGCACCCATCTCGATGAGCCACTGGCAGGCGGCGTGGAAGGCCGAGCCCAGCGCCATGGGATTGCCGGCGGGCTCGACAGCGGCCACGTCTGCGGCCGTCATCTCGGAACCATCCGACTCCGCATCATCGCCGGCCTCGTCCATGGGAACACGAGCCTCGGCGGCACGGTCTTCCGTCTCGGCATGGAGTGCCGCGGCGATTGACGAGTAGCTATACGAGTCACGCATCGGATACGGACAGACACCCATGCGCACGCCCACTGCCTGGGGATACACAAGCTCGAACGAATCGGGCTTGGGGTCGACAGGACCGGGGACGATTGTACTGGCCGAATCGTCGGCAGCATCCGTATCGGCATCGCCACGAACAAGCCTGCCCTCGGCATCCAGCGAAGCGTTGGCCTCAAACGTCTGCTCGCCAAAGGTAAAGCCCGCGAGCGAAATGAGCTCGTAGTCGCCCAGCTGGGAGTTGTCGAACACCAAGCGGTCGGCATCGAGCTGCGGCATATCCAGAGCATCGGTCGGCAAAATACGGCGCAGCACATCGTAGGTCAGATCGGTCTCGACATCAAAGGTCGGCGCCGTCACCTTGCCGCGGCTCACGCCGGCATCCATCGCCAGAATGACCAGCTCACGCGCTCGCGTCATGGCGACATAGAGCAGACGAGCCCGCTCCTCGAGCGAAAGCTGCAGGTCGTCGTTGCGCAGGCGAGCAAATGCCTCGGCGGGAGAACCCGTCGCACAGACGTCCTCCATGAGCTCCGGCGGCAGCCACAGCGACGTGCCCTTGCCCTTAAACGCATGCTCAAACTGCTTTTTGACGTCATCGCCCTTCACAAAGGTCCCATCGGCAAGCTTAACGCCATCAAAACGAGCTGGCAGTGCCACGACCTGCGCTCCGCCCTCGACACGCCCCATCTGAGCCGCACCGGACGGCTTGCGCACGCCAAAACACTCGGCAACCGCTACGACCGGATACTCCAGACCCTTGGACGCATGCACGGTCATGATGCGCACCGCGCCGTCGCCCTCCTCGTTGAGGGCACCCGGGGCCTCCTTGCCCGCCAAGAAGCGGTCGAAGGCCAGCGCGATGGAACGCGGCGAGTTGCCGAACTCGGCCTCCTCCTCGGCCACGGCGTCGAGCGCCTTGAGCACGTTGGCGGCGATGGCCTTGCCCTCGGGGCCGCGCTGCGCCAGGCGCACGAACCAGCCGGAGGCATTGACCGCGTCGCGCGCGATGGCGGCGAACGAATCACGCCCCACGCGACGCAGTGCGTAGCGCAGCACCTCGCGGGCACGCGTCACAAGCGGCAAGCCCTGCAAGCCCGGCACATCGGAATCGCTCATGATGCCCATGTCGATATTCCGGCGCGAGGTCTCCCCCGTCTCGCCATCGAGCTTGGTCGCCAGCGCCAGGAACTCCTGGGCGCCGAGCGCAAACATCGGCGAGGCGAGCAGCGGCATAAGGCCCTGCGCCGTATCGGCCGGATTGGCGAGCGCGCAGACCAGGGCACGCACCGTCTGCACCTCGGCTGCCTGGGCAAAGACCGAGCCGCCTGCGATGACGCAGTCGAGCCCCTGATCGCGGAAGGCCTGGGCGTAGACATCGGCGTTGGTCATGCGGCCCAGCAGCAGTACCATGCCGCCCTGGGGCTGGCCGGCATCGGCAAGCGCGCGGAAGCGCTCGGCGATCGCGCGGGCCTTGGCCTGTGTGCGCTCCTGCATACTGCCGCCGGCAACAAAGAGGGCCTGGCGGCGCGAGGCGTCCGCCACCAGCGTGTCCTTGCGGCCGTCGCTCGGTTCAAGATCCAAAAAGCTCTGCATCAGGCCGCCGTCATCGCCGTCGAAGACGCGTGCCACGTAACGCAGCACCTCGTCATGGCTGCGGAAGTTGCGCACGAGTTTGACGAGTTCGCCGGCAGGGGCATCGGCCACGGCAGTCGCCTCGGGCGCGGCAGACGAGCCCACCTTGCGCTCCTGACGACGGAACACCTCGACCTCGGCGCCACGGAAGCGATAGATGGACTGCTGCGCATCGCCCACGGTGCACAGCGCGCGCTCCCCCGCACCCGTCAGGTAGCGTATCAGATCGACCTGCATCTGGTCGGTATCCTGAAACTCATCGATCATGACCATCTTACAGCGGCCCTCGTACGCAGCACGGATGGCAGGGTAATCGCGCAGGGCCTCGTAGGCCATACGCAGCAGGTCGTTATTATCGAGGGCGGACTGGGCAGCCTTCAGCGCGCGATACTCAGCCTCCACGGAACGGGCCAGGCCCACCAGCGCATCGAGCGCCGAGCCACCGCAGGCAAGCAAGATATTGAAAAACGCATCGGCGGCCTCGGCCTTGAGCAGCTCGACCTGCTCCTTAGAGAATGCCTTGCTCG
>CAJMSL010000164.1 GCA_905216045.1 uncultured bacterium
CTGCGCCAGCTGTAGAAGTTACGCGGTTTTACCAAACCGCGTAACGGCTCGACGCTGCAAACGCCCCTAAGCGACAATCTGACGTTCAATCGTCGGTCGCGTACCGAAGTACGCTTCCCTCCTCTTTCACGTCACCTTGCTCGCCTAGGGGCATTTTCGCTGACGTGAGCTCAACCTGCGGCGCAATGTCAGCAACCAAGCCGAAAACAAAAAAGCCGAAGTCCCAAAAGGCTTCGGCCTTTGTTTTTTGCAACGTCCAAGAGCAGTTTATCGATTCTCGATGCTGCCGATATTCTTGAGCTCGATGGAGATGAGGCCGTTGGGCTCGTTGACAAACTCGATGTACTCAGAGTTCGAACCCATCTCGGCCGGGAAGCTGATCTCGATGCCCGTGTCGGTACGGATTTTGTGGTTGCGCACCGCCGCGCGTTCGATCTGCTTGCGCTCCACGGGCACACGCTCAGGCACCTTCTCCTCAGTCAGTGCCGCACGCACGCTCTCCTTGATGACCGGCTCGTCCTCAAAGACTTCGTCGACAATATCCCAAGGCGGCAGCTCCTCGTCATCCTCGACTTTCTCGGCAACGGCAGCCTTAACCTTGGCGAGCGCCACGGCCGTATTGGCACCGTGCTCCTCGGCGACTTCCTCGACCACACGCGTCACGGTGTCGATGACCTCCTTGCCCGATACGCCCGTGTCGCACTGCAGCAGGCCATCGGGGATAAGCATACGGTCCTCGCCGGCAATCTTGCGCTTCTTGTCCACGTAGCCGATCTCCATGGTGCTCGCACGCACGATGGCATAGCTTGGAACCTTTTGCGAGGGGTTTGGCAGAATAGCGTAGTGGCGCGCGATGTCGTTGCGCACCTCCCCCTCCTCGCGGCCCACCTCGTGCATAAAAGCCTGCTTGGAGCCCAGCAGCATCACGGCAAACCAGCGGGCATCCTCATCGTCGTCAAAATCAGCCACGAGCACATCGGTAGACTCGGCTTTCTCGGCTTTGGTGAGCTCGGAGGAGATAAACTCCGCAATCTGCTGCGACAGGTCCACGAACTCGCGCTCGCCAAAGAAATAGCCCTTGAGCTCGCCGCCGAATGCGGAGTTCTCGGCAAACGTGGCGCGTTTATTGTCGGCCGAGGTGCGTGCGCGGCGCAGATGCGTGGTTACAAAATTGCGCACGGTACGGCTTTCGATATCGAGCTCGCGCTGGCTCATAACGTTGACGGCCGAGTCAAAGTCCAGGATATGCAGGATTGCGTGATTGATTTTCATATACGGCATTCCGTTCTAGATCGAATTGAGCACGAACCAGTATAGCGGTCGAGCCTGCCCCAAGCGTATCGAAGATTGGTGCATCGGGGACAGGTTGCTTTGCACCAATGGCTAGCGCAGGAGCTCGGACTGCCAAGCCTCGAGCTGTTCTGCCAAGCTCTTGCCGGCAGCGGGCATGTCGATCTGGGGACGTTTGGGCAGAAGCGCACATTTTAGGATTGCCGCGATGGTCTGCGAGACAAAGCGTCGCGTATCCTTGTCAAAGCCTTGCGCAGCCTGGAGCATCACGGGCAGGCTCTCGCGCAGATTCCCAGCGATATCCGCAAACCGCTCAGCACCCGTTGCCTCAAACACGGAGAACAACGCATCTACAAAACGCTCGCGCTCGCCAGGCGACACTGCAAGCAGCATCTCGCGAATGGAGCCATCAACATATCGAGCACCGGCGGACAGGCGCTCACAGTACACGAAGTCGCGACCATCAACCACCCAGCTAAAGGGATTGTGCTGCAGCAGGCTGAACTCGGTGCTCTCAACGATGGCATAGTCCTCTTGTGTCTCGAACATCATGCCAAAGATCGACGACCGAGGTAGCGTCTTGTCGATTCGACCGGAAAGATCGGCAAAAGCGTCGCCGTTCAGAAACTCCTCGACGAAGCCCTGACCATCATGGGAGTATGCCCGTTCAATTCGCTCACGAGCGACATCGGAGCACATCGCCGCACCGTACACCGCAAGGTTTCCACCCTTGGAATGACCTCCGCACAAAAGCGGCCCGTCGATCGCATCCGCCGCCTCGTCCACATAACGCGCCGCGGATTCCTGGGCCGGCACAGGACACCGGAACGCCATGTTAAAGTCCTCTTTCCAGCCCACAATCGTGCTGTCGGTCCCCCGGAAGGAAAGATAACTAAACCCCGCCGGAAACCGGAACGCCATGGCTGCAAACTGCTCTGTTGTCTCGGCATCACTCACGCTACGATAGCCGCAAACACGAACGCCACGGTAGCGAGGGCTTGCTGCCGCAGCCTCCAACAGGGCACGGCTCCCCTCCGGATCCCACAGGTCGCCAATCATGTCTTGGTAGCACTCGGCGCGCAGCAGCTCGCGTACGTCTAGGCCCTGCCAGTTCATCAGCTCCGCCATATCACCCGGCAAACGCAAATAGGACAACCACGCAAAGACCAGGCTATCCACCGCGCAGAACGGCCGTTCCTCAAACGGATCAAACGCCGTCTGGGCATAGGTTAAAAAATTAGGCGAATCCGACATGGCCCTCCCATCAACTATGGTGCATTGGGGTGGTGCAAAGTAACCTGACCCCCTCGCACCAAAAAGGCGCCCGGACCGTGTGGCCCGGACGCCTTTCATTGTAGCCTGTTGCCCAAAAAAGCTTGGTTTAGCAGGAGAAGTCGACGCTGTCGATGATGTCCTTGAGGGCCTTGGCGGAGGCGGTGAGCTCATGCTGCTCGTCATCGTTCAACGGCACGGGAACGCGGCAGACGACGCCGTCACGGCCAACGACCGTCGGCATGGAGATAGCCAGATCGGACAGGCCATACTCGCCCACCATGAGCGAGGAAACGGGCAGAACGGTCTGCTCATCGCGCATGACAGCGGTGCAGATGCGCTTGACGGCCATGGCGACGCCGTAGTAGGTGGCGTGCTTCTTCTCGATGATGGTGTAGGCGGAGTTCTTGACGTCCTCGGCGATGCGCTTCTCGGCAGCCTCATGCTCCAGGTGGCCGTGAAGCTCGCAGAAGGTGTTCAGCGGAACGCCAGCAACCTGAGCGCTGGACCAAGCGACAAACTCGGAGTCACCGTGCTCGCCCATGACATAGGCCTGGACATCGCGCGGGTCAACCTCGACGTGGGCACCAAGCATCTGCTGCAGACGGCCAGTGTCGAGCACGGTGCCGGAGCCGATGACATGGCCCTCGGGCAGGCCGGACATCTTGATGGCAGCATAGGTCAGAACATCAACCGGGTTGGAGACGATTAGCAGAATGCCGTCGAAGCCGGACTTCTTAATCTCGGGGATAATGGACTTAAAGATGTTTACGTTCTTGTTGACCAGGTCCAGGCGGGTCTCACCGGGCTTCTGGGCAGCGCCAGCGGTGACGACGATCATGGCGGCGTCGGCGACATCGGAATAATCGCCGGCGTAGATCTTCATCGGCTCGGCAAACGTCATGCCGTGCGCGATATCCAGAGCCTCACCCTCGGCGCGGTTCTTGTCCACGTCGATGAGGACCATCTCGGAGAACAGACCACTCTGCATCAGTGCGAACGCCGAAGACGAACCGACGAACCCGCCGCCGACAATAGCGACCTTCTTCTCGTTAACCATTATAAACTCCCTTCTCTCTCCACAAACAAGCCGCCCGGGAACGACCCGTGCGGCTT
>CAJMSL010000165.1 GCA_905216045.1 uncultured bacterium
CCGCATCTGATGGTGTCGACGTCAATGGTATACGGGTGCATCATCGACGTCTTCAATACAGAAAATATCAGTGCGGAGTGTTCTGAAAAGTAACTTCAGGGCGGGCCCTGGGGTAACTCGGCAGGGAGAGTGCGATTTCCTGATCGCTCACTTAATTTAATAAGAAATTGAGTGAGGCCGGAGCTTTGGCTCCGGCCTCCTTATATAAGGGCTCGGCAAAGCCGAGCCACCAAATTTGCATCAGCCCCCAGAACATGTTTGAGAACTGTGCGCGGAGTACATACCCCTAGGGCCGGAATGAGGTTGCTTTCCAACGCATTCCGCAGGGGGCGGCATTATTTTGTAGCGCGAAGCGCGGAGCAAAATAATGCCGCATGCCCGAGGACGCGTTGGAAAGCAACCTCATTCCGCCCCGAACAGGTCCGTCTACCTGCACATCTACAAATTCGTAAACTTTTTTGAAAAAAGTGCTTGCACAGTTCTCGAATCATAGGTTATTATCTTCCTCGTTGAACGCGCGGGTCTAACAAAACGAACCGTGAATCAACAACATAGCATGTCGGAGTGGCGGAATTGGCAGACGCGCTAGCTTGAGGTGCTAGTGACCGCTTTTTGGTCATGCGGGTTCAAGTCCCGCCTCCGACACCATCGCATTTGAGAAGCCTCTTCGGAGGCTTTTTTGTTACCGATAGACGGCGGGGTCCACGATGGAAACGCTTGAACACAACGAGCGGGCAGACGTTGCCCAACTAGTCGAGATCACGAGCGATGCTGTCATCATCTGCGAGCTCGACGGAACCATTCTGCACATGAATAATCGCTTACTTGGTTTGATGTGCGAGGAACGCGCCGACGTCATTGGTGGAGATGTTAAAGACGTCCTGTACTCGTCCGCTTTTGAACGTGCGACGGAACATCGTCTGCCATTTGAAACTGATGGCTCCGAGAACGAACTGATGCTCAAGCTGAGTGACGGCTCCTTTATCCCCGTCTTGGTTCGTGCGGGCTCCGTAACGCCTCCACGCATCTTTGGGCGCCGCGCGCCACGTGTCCTGGTGGCGCTCCATAGCATCGAAGAACAGTATTCGCACGACCGTCAGCTCAAGCGTGCTCTTTCGGAGCTTAGAGTGGCTAACAAGCGCCTCTCTGGCACGCTCTCGGTCATTATGAGTACCGTGGGCTCCGATGAGCTGCCCAGCCTACTTGATACCGTTTTGAACCAGCTTGTAGGAACGCTCGATGCTTCGGGTGCTTCTATCTATTTTTCTGAGAGCGGCGGTTTTAAACTTCGCGGTGTTTCCAAGGAGCTGTACGACAGCTACCTGCCTGAGTTTTTGCCGTATGGCGCTGGCATTCCGACGTATGTTCTTCGTGAGTCGCGTGCCTGTCGCTTGTCGATTCAACAGGACCTTAAGGGTGATAAGGCCGCCTCCGGTATGTTTATGGACCTGGACAATCGTTCTAAGCACCTGTTGCGTATGCAGGATATGCCTCCGTACCGCAGCGAGATCTGTCTTCCCGTTTTTTACGGTACGCAGATCCTAGGCGTGCTGGAAGTTGGTTGGAAACGCCCTCAGGCACCGCTTGCCTATGACGTTAATGTGCTCGAGGTCATTTGCGATTACCTGTCTATCCAGCTGGTCGGCATGGCATCGAGCCTTCGCTCCCGTCGCACGGCCGAGCTTGGCCGCTCGCTCAATGTCTTGCGTGATGAGTTGTTTACCTTTCTAGACGATTCTGCCGCGGCTACCCAGGCGGTATCGTCCGAGATCTGCAATATGCTTAACTGCTATTTTTGCCCTGTTGAGTATGACGCCAGTCTGGATTCCTACGTCATAGATTTTGAAGGCGGCAGTCGCGTTGCCTTGCCGGACGACCCTGAGAAGCTTTTCTTTTCCACGACGGCGCCAGCGGCACGTCTGGGGGCTGGCCCTGATGGCTTTGAGGCATCTGTTTTGGGCGGTACGAGTGCCGAGGACCTTAAACACGTTCGTATAACTCGCGTTGACGAATCGATGCCTATGGGAGGCTGGCTTAGGGCGCATGGTCTGCCTTGTCAAGGTCTCTACGTCGACTCCGGCATCGAGGCGGGGCGCCCGCGCTCTGAGGGTGATGGCAAGCACAGTAACGACGCGATTGTTCCTGCTTCTGTTGCGAAGAGCCCGACGACGCGCGCGCTGCTGCTTCGTGATGGTAGCCAAGAGCCGATTGATGACCTTGAATATGACTACTTGGTGCACTTGGCGCATGACTTTGAACTGATCTACGAAGGCGAATCTCAAAAGCGCGAGGAGCGCCATATCGCTCAGACCCTCCAGATCGGCATGAGAAATTCCCTGGGGGATGTTCCGGGTATCGCAACCGATTCGGTGTACCTGTCGGCCACGAACTCGGCGTTGGTCGGCGGCGATTTCTATACGCTCATCCGACTTCCCGACGACTGCGCCGTCATGATTTTGGGTGATGTGTCTGGCAAAGGCATTGAGGCCGCATCGATGTCCGCGCTCGTCAAGACGGCCCTGACGGCATATGCCTGGGAGGGCGCTGGCCCGGCCCGCATGGCACGCTCCCTTAACAGCATGCTCATGGGCTTTTCGAGGGTCGAGACGTTCGTGACGGCCTTTATCGCCAAGATTGACCTTAAAGCCGGACGCGCAACGTATTGTTCGGCGGGCCATCCTCCGACCATGGTCATTAGGCCAGAGTCGATGCCGCTGGGTGGCGGCGAGGCCCGTGGGGGAGAGGTCGAGCTGCTTGGATGCCAATCGGGCGTAATCGGTGCCTTTGAGAGCATGGTGTACGAGACAGGCGTGTTTACGTTCGCTCCCGGCGACATGCTCTTCATGTATACGGACGGAACGATTGAGGCCCGCGACCGCACCGGAGCGTTCTTTGGTGAGCAGCGCCTTCGTGACCTTCTGCTCTCTGTCTCGGGTGAGGGCGTATCGGGAATCTGCGGCAAGGTCTTGGGCGAGCTTGACCGATTTACCGAATCGGCGCTGGACGATGACATTGCATTGGTGTCCCTTGAGTTTTTACGGGGTCGTTCATAGACGACGCTGGGCGGGCTGAATCCGTACGGTTGGGGAAACGAATGCATCGAGTGGGCTTTTTTGGGGAACCATGGTCGTATGAATGAGTGGAATGACATAGCGGTTTTGACGCCACCAGGCGATATCGACATCGCCACGGTGCCTGCGCTGCGTCGGCGGTTGGATGCTTTGATTGGCCGCGGCGTGCGTCGTGTTGTCATCAACTGTCAGGCTGTTAGCTTTATCGATTCGACGGGCTTGGCATTCCTGCTTACGCGCGCTCGTGAGCTCATGAGGCGAGAAGGTCTGCTTTCGCTCGTCAATGCATCGGGTGAAGTTGTTCGCTTTATGGAGATTGCTCGTCTTGTCGATATCCTTCATGTCGCGGGGCCGGCACGGGAGTCTATTCCCGCCATTCCGGTGGGGGAGCTGCCTCGCTGGAGTAAGAGCGTCGAGGTCCGTCAGGGTATCGAGAATCTTCCATACTACCGACATCGCATCGCCGAACTCCTTGAATCGCTTCCGTTGCGCCGTGACGAGCGCTACGATGTCGCATTGGCGTCGGGGGAGGCGCTGGGTAATGCCTATGACCATGCGGGCGGTATCGGGTGCGTCCTGACGG
>CAJMSL010000166.1 GCA_905216045.1 uncultured bacterium
CCTGGGGTCCCTCATATACGGCCCTCCCGTCTCTCGCGCCCCTCCCGGAACTGTCCACATCAGTGTAGCCAATCCAGGCGCAGGGCCTCGGAGAGCAGGGCCCGCGGGAGAGTCATGCGCGGCGTCGGGTCGGAGAGTCGTGTCACGGCCATCACCTCTCCTCGGAGCGCGCGAACCAGGCCGCGCCCGCCGCCGTGAGCGCGGCGAACGCGAGCACGCAGACCGCAAGGCCCGCCAGTGTGAGCATGCCGTCCGCCGCGAGCGCCCCGCCGAGCGCCATGTCCGCCGCGAGTGGCTCGCCGCTCGGCAGCACGGGGATGAAGCTCGTGGGGATGACCATGCTCGCCGACGGCGGAAAGAGCTGCGGCAGCGGCACCAGCGACCAGGCGAACCCACCCACGAGCTGCGCGGCGAGCGGGCAGAAGATGCCCGCGAGCATGCCGAGCCGCGCCGTGAGGAAGAGCCCTGCGGGGATCATCCACGCCGCGGTCACCGTGTTGGCGAGCGCGCAGAGGAGCATCGTGAGCGTGCCCGCGGCCGTGAGGCCCTGCGAGGAGAACGCCGATCCCGCGAGGTAGATGCCGAAGACCACGAGGTTCGAGAGCGCGCAGAGCGCGAGGCACCAGAGCGCCTTGGCCCACCAGGCGCGCCCGAGCGGGAAGCCCAGGCCCAGAAGCCCCCGCATCCGCGTGCGCGCGTCCGCCCGCGCGACGCACGCCACCACGAGCGAGAGCGCCACGGGCAGGAAGAGCGCGTACCAGTAGTTCCACGCGCTGAAGATCTGCACGCCCCGGTAGGGCATCGCGCCGAGCAGCGGCAGCGGCAGCGCCATGAGCACGGCCAGGCGAACCGGTGCCGCGTGGCGCGACTTCAGGGCCTCGGCGCGCAGGCCCGCGAGCAGGCCGCCTTTCTCGCCCGTCATGCCGCCACCTCCCCGCGCGCTCGTCGCCCCTCCCGGCAGAAGCTCATGAAGAGTTCCTCGAGGTCCTGCCCGGGCCGAAGCGCATCCTCGTAGGCGAGGCGCCCCCCGCAGATGATGCCGATGGTGTCCGCCATCTGCTGCACCTCGGAGAGGATGTGGCTCGAGACGATCACCGTCGTGCCCGCCGCCGCGAAGCCGCGGAGCTGGTCGCGCAGCTCCTCGATGCCGATGGGGGCGAGGCCGTTGGTGGGCGCGTCGAGCGCGAGCAGGCGTGGCCGGGCGATCAGCGCCAGCGCGAGCCCCAGGCGCTGCCGCATGCCCATCGAGAAGCGCCCGGCGCGCTTCTTCCCGGTGTCCGCGAGGTCCACGGCGGCGAGCACCTCGTCTATGCGGCTCTCGGGAAGGCCCAGCAGCGTGGTGCGCACGCGCAGGTTCTCGCGCGCGGTGAGGTTGGGGTAGAGCGGCGCCTCCTCGATGAGGCTGCCGATTGCGTAGAGGTCCTCGCGGCGCCAGGCGTGCCCGGCAAAGAGGATCTCCCCGGCCGTCGGCCGCAGCATCCCGCAGATCATCTTGAGCGTTGTCGACTTGCCGGCGCCGTTGGGGCCGAGCAGCCCGTCCACCTCGCCCTCGCGGATATGAAGGCTCACGTCGGCCACGGCGTCCTGCGCCTGGTCGCCGCGGCCGAAGCGCTTGGTGAGCCCGCGCGTCTCGAGCATGTAACCCATGGGCTTATCCTTTCTCTTCCGGGCGCGCGGGCCGAGTCGCCGTGCCCGCGCGCCTTACCTTTCGGGTTCACCATCCATGATGGGGCGCGTTTCTAACGAAGCCGTAACGGCCGTTGGGCTCTTTTGGCGCCAGCCCTTCTCGACCCGTACGCATTTGCTTAAAGCAACAACTTTCCCGATCGATGTAATCACCGAATCAAAACGTGTACACCAGCCACCAAAGATGCCGAAAAATGTCGCTTTTGGAGGCTGATGTACACAAATGTAGAATCCAGCGCAGCCCAGAGGCGCCCTCCACATGTCTGGACTCTCTATGGCTGCGCTGGATAGACATCGCCGGAACGGGTATAGTATCGAAAGTTTTGTCGTTAACCAGCGGGGGAGTCCTGTGGGCATCAAAAAGAAGATCAAAAAGGAGCTTATCGGCACTTCCGATTACCCGTCGAATAAGATCTTTACGATCTCCAATTTCATCACCTTTACGCGCCTGATCCTCACCCTGGTATTTCTGTACCTGTTTGTGACGGATAACAACCGCGTCATCGCCATCGCTATCTACGCCGTTGCCGCCTCCACCGACTGGATGGACGGGCAGATCGCCCGCATGACTAAGACGGTCTCGTGGCTCGGCAAGGTCATGGATCCCATTTGCGACCGCGCGCTGCTGTTCACCGGCGTGCTGGGACTGGTGGTCCGCGGAGAGCTGCCCATCTGGGTCTGCGTGCTCATTATTGGCCGCGACATCTATCTGGGCATCGGCACGCTTATCGTGCGTCATTATCACCGTCGCCCCATCGATGTCGTCTTTCCCGGAAAGATTGCCACTGCGCTGCTCATGACCGGCTTCTCGCTCATGCTGCTCGGGTTCCCCGTTGTTGACGGCCTGCACCTTTTACCTTCAACCCTTACGGCCTTCCCGGGCCTCAACGGAAGCTCGGTGCCCCTCGGCATCTTCTTTGTGTACGGCGGCGTGATCTTCTCCATGCTCACGGCTGTCATCTACTCCATTAAGGGCGGAGTGGCCATTAAACAGGCTCTCGCGCATCCCGTGGACGAGGACATCGACTTTCTGAACCCTGAAATCGAAGACTGATTCGTTGGGGTATGATTACGTACGGTTCATTATTTGCGGCACGTCCGCGATAAGTTAGGGGTTGTCATGGACAACATGGTTAACAATATGCCTCAGAATGATAAGACTGCTGACGCTACCTGCGTATTCCGCGTGCCTTCAAGCGACGTCACCGTTCCCGACCTCATGGCCAACGTGCGCATCACCGCCCCCGTTCTGTCCATCGTCAAGGGTCCGCAGACTGGTGCCGCCTTTGAGCTCGAGGACGACGTGACCACCATCGGCCGCGATCCCGCGAACGGCATCTTCCTCAACGACATGACTGTTTCGCGCAGCCACGCGCGCATTATTCGCGAGGGCCTCGGCGCTCGCATCGAGGACCTGGGCTCGCTCAATGGTACCTGGGTCGACGGTGCCATTGTCAATGCAGCCCCGCTGCACGACGGTTCTTCCGTTCAAATCGGTACGTTTACGCTCATCTACCACGAGAGCACGCCGGAGCGCATCGAAACCGGTGAGTAGGGCATGGCCGAACGCAACTATCTGAGTATCGGCCAAGTCGTCAACCTACTTCGAGGTGCATACCCCGATCTTTCGAACTCAAAAATTAGATTTCTAGAGGATGAGGGGCTCATTACCCCTCATCGTACGCCTAAGGGATACCGTCAGTACTCTAAGGAGGACGTTGATCGTCTGGAGGTCATCCTGCACTTGCAGAAGACCCGCTACATGCCGCTCAACGTGATTAAGCAGCGCTTGGAAAACGCCACGGACCTGTCAACGCTCGCCTACGAGTAGACCCGATACGACATCGGGAAGTGGCATCTAATGCTTAAAAATGCTTGGAAATACAAGGTTTTTCAGCATTT
>CAJMSL010000167.1 GCA_905216045.1 uncultured bacterium
CGGTCGCTCGAGCAGGAAGCGAAGCTCCGAGCGAGCCGGCGCCTCATCATCCACAATCATCGCACGCAGCATAGGGATAAAACCTTTCGTCAACTAACTACGCCGGGCATCCGTCGCATGACGTTGAGCCCGTAGCCTTTTATTTTACTCTTGAATGTCGAAGATGCTCTCTGACAAATCAAGATGAAGGAGCACTTTGGTGCCCTTGCCCGGCGCCGATTCAACACGCGTATAGGAGTGCGGCCCATAAAAGCGATGGATGCGCTCCGAAATATTGTGCATGGCCACACCGGCGCCGCCACCCTGGGGAGAGCTGGCGTCGGGACGGGCAGAGCGCTCGTCAAACAGTCTGGCGGCGGTACCCTCATCCATGCCCACGCCATTATCGGCCACGGCAATCAAGATTGCATCCTCGCCGTCTTGGTGAACGGTCACGTCGATCCTCAGGGCGTCGTCATCGCCCATACCATGACGTACGGCGTTCTCGACAATCGGCTGGATCACGAACGCCGGCACCAGCGTATCTTCCACGTCCTCGGACACATCGAACGTCGCAAGCACGCGGTCCTCGCCAAAGCGGGCCTTCTCAAAGGTAAGGTAGCGCTTGGTCTGTGCAACCTCGCGCGAGACCGGAATAAGCGATCCCGAGTTGTCGAGCGTGGCACGATAGAACGATGAGAACTCACGAAGCAGTTCGCGGGCCCGCAGCGGATCGGTGCGCGTAAACGATGCAATGGTGTTCAGCGTGTTGAACAGGAAGTGCGGGTTAATCTGCGCCTGCAGCGCACGCACCTCGGCGCGCGCCGTGAGTTCCTTTTGCACCTCGAGCTCGTGGATGGCGAGCTGCGTGGACAAGATCTCGGCAAAGCCCGAGGCAAGCGCGTACTGGGTACGGTCGACGGCGCGCGGGGTCTTGTAGTAGAACTTGAGCGTGCCGACGGTACGATCGCCTACCTTGATGGGGGCGATAATGCCGGCGGGAACTTGGTTGTGCGAGCCGTCCGAGCCCACGACATCCACCATACGGTTGAACGACTGCACGATGCCATGTTCGATAACGTAGCGTGTGGCAAGCGTGTGGATGGGAGAATCTGGCAGTAGTTTTTCCTCAAACTCTCCCGCGCAGGCAAGCACGTTGCCCTCGTCGGTGATGGCCACCGTCATGGCGCGCGTCTCGGGCAAAATGCGCCGGCACACCAAACGCGCCGACTCCTGCGTCAGACCGCCCTTAATGTCCTCGAGCATGGCCGAGGCCACCGAGAGCGTCTCCTCGGTGTACTGGGAGCGCACCGAATCGGGATTGAGCGTCAAAAAGATAAAGATGCACAGAAAGATGCACAGCAGCGCGCAGGCAATCACCGTGGCGATCGGCTCGATACCGGTCACCAAGGCAAAAATAAAGTACACCAGCACGCAAATGGCGCAGGCAACGGCAATGATGCGAAAGATTGATATTGAACTATCGCGCTGGGCGCGGCGGTCGATCATTCGGCCCCCTCCAGGATACTGATCAGTTGTGCGTCACGCCAAAGCCCGTCCATGATCTTGGGCCAAAAGCTCTGGAAACGCAGGTAGCTTGCAGCGTTTTGGCGCGCATAGGCCTTTGCCTCGTCGATACCATGGCGCCAGATGCGCAGGTAGCCCTCATGCTCGCGGGTAAACACGCTGCGGACCATAGCGGTCTTGCGCACGCGGTCGTCGAGCTCGCGCGAAATCCACGGGCCCGGGTAGGGCATGAGCGATGCCGCCGTAACGGGAATGAGCTCCTTTTGATGCGCGGCGAATGTCAACTTGGCCCGTTCGTAGTACCAACGGTATACATCCTGCATAAAGCGCGGTGAGCGCTTTTCGGACTCCGGAGGCAGATGGCGCACGGTCCACTCGTTATCGAACCACACGTCGTAGCCAAACATGCGCATGTTAAAGAGGTAATCCAAGTCCTCGCCGCGGGTGATAAACGGGTCAAAGGCCACACGCGTAAAGGCGCGGGCGTGCAGGGCCATCAGGCCGCCGCACACGTAGTTGGAGCGCGAGATGCGGGTGCCCGAAAGTGCCTTTTTCATCCAACGGTTGAACTCGATGCGCTTGGTCCACCAACGATGGCAGATGCCCGCCTTGTCCGTGGGAGCCAGCGGCGAGCCGTCGCGATCGTAGAAATAGCCGCTCTTGACCAAGATCGGCAAGCCCTGACGCGTCTGCTGCCCCAACGCATAGGTCGCGCGCTTCATAAAGTCGGCGTCGATGACAGTCTCATCGTCATCCAAAAAGATAACCGCGTCATGCCCCAGCACAGCGGCGCAGGCTAGCCCCATATTGCGGATGGCACCGTAGCCTCGCAGGCTCACGCACTCGCCCGAACCCTTGGGCGCGATCTGAGCAACCCGGTCTGCGATGCGCGAGGCCTGGGTGTTGGTGACAACGGTGACCTTGAGCGTGGGATGCGCGTCGACAATCTCGTGCACGCGCAGCGACACATCGGCTGTGGCAGAAACGGGACAGACCACCAAAAGGATGATGCGCGGGATGTCACGTACCTGCTCAAGCGAGGCCAGGCAGCGGTCGAGTTCGGGATTGTCGGCGTTGAGTCGCGTCGAATGGTCATAGGTGCCAGGGGCGTTTGCGCAAGCGTCATCGCCCGCCCAATACGTTGGAATCACGACCGTGGCGTTCATGCCTTACCCTCCCTGCAACACAAAAACGGGGCGCCGCCAAACACAGGCGACGCCCCGCGACCTAGCTGATTCCATCATACCCACTTGGGCAAATCATTGCTCGCAAGTCGCAATGTTTATTGCGGATAACCCCAAAAGAGTACCGTGGACAGGCACAATAGCCGCTCGCTCCTATGCGGCATGCTCTGCCGCCCGAGTCATGCGGGACAGACGGACCAGCAGCGCAAAGCCCAGCACCAGCAGCACGCCGAAGGAAAGGACACGCAGCGACGGGTTGCCGGTCAGCGAGGTGACGACCGACACCAGGAAGGTGCCCATCACGCTTGCGTAGCGGCCAAAGATATCAAAGAAGCCGTAGTACTCGTTGGACTTTTCCTTGGGGATGATGCGGCCAAAATAGCTGCGGCTGAGCGCCTGCACGCCACCCTGGAACAAGCCGACCAAAATAGCGAGCACCCAAAACTCAAAGGCGGTCTTTAAGAAAAACGCGGCAAAGAGCACGATGCCCATGTAGGCGGCGACGGCCACCAAGATCATGTTGAGTGTGCCCACGCGACCGGCGAGCTTGCCGTAGATGATGGCGGACGGGAAGGCCACAAACTGCGTAACGAGCAGCGCCAGCACCAGTTGGGTCGAGTCGATACCCAGAGCCGATCCGTAGCTGGTTGCCATGGAAATGACCGTGTGCACACCGTCGATGTAGAAGAAGAACGCGATCATGTAGACCAGCACGGTCTTGTTGTGGGCGATCTCGCGCATGGTGTGTCCGACCTCGGAGAACACGCCGCCCACGATGTGGCCGATGGTGTCCTGAGGACCGCGCTCGCGACCGTACTTTTGCTTATAGGTGCGAATGAGCGGCAGGGTAAAGATGAGCCACCAGGCACCGGTGATGCCAAACGACAGACGCG
>CAJMSL010000168.1 GCA_905216045.1 uncultured bacterium
GGGGAGTCGCGCACGGCCATCCGTCTTTCTATTTACGTTCACCAGATCAATCGAGCTGCTATGGATAACGTCGTCATGGATGATGTTAAGCCTGTGGCATAGCTTCTGCTAGCCTCGTTTCGCTCCCCAACGTTAGGACTTATGCACATGGATCAGCGTTCCGTACGCGATATTCTTGCCGGTAAAACCTACTTTATCCGCACCTTTGGCTGCCAGATGAATCAGCACGACTCTGAGCGCGTGAGCGGTCTGCTCGATTCGTATGGTTGCCTCATGGCGCTCGATCTTGAGCATGCCGATATCGTTGTCTTCATGACATGCTGCGTGCGCGAGGCCGCCGATACTCGCCTGTACGGTCAGTGCAATTCCTGCAAAAGCCTGCCGCCTTCGCCTTCGGGCAAGCGTGTGGTTGCCGTGGGCGGCTGCATCGCGCAGCGTGATGGCGAGGGACTGCTCACCAACGTCGATAACGTCAATGTCATCTTTGGCACGCATTCTATCGCACATGTGGCCGAGCTCATTGCCGAGGCGTTCCTTGACGGCAAGCGTCATATCCGCACCAATGAGCATGAGGATACGGATGCCATGAGCATGCCGTGGCATCGCGAGACCCAGTATCACGCTTGGGTGCCCATCATGACGGGCTGCAATAATTTCTGCACCTATTGCATCGTGCCGTACGTGCGCGGTCGTGAAAAGAGCCGCCCCTTCGAGGAGATTGTCGACGAGGTGACCGGTTTGGTGCGCCAGGGCGTGCGTGAGATTACGCTGCTGGGCCAAAACGTTAACTCATATGGTCGCGATCTGTTTGGCAAGCCGCGTTTTGCCGATCTGCTGCGTGCCGTGGGCGATACGGGTGTGGAGCGCATCTTCTTTACGTCTTCGCATCCCAAGGACCTGTTGCCCGAGACCATCGACGCCATGGCCGAGACGCCTGCCGTTATGCCGCAGCTGCACTTGGCCGTCCAGTCAGGTTCGACGCGGATCCTCAAAGAGATGAATCGCCGTTATACACGTGAGGACTATTTGGGCCTGGTCGATCGCATTCGCAACCGTATGCCCGATATCGCGCTCTCGACCGACATTATCGTTGGCTTCCCAGGCGAGACTGAAGAAGACTTTGAGCAGACGCTCTCGCTTGCCGAGACGGTCCGCTATGCCCAGGCCTATACCTTCATCTACTCCAAGCGCGCTGGTACCCCGGCCGCCGAGATTGATGATCCCACACCGCACGAGGTCATCCTTGAGCGCTTTAACCGTCTGGTCAAGGTTATCGAGACGACAGCGCACGAGTACAACCAGGGTGAGCTCCATACCGTGGTGCCTGCGCTCATTGAGGGTACGAGTAAAAAGAACGATGCGGTGCTGCTGGGCAAGAGCCCCAAGAATCAGACCGTTCATGCGCCCATTCCCGAGGGATATAGCATCGACCAGCTTGTCGGTAAGATCGTTGATGTTGACGTCGACGTTGCTAAGACGTGGTATTTGTCAGGCTCCGTTGTGGGTGAGCCGCGCTAATGATTTCTCCCGGGGCAGGTCTTTCCGCCGTTGCGATCGTCGGTCCGACGGCGGTTGGTAAAAGTGACGTCGCTGACCGTTTGGCCGCTCGCCTTTCGTCTGAAGTGCTGTCGTGCGATGCGATGCAAATCTATCGCGGTATGGATATCGGCACCGCAAAGATGACGCCCGATGAGTGTACGGCGCCTCTGCGTCTCGTTGACATCGTAGAGCCGGGCGTCGCGTACTCTGCGGCGCTTTACCAGGCAGACGCTCGCGCGCATGTTGAGCGCCTGCTCGGGTCTGGACGTCTTCCGGTGTTTTGCGGGGGTACGGGCCTGTATCTCAAGGCCGCCCTCGATGAGATGGATTTTCCCTCGGGAGAACTTGAGGACGATCGCCGTGCGGGTTATCAGGAACTTGCCGAGCGCATTGGTGAGGAAGCGCTGCATAAGCTGCTTGCCGAGCGCGATCCTGAGTCTGCCGCGGTCATTCATCCTCATAATGTGCGCCGCGTGATTCGTGCGCTCGAAATGCATGATGACGGCGTTTCCTACGCACAGCAAAAGTCACAGTTTAGTGTTCCATGTGAGCATTATCATGCCTTGTGGTTTGGCTTGACACGCAATCGTGAGCTGCTTTACGAGCGCATTAACCTGCGCGTTGACCTCATGTTTGAGCAGGGTCTTGTTGATGAGGTCCGTGGCCTTATGGACCAGGGGCTTGAAGATGCGCTCACTTCGATGCAGGCGATTGGCTACAAAGAAATCATTGATGCTTTTAACGGTGTGATGACTATGGATGAGGCTCGTGAACTCATTAAGATGCGTTCGCGTCGCTATGCCAAGCGTCAGCTTTCGTGGTTTAAGCGCGACGATCGTATTGTGTGGTTCGATATGGACGAATATACGGTCGATGAGGTCGTTGAGGATATCTTGCGTCGCATCGAGGCTGCCTGATGGCCCGGTTTCCCCTCGTTCCCACAGCACCCGAGCCTGAGCGTGCCATTCTTGTCGGCGTCGAGTGGCGCGACAATGCGTGGCCGCTCGATCGCTCGCTCGATGAGCTTGAGCGCCTGGCGCACACGGCTGGCGCCCGGTGTGTTGCTCGTTTGTCGCAGCGACTGGTTAAACCCTATCCTAAATCGTTTATCGGTTCCGGCAAGGTTGAAGAGCTGTGCGGCTTAGTGCATCGCATGGATGCCGATGTCGTTATTTTTGACGACGATCTGACGCCTTCACAGCAGTCCTATCTGGAGAAGGCCGTGGGCGAACCGGTTAAGATCATCGATCGCACGGCGCTCATTCTTGATATTTTCGGCCTGCATGCCCAGACGCGCGAGGGTCGTCTACAGGTGCAGCTGGCGCAGCTTCAATATCTGTTGCCTCGTCTGCGTGGCATGTGGAGCCATCTTGCCAAGGAGCAGACGCGCGGCGGCATCGGTTCGCGCTTTGGCCAGGGTGAAAGCCAGCTCGAGGTTGACCGTCGCTTGATTCGCAATAAGATTGCCGCGCTTCGTCGTGAGCTCAAGCAGGTTGAACAGCATCGCGATGTCCAGTCCAAGAGCCGCATTGAGTCACCGGCGTTTCGCGTCGCGTTAGCCGGTTATACCAATGCCGGTAAATCGACGTTGCTCAATCGCCTGACCGGCTCTACGGTACTTTCGCAGGACAAGCTGTTTGCTACGCTCGACCCGACGACGCGTTCGTATCGCCTGCCCGGCGGTCGCGGCATGACGATTACTGATACCGTCGGCTTTATTCAAAAGCTGCCGCATGGTCTGGTCGATGCCTTTAAATCGACGCTGTCCGAGGTGTTGGGTGCCGATCTAATTCTCAAAGTCGTAGATGCGTCTGACGAGGACTATGAGCGGCAGCTTGAGGCTGTCGACCGCGTTCTTGATGAGATCGGCGCTGGAGAGCGTTTAACGCTGACCGTATTCAATAAAATCGATCTTCTCGATAGCGTTGATCGTCTGAGCTTCCGTCGTCGCTATCCCGAGGCCGTGCTGTTCTAGGCCCAGACGGGCGAGGGACTCGCAGATTTCGTCGACCGTGATGCTCGT
>CAJMSL010000169.1 GCA_905216045.1 uncultured bacterium
GGCAACGGGGGCTTTTCTTTTATGTCGCCGCTGCATGGATTCGAACCTCGGTCGAGGCGCGAGCGCCAAGAAAACGCGGAGCGTTTTTAGCGAGCGGGCGAGCACGCCGACAGGCGGGCGAAGCCGGTGCGGATCCGCGCAGCGGATGCGCGGAATCCTATACGCCGCACCATTTGAGATTGAAGCTCCCGGCAACGGGGGCTTTTCTTTTACGTAAGCTCCGCATGGATTCGATCCTCGGTCGAGGCGCGTGCGTAAAGCGGACTATTTCCTGTCGACTCGTGTAAGATTTCGAGTAGGTGTCGCGGCCCATCCGTGACCACTCCTTCTTCAAGCGACCGATCAGGGTGATACTTCGTGGCAGAGCGTCCGACATACAAGCTCAGGTTTCTCGATCCCAAGAAGCGCTTTCCGGCGATGCCCGAGCAGCCTGCGGGACGCTCATATGGCGTGGTCTGGAAACTCTTTGGCGAGGACCAGCATGAATCTTGTTATGTCGTCGAATTCGTTGGCAAAAGTCATGTGTCGCTTTTGGGCTACGTAAGCGTTTCGGGTGAGGTGTACAAGGTGGACCGCCCCGTTAGCGAGGCTCCGCTGCCCAACGATCCCGACATGGAACTGGTCCTTGACGAGTCGGATTCCAGTATTGGTGAGATTATGGTAAGGGAAGCCAGCGGTGCAATGCGTACGTGCGCGCGAACCGTCGGCTCTCCCGAAGGCCCCATGCGCGAGCAGTCCGATCACGATACATGGAATTCGGCCCGCTCCCTTCCTTACGGCGAGTTCATGGCATCGATGTTCCTGCGCTACGTGATATTTGCCAACTCCGAAAGCGCTGTTGCGAACACGGCGGACGCCGACGGTCTCGATGCGGACATGCAAAACGTTGTCGACAAGATCAAGCTCGTAAAGTTGCCCGAGCCGGTCGAGGTGTTTTTGGGCTTTAACACGGCACCGCTACCTGACGCTATCGAGACGCTGCTCTACCGCGTTGACCATGCCGAGAATCCGAGCGGTATCGAGCGTTATGCCGCCGCCCTTATGAGCGAGGTCGACTTGCCCCGTCTGCGCACCATTGCCGCCAAGTCCGAAATGAGCCTAGCGCGCATCGACCGGTCGAAGCTGTTCTATCTCAATTTTGATCGTAGCCTGCTGGACCAGGGCGAGATTGACATGCTGCTTGCCATCGAGTGCCGTCTCAACCGCCTCTCCGGCATCCTCGAGCGCATCGGGGCCGGATTGGCCCCTGCGGCATCCTCGCCGAGCCTTGAGGGCTGCGCGCTCTTTGATGCGTGGCATATCGCCAAGACGACCAACGATGTTCCCCGACTGCTCGATACGGCCTCGAGCGATAACCCGTGGGGCAAACCGGGTACGGTGGCTTGCCAGCCGGGCGGTGAGTGGGATGTGCGTACCCGCTTCGCGCGTATTGTCGAGGCGCTCAACGTGGTCACGCGGCTCGACTATACCTATCGGGCAAACGTTGCCGAGGGGATTATGCTCGTTCGGTTTGGGCACTCTGTCGTGAATGCCATGCCGCAACGTGAATACGACGCTCAAGATGACGCCTGGCGCGAGCTGGAAGAGGACATGCGCGCGATCTGGGCCGCGGAGCACGATGCGCGCGTGGCACTCACGCTTGCGGCAGCGTGTTTTGCCGCGGGCACCTGCATCACGCGCTGCTATGTGCAGATTGCTGCTCCCGACAGTGAGCAGGGCGAGCGCGTTGTCGCAACGTATTTCTTTGGGCGCGCGGCCTATCTGGCCGATTGCGTGCCTGTCGCCAAGGATCTTGAGAGCATGGACATGGACGATATGCCGTGCAAGCGTGTGCTTGAGGCGTATGAGTCAACCGCTCCGGAGACGATTGAGCCTGCGGAGGTTCATGCTCGTCCGCGTGATGACCATCGCACACTGCCGCCGGCGCTGCGCGATCTGCTGCTTGCCGATAAGGCTGACGAGTTGGAGGTCATGGAAGAGGACGATGACCCATACGTGGCCCGTGTTGTTGAATTGCGCGAGCAGGCAAAAGTCGACCGTACAGGTGCTTTTGAAGGCTTTTCCCGTCTTGTCGAGGAGTTGGAGGCTAAGTGCGCCGTCGCCGAGCTTTTGGCGACAGGTCCGGTTCAAACGCAGTTTTGCGATAACCAGCTGGTGCGCATGGTGCTACCGGTGTTGGAAGAAGACCGCTCTGTGCGAATCCTTCGTGCGCCTGATGCGCTGTACTTTGCCCAGCACGAGATCTGCAGCTTTTACGCCGAGCAAGAGGACTTTGAACGAGCGCTGCCCGAGGTGCGCCATCTTTACGATCTGGCGCGCTCGTCCATGCAATCGCACTTTGCGCTCATCAACGTTCTTGCGCGTCTGGAGCGCTTTGACGAGATTATCGAGGTGGCGCGCCACGGTCTACGTATTGCCAGCGATCGTTCTGCAATCGGCTACCTGTTCTATCGCTTGGCGTTTGCCTATTGGAACTGCGATCAGCTCGACCTGGCGCTGGCTTGTTACCGTCTGGTGCCGCGCGGGGAGGAATCGGGCAGTAGTGCGCTGGAAGAAATGCAGGGCCTTATGAATGAGATGGGCGTCAGCGAGCCTCCGACGTTCGAGGAGGCGGTCGAGACCATCCGCAAGGCTGGACTCGAGCTGCCGCCAGTGTCCGCCGTGACGAATCAGCTGGCAGATGCCGCTGTGCAACTGGTCGACAACGGCTTCTTTTTCCTGGCACGCGGTTGCATCTTCCAAATGTGGCGCACCATGGGCAACGACGAGCTCGGCTCCCTCAACCGCTCGCTGGGGTAGGCGAAGCCTCCAAGGAGGAAAGGATGCTAGGCAATTAGAAAATTTCCTCTTGCCCATCCTTGGCTGTTTGGTTACTATAGAACGGCTGTTACGGAGAGCTGACCGAGAGGCCGAAGGTGCTCGCCTGCTAAGCGAGTATGCCCCAAAAGGGCATCTGGGGTTCGAATCCCCAGCTCTCCGCCAGTATGAATTTGAAGAAGGGTCCCATTTGGGGCCTTTTTTGTGCGGAGAAAGGAGGCTGGGGATTCGAACCCGAGAGGGCACGGGCGTTAAGCAAACGCGAAAGCGTTTGTAGCCCGTGGGCGAAAAGCCGCCAGGCTTTGAAGCCGGAGGGCATGCGTAGCATGCCCGGACATCCCCAGCTCTCCGCCAGTTTAACTTTAAAGAAGGGTCCCATCGGGGGCCCTTTTTTATTATCGAGAAAGGGCGCTGGGGATTCGAACCCTCAAAAAAAGGAGGCATCCTTTCGGACACCTCCTTTCAGCGAGTGTATTGTTCTTCGACCTTACACCTCGGGTGCCTTGGCTACGGTCTCGCTCTCGGCTGTGAGCGGGCGGTTGTCGATGCGGCGGCCCAAGCGATCGAGCTTCACGAGCAGCCAGTCAATGGGATTCGGCCCTGCACCTTCCTCGTCGGCAACCAAATCCACGACGGCAATCTTGGTGCCGTCCTGCTTGAGCGTAACGCTGCCCACCTAGTCGCCCACAAGCACCGTGCCCGAAAGATCGTCGTAGCTAACCTTTTCGGTCACCTCG
>CAJMSL010000170.1 GCA_905216045.1 uncultured bacterium
GTTCGCCACCGGGCGTACGGCCTGCCCGTACATCTCCGTCAAATAGCGGTCGAGCTCGGGCGTGACGATGCGCGCATCCACCATCTCGAGCAGCGCCGCCAGCTTGCTGTCGTCCTGGCTGGCACGGTAGAGCGCCACGTGCATGTTGTGGACGGCATCGTCGGTAAGCGCCAGCTCGCGGCAGGGGAAGATCTCGATACTGTCCTCGTTGCCGATGGTCTGCCCCGTTGAGCTCACCATGCGGCGGATGCGGTCAATCTCATCGCCGAAAAACTCAATGCGCACGGGCGCCTTTTCCTGCGCGGGAAACACCTCGACGGTGTCACCGTGCACGCGGAACAGACCGGGCGCATCGGCGGCACCGGCATTGGTGTAGCCCATGCCCACCAGGCGCTGCGGCACCTCGTCAAAGGGAATCTCCTCGCCCACCGCAAAGGTCGTGGACTCCCAATAGTGGCTCTCGACCGGCGGCACGCAACGCAGCAGCGCGCGAGCCGAGGCGACCATGATGCAATTGTCTCCGCGCACGATGCGTCCCAGTGCCTCGCAGCGCTGCGCCACCACGGCATCGTCGGGCGCCTGCTCGCGCCACGGATAGTCCTTGCGTTCGGGAAAACGGCACACGTGCGCTAGGCCCACGTAGGCGGCAAGGCTGCGCGCGGCGCGATCGGCCGCATCCTCGCCACTCACAATGTAGACCGTGGGACGCGGGCGGCGCGCAAACTGGGCGGCCGCCATAAGCGTGCGGCCCGACTGCGACACAGCCAGCGTCACGTCCTCGCCGGCATCGAGTCCGGCCTCGACGGTCTGCAGCGCCTCGGCAGTGTAGAGCTGTGCGGCTATCCGGTGAATGAGCAAGCAGATCCTCCGGCATCGCTCAGCCAAAAGACCGCCGGGGCACGCTCGGCGGGTCGTACGTCAAATACATTGTCTGTCATGGTAGCGCATGGAGAGGACTCCGGCTCAAGGGCAGACCCAGCCCCGCAAAAAACGCCAGACGAAGATGTGTTCCGCCCTACCCCGCTACGCGCACGCTGGGGCACAAATCTGCCAGCGGACACTCGTCACACTTGGGTTTGCGGGCGTCGCAGATCTCGCGACCGAAGGTGATCCACTGATGGTTGACCGACTCCCAATACTCGTGCGGCAAAATCTTGAGCAGATCCTGCTCGGTCTTGAGCGGCTCCTTGGCATGCGTCTTGGGACTCAGCATCAGGCGGTGCGCAATGCGGTTGACGTGCGTGTCCACCGCAATGCCCTCCACGATGCCATACCCCACGTTGAGCACGATGTTCGCCGTCTTGCGTCCCACGCCCGGCAGCTTCACGAGTTCCTTCATGTCGGCCGGCACCTCGCCGCCATAGTCGGCGACGATCATCTGCGCGGCCTCCACGACATGCTTGGCCTTGCTCTTGTAGAAGCCGAGTGACTTGATGGTGTCTGTCACGTCAGCCACGCTCGCCCCGGCCATGGCCTCGGGCGTGGGCCACTGGGCAAACAGCCTCGGCGTCACCTTGTTGACCTGCGCATCGGTCGTTTGCGCCGAGAGCAGCACCGCGATCAGCAGGCGGAAGGGATTCTCGTGATCCAGAAAACACTCGACCGGGCCATAGCGACGGTTGAGACGCTCGCACACCTCAACGGCGCGCTCGCGTTTGGCGGCATTGGTCTCGCGTGGCATAACGACTCCTCGGCTCAACGGCACAATAAACTTATGGGCACAATTGTCCCACGTCCGAGACGCTTACGCCTCCAAGAATGCGCCGGTCTGACGGCTCCACAGGCTCGCGTACTCGCCACCCGCCTCGACGAGCTGCGCATGCGTGCCGTCCTCGACAATCTCGCCATCGGCCAGCACCACAATGCGGTCAAGCGCCGCCACGGTGGACAGGCGGTGCGCCACCACAATGGAGGTGCGGCCGCGCATCAGATTCTCGAGCGCCTCCTGCACCAGCGCCTCGGACTCGCTGTCGAGGGCAGAGGTCGCCTCGTCGAGCACCAGAATCGGCGCGTCGGTTAGGATGGCACGGGCGATGGCCACGCGCTGACGCTGGCCGCCCGAGAGCTTGACGCCGCGCTCGCCCACCATGGTGTCAAAGCCACGGGGCAAGCGGTCGATAAACTCCAGGGCGTTGGCCAGGCGCGCGGCCTCGCGAATCTGCTCATCAGTGGCGTCGGGACGACCGTAGGCAATGTTTTCGCGAATGGAGCGGTGGAACAGCAGCGCCTCCTGCGGCACGTAGGCAACCTGGCGGCGCAGGCGCTGCTGCGTACAGCGCGAGACATCCTGGCCGTCCACGAGCACGCGGCCGCCCTGAACATCGTCCAGGCGCAGCAGCAGCTTGGTGAGCGTCGTCTTACCCGAACCCGATTTGCCCACCAGGCCCACGCGCTGGCCCGCCGCCACATGAAGTGTCAGGTTATCGAACACGCTCTCGCCCGCCGCAGCGTCACGGTACGCAAAACTCAGGTGCTCAAAATCAATCGCGCCCTCGGTCACTTTGAGCTCAGGGGCGTCCGGGTCGTCTGCCACCAAACGTGGCTCGTCCAGCACGCGCGTCATCTCGGCCGCATCGCCCAAAGCGCGGTTGATGCGCTGCATCATGGAGCTTACGTAGTTCAGGCGCATGGTGAGGTTATAGGTGTAGGTAAAGATCATGACGAGCGAGCCGGCCGAGATGCCAAACCACGCGTTGCCGCCCGCCACGAACACACTCACCACGGCCATGGTGATGACGATAAGGCCCGAGGTCGTAAAGTTGCGCTGCATCATGGCGTGCATCGAGACCGTTTCGGCGTCGCGCGCGGCACGATCGGCGGCGTCGAACAGATCGCGCTCAAAGTCCTCGCGCCCACAGGTCTTGACGGCCAGGATATTCGTGACCGCGTCGGAGAGCACGCCCGAGAGCTTGTTCTGCGCGGCGGACGTCGCGGCCGAAAGCGGCATGATGCGCTTGTACATAAGCCAGACAAACGCGATGTAGACGGCCATGATGCACACCAGGATCACGGTAAACGTCGGCACCACCGGGGCGAGCGCCGCCACCGTGCAGATGACCGAGGTGATGGTGGGGATGAGCGAATACACCGTCACGTCGACCAGCCCCGTATAGCCGCTCATAAAACGGCTCGTCTGGCTCACGAGCGATCCGCCAAAGCGGCTGGTGTGAAATGTCATGGATTGGTTGGAGAGCGTGTCGAAGCATAGGCGCGCCAGGTGATAGTTGCCTGCAATCTCGAGCTTGTAGACGGTGTAGTCCTGTAGCTTGGAGAGGATCTGACCCACCAGGTTAACGAGTACGAGCGCCAGGATATAGGAGCCGAAGACCTCAAACACCTGGTCACCCGCCACGGGACCAGCTTGAACGCGGTCGACAATGAGGGCCATCACATAGGTATTGGCAAACGTCAGCAAAAAGATGTAGCCCGCCGACGAGAATACCGAGAGAAAGACGATCAGCGGCTGCGTGCGCGTG
>CAJMSL010000171.1 GCA_905216045.1 uncultured bacterium
AACTCCTCGCAGCACTTGGGAGCCAGGTCCTCGAGCATGACCTCGGCGCGGCCGTCGTGCTCAACGGCGACGTAGGCGGCACCGGGCTTGAGGGAAACTGCCTGGTCGGAGGGGATGGTCCACGGCGTGGTCGTCCAGATGATTAAGTCGACCGGGCCGTCGAAGTTCTCGAGGCCGGCGGGCTTGGAGGTCATCTCAAAGCGCACGAAGATGGACGGGCTCGTCTCGTCGGAGTACTCGATCTCAGCCTCGGCGAGTGCGGTGTGGCAGTGCTTGCACCAGTGGACGGGCTTATGACCGCGATAGAGCATGCCCTTATCGAACTTGGCCTTGAAGACCTCAATGTCGGCGGCGTCATGCTGGTGATAGAGCGTCAGATACGGGTTGTCCCAGTCGCCAAGCACGCCAAGGCGACGGAAGCCAGCCTTCTGGAGCTCGATGTTCTCGACAGCGAACTTGTTGCAAAGCTCGCGGATCTTAGCCGTGGAGGTCTGGTTGAACTTCTCGGTGCCGAGCTTCTCCTCGACCTTGTGCTCGATCGGCTGACCGTGGCAGTCCCAACCGGGGACATAGGGAACCTCATAGCCCTGCATCATCCAGTAACGGTTGATCATGTCCTTGGAGATCTTGTTCATGGCGTGGCCGATGTGGATCGGGCCGTTGGCGTACGGAGGGCCGTCGTGCAGCACGAACTTCTTGTGACCCTCGTTCTTCTTTAGAACTTGCTCGTAGACCTTGTTGTCCTGCCAGTCCTTGAGTCGCTTGGGCTCGGACTTGGAAAGACCGGCACGCATGGGAAATCCGGTTTTGGGCAGATTCATCGTCTGCTTGTACTCGTTTGCCACGGTACCCCTTTCATGTCGTGGGCGCGCACGCCCTCTGGGCACCAAAAAAGCGCCCGTCCCTACAAGCTGGGACGAAGCGCCACAAAACAGGCAGTCTGCCCGTAAAAGCTCTTCGCTTAACCACCCAGCTTAGATGCCCTCGCCCGCGTATTCGCGCGCTCGCATCCGTTACTCGGCTGGCCTGTATCGACGGCCATCTCGGCGATGTCTACTAAGACGAACCTGCGCGGCACGTCCGTTGGGACCGCAGCTCCGGGGTGATTTTCATCAGTTGCATGCACGGGTTCTCAGCGCTCCCCGCTCTCTGTAGCATGCGGACGGCCGACTACTCGTCCCCATCAACGCTTATGCGGAGTATGCTAGCACGTTCCGCGCCGGCGAAAAACCCTCAACACTGGTTTTATACGTTCGAAATTTCTCGCGGCTGTGGACCTTCTCTTGGAGCAAAATACCTGAAAGCACTTTATCGAACGAAAGAAGGTTGCTATGCGCACGATTGGAATGAGCGACTACACCGTTGGCGAGGATTGCTTTGACGAGCTGCCCACCGCACTGGCGGAGTACGGAGCGACCAAGGTCGCGATCATCGGTGGCAAGCGGGCACTGGCCGCAGCACTTCCCGGTATCAAAGCTGCGCTAGCGGGTACCGACGTCGAGATTCTGGAGACGCGCGTCTACGGCACCAACAGTACGCGCGCCAATATCGCCAAGGTCGTAAACTCCCCCGCCTGCCAGGAAGCCGACGTGCTCATTGCTTGCGGCGGCGGCAAGGCGCTCGACACCGTGAAGACCGCAGCCATCGAGCTCAAGAAGATCGTCTTTACGGTGCCGACGATTTGCTCCAACTGCTCCGCTGCGACCGCCATTGCCGTCGTGTATAACGACGACGGCTCGCTCGAGGGCTATTCGTACCCCAACCGACCGGCGCACATCTTCATCAACCCCAAGATCATCGCCGAGGCACCGGCGGAGTACTTCTGGGCCGGCGTGGGCGATGCCCTGTCTAAGCAGCCCGAGGTCGAGTACGCCACGAGCGCCGGTAATTTAGAGCACACCGCCGGTCTTGGCCTGGCACTCGCCCACACCTGCTCCGAGCCGCTGTTTACCTACGGCGTCCAGGGTCTTGAGGACGTGCGCCAGGACCTGTCGAGCGAGGCCGTCAAGCAGATCGCGCTCGACATCGTGGTCAACACGGGCTATGTCTCGAACCTGACCAACCAGAACGATTACTACTACAACTCGAGCGTGGCGCACGCGTTCTACAACGCCACCTGCAGCATTCCGCGTGAGGGCACCTACCTGCACGGCGAGGGTGTGAGCCGGGGCGTGCTCGTGTTGTTCGCCTACACGGGCGACACCGAGAACCTTGAGCGCTATGCCGCCTTTAACAAGCAGATGGGGCTGCCCGTGACGCTGGAGCAGGTCGGGCTTTCCGTGGCCGACATCCCGGCCCTGTGCGAGCACGCGCACGCCACCAACGAGTGGAAACAGGGAAACCCTGAGCCCTTCACCGACGAGAAGTTCGCCGCCGCCATCAAAGCCGCCAACGCCTACGGCCACACGCTCTAGGGCTGGCCCAAAACCACCACAAAGGGGACAGGCACCTTTGTGGTGGTTTTTTATTGCTCCAGCATGCTGGGGTCGAACTCGCTAGCCGGGATCACGCGATAACCGTGGCGGAGCAGTAAATCAACGAAGACGCCGTTGCCCGCCGTAAGGGTGCCGCTGAATGTTCCGTCGTAGATGCGACCCGCGCCGCACGAGGGACTACGGTCCTGCAGGATGCACGCGGCGATCTCATCCGGCCCGCCCGCCTGCTCGCACATATCGAGCGCTCGTTGGGCACCCAGGCGAAATTCGCGATCGACCGATATGCCCTCGCAGGTACGAACCTCTCCGTTCACAATCTCGGACGGCTTGCGCGGCGTGGGCAGGCCCCCAAAGACCTCAGGGCACACCAAGAGGACCTCGGTCCCTGTACGCTCGCAGGCCTCGACCAACTCGCGATGGTAGTTGTCGAGCCCGTTATACTTGCAGCTCTCGCCCATCAAGCAGGCGCTCACCACGATCTTCATTTCCATCCCTCTCAAGCAAAACGCCCCATTTGAGAAAGCTGCTCAAATGGGGCGTCGGCGTTTACTGGCTCGGCCGCGGCTTTACTGCTGCTTGGGCATCAGCGGATTCTCGCGCGTGAGGAGGTTCATGAACTCCTCGCCCGTGATGGTCTCCTTCTTATACAGATAACGAGCCAGCTCGTGGAGCTTAAACTTGTTCTCCTTCAGAATCTGCAAAGCGCGGTCGTGCGCATCCTCGATCAGCTTGGCGACAATCGCGTCCACGCGCTCGGCCGTACCGGGGGCGCAGGTGAGCGACGTGTCCTGGTTGAGGTACGCATTCTGAACGGTACCGAGCGCCATCATGCCAAACTCATCGGACATACCAAAGCGCGTCACCATGTTACGGGCGAGCTTGGTGGCCTGCTCGATATCGTTGGCTGCGCCGGTCGTCATCTCACCAAAGATGAGCTCCTCGGCTGCCCGGCCACCGCAATAAACGGCGAGCTTGTCCAGGCCCTCCTGACGTGTGGTCAGGAAGCGCACCTCCTCCACGACCTCCATGGTGTAGCCCAGC
>CAJMSL010000172.1 GCA_905216045.1 uncultured bacterium
GGTCGCTGGTTCGCGCTTTGCGTGAACTCCGCGCCACTGTGGGTCAGTTAGGCTTCCGTTGTTGGACCCGCCACATCTTCCCGTCCCAGCATCGATCTTAGCTTCTCAAAGCTCTCCTCGCTCAGGCAGTGCTCCATGTGGCAGCCCTCTTGCGACGCCACCTCGGCCGATACGCCTGCATCCTCCAAACGCCCCACGAAAAAGCAGTGGCGCTCCCACATTTGGCGCGCGACCTCCAGACCGCGCTCTGTCAGATGAACATCTCGTTTGCCCATTTCGACATAGCCGTTGCTTTCCAGCGTCGCCATGGCCTTGGAGACGCTCGCCTTGGTTACGCCGAGGTACTCCGCAACGTCGATCGAGCGCACGATGCCCTGACGTTCCGACAGAACGTAGATCGATTCGAGATAGTCTTCTCCGGATTCACGTAGGGCCATGGGCCGCCTTTCGCTATGATTGCTAGTTAGCCTTTGGATACTTTTCACAGCTTACTTTACCGCAAAAGTTGCCCATGTCTTACTACTTTGCCTAAAAGTTAGCCGTGTTTCACAAAACGTGCGGGACGAAAACAAAATGGGGACGCCCCGCAAGGAGTGTCCCCAGGTGCCGGCAGATAAGGAACGTCCCCAAGTGCCGAGCCGCAGCTATAACAGTCCAAAGTACTTCGCGGCGTTGTAGATGCCGTCGTCGTCCACGGTAGTCGTCACATAGGTCGCCGCGGCCTTCACGGTATCCTGCGCGTTGTCCATGGCCACACTTGTGCCCACGGCCGAGAACATCGACAGGTCGTTCTCGCCGTCGCCAAAGGCAATCGCTTCACTCGCGTCGATGCCCAGGCGCTCCAGCGTCGCCGCCACACCCAGGTCCTTGCCGCCGTTGGCCGGAATAATGTCGCAGAACAGGTCGCACCAGCGCGTGGTGAGCGAATGCGACACGGCATCGGTCACGATGTGCTCGTCAACTGGGTCAACAAAGGCACAGAACTGATAGACCGGCGCGTCAAAGGCATGCTCAAACGGCTCCTCGTGGTAGACGATTCCCGCGTTGCTGCCAGCCGTCACCACGCGCTCGGACAGGCGGTTCACAAACGAGTTCTCGCCCTGCATGCACAGTGAGTCGTAGCGCCCCTGCGCCACCTGGTCCACAATCACCGCAACGTCGTCCGGATCGATCGGGCAGCTGCGGTAAACCCCCTCGGAATCAAAACAGTGCTGGCCCGAAAGCGTAATGTACGCATCCCAACCCAAATCGAACAGCCAATCCGGCATCTGGTAGGTCGGGCGACCCGTGGCGATTACGCACGCAATCCCCTGTTCGTGAAAGCTATCGAGCACCCGCTGCGCCGACGCCGGAATCCGATGGGTCTTAAAGCTCAGCAACGTGCCGTCGATATCGAAAAACGCAGCCTTAATCATCCTCGCCTACTCCTCGCCCTCGAGCTTCTCGCTCGCCTCGAGCCACGCCATCTCCAACTCGTCCATGGCGGCGTGGGCCTCGTCGATCTTTGCCTGCTGCTCGCCCAGCGCCGTGTAATTGGTGGGGTCGACCTGGGTCATCGCGGCCTCGGCCTCCTCCACGCGTGCGCGCTGCGTCTCCATTTTGCGCTCGAGCGAGCTCACCTCGCGGCGGAGCTTCTGGCGTTCGGCGTTGGAAAGGCCGTTGGGCTGACCGCTCGACTTGGGCTTTTCGGCCGCAGCCGCCGCGGCACCGGTGTCAAACGTGCCGGTCTTGGCACTCGGCGCACCCACGGGCTCGCCCTCGGCGGTGGCGTTGCACAGGCGCAGGTACTGGTCGACGCCGCCGGGCATATGCGTCAGGTGACCGTCGATCAGCGCCCACTGCTGGTCGGTCACGCGCTCCATCAAGAAGCGGTCGTGTGTCACCAGGATCAACGTGCCGGGCCAGCCGTCGAGCAGGTCCTCGACAATCGCGAGCATGTCGGTATCCAGGTCGTTGCCGGGCTCGTCCAGGATGAGCACGTTGGGCTCGTCCAGGATCGTCAGCAGCAGCGACAGGCGACGGCGCTGGCCGCCCGAAAGATCGCCGATGCGGCTCCAGAGCTGCTGCGTCGTAAATCCCAGGCGCTCGCAGAGCTTCTCGGGCGAAGTCTCCTTGCCGTCGATGACGTAGTACTTCTTATAGTTGCTGAGCACCTCGCGGATCGTGTCGCCCATGTAGGGCTCGAGCTCCTCGAGCTGCTGCGACAGCACGCCAAAGCGTACCGTCTGGCCAATCTTCACGCGGCCGCGCGTGGGCGCAATTTTGCCCTGGATCACATCAAGCAGCGTCGACTTGCCAGCGCCATTCTCACCCAAAAGACCATAGCGGTCGCCCGCACCAATGAGCCAGGTCACATCGGAGAGCACCTGCTTGGGCGCGCCGCCGGCATCCGCATAGCCGGCGTCCACGTCGACCACGTCGATAACCTGCTTGCCTAGGCGGCTCACGGCGAGGCGCTTGAGCTCCAGCTCGTCACGCATGGGCGGCACGTCGGCGATCAGCTCGCGAGCGGCATCAACGCGAAACTTGGGCTTAGTGGAACGCGCCTGGGCGCCGCGGCTCAGCCACGCGAGCTCCTTGCGCGCCATGTTGCGACGGCGCTCCTCGGTAACCGCGGCCATGCGGTCGCGCTCCACGCGCTGAAGGATATATGCGGAGTAGCCGCCCTCGAAGGGATCGACCTGGCCGTCGTGGACCTCCCACATGCTGGTGCAGACCTCGTCCAAGAACCAACGGTCATGCGTGACCACGAGCATGGCGCCCTGGCCACGCTGCCAGCGGGCCTTTAAGTGACGCGCGAGCCAGTTGATGGTGCGCATGTCCAGGTGGTTAGTGGGCTCGTCGAGCATGAGCACGTCGTAGTCGCCGATCAGCAGGCGCGCGAGGTCCACGCGACGGCGCTGGCCGCCCGAAAGCTCGCCCACCGTGCCCTCCCAGGGCACATCGCTAATAAGGCCGGCCAGAATCTGGCGCGTGCGGGGGCTCGACGCCCACTCGTACTCGGGGACGTCACCCACAACGGCATGATGCACGGTGTCGGTATCGACCAGCTGGTCCTTTTGGCCGAGTAGACCGATCGTGGTGCCGCGACGGTGCGTCACGCGGCCGTCGTCGGGCTCCAACGTGCCGGCGAGCACGCTCAGCAGCGTCGACTTACCGTCGCCGTTTTTACCGACAATACCAATACGGTCGCCCTCGCCCACGCCGAGCGTAACGCTATCGAAAATATGCTTGGTGGGAAACTCTAGGCTGACGGAATCGCATCCCAAAAGAATCGCCATATGCCCTGCTCCTTCGTAGAAATTCAACGTTGTCCATGATAGCAGCGAGCCCCACCCCAAACCACCACGAAGGCGCCTGTCCCCTTTGTGGTGGTCGTTTCGGTCGCAGAGCAAAAGGCGGGCCATCTCCCGCAAGAGATGACCCGCCTCTCCAATCAGTCCTGCGGCAACCGTGGCCGCTGCAGG
>CAJMSL010000173.1 GCA_905216045.1 uncultured bacterium
TGGTGCGGCGTATAGGATTCGAACCTATGACGTTCTGATTCGTAGTCAGACCCTCTATCCAGCTGAGGTAACGCCGCGACTTGTTGATTATTATGCACATGGACTGAATAAAGGTCAAGCGTTTTTCAAAAAAAGTTATTGAATTTGATTTTTACTCATTTAGACCACTTGATGCGATCTTCGACGCATCGCGATATAAGAAAAGCTCCCGTTGCCGGGAGCTTTAAAATCAATTGGTGCGGCGTATAGGATTCGAACCTATGACGTTCTGATTCGTAGTCAGACCCTCTATCCAGCTGAGGTAACGCCGCAGTGCAAGACATATAAAACCACTTTAGCTTATTGGAGTCAAGCATAATCTCAAACTTTTTTGTGGAACGCAGTTTTGTCATGCTGCTCCGCATATACCGCCGTTCCCCGTACGATCGATTGGCTTTTCGATCACGTCAAACTTAGCATCAAGTTCCCTCAGGAGCGATCTCACCCGCTGGGCACAGTCATAATCGGCAAACGAGATGCTCAGCATGCGCGCGACCTGGTTGGAAGTCCCAACTCCATAGAAGTGCTCCAGCGCCACAAGCCCCTCGTGCGTCACAAAGGTCTCGACCACATGCGGCGACTCCTCAAAGCACCATTGTGTCAACGGACCCTCACTCGTCTGCCGAACCACCAGGCCGCCCATGCCAGACGGCTCACACGTTACAAGCAGGTACTCCCCGCCCTCGTCGCTCTCAAACAAAACCACCCGATCATCAAACAGCTCCATCGCGTCCCCTTTCTCTCGCTCTTATTTAGCAAAAGCATAGCAGGTAGATGGCTGTATACAGAACAGTTGTTCGTGTGTTTTCTATTGAGCTGTCCGCACAGCATGGTATGGACCTGCGCACGAAATAGGGCGCCCCCGAAGGAGCGCCCTTGCATATCCCCTATGCAGCCAACTTACGCGACCGGCTCGATCTTCTCGAGACCACCCATGTAAGGACGCAGAACCTCGGGGATCGTGATGGTGCCGTCGGCGTTCTGGTAGTTCTCCAGAATGGCGGCCATGGTGCGGCCGGCCGGCAGGCCGGAACCATTGAGGGTGTGCAGGTAGCGCGAGCCCTTGAAGTTCTCGGGGGCGCGATACTTGATGTTGGCGCGGCGAGCCTGGAAGTCACCGCAGTTGGAGCAGGAGCTGATCTCCTTGTAGGCGTTGTAGCTCGGCAGCCAGACCTCGACGTCGTAGGTCTGACGGGCAGAGAAGCCCAAGTCGCCGGTGCACAGGCTAATCACGCGATACGGAAGGCCCAGCTGCTGCAGCAGGTACTCGGCCTCGGCGGTCATGCTCTCGAGCTCCTCATCGGACTCCTCCGGCTTAGCGAACTTGACCATCTCGACCTTGTCGAACTCGTGCTGACGGATGATGCCGCGGGTGTCGCGACCGGCGGAACCGGCCTCCTCGCGGAAGCAGGGGGTAAAGGCGGTGTAGCGGCGCGGCAGGGTATCGGCGTCGAGGACCTCGCCGGCGTGCAGGTTGGTGAGCACGACCTCGGCGGTAGGGATCAGGAAGTTGTCGCCCGAGACGTGATAGGCGTCATCCTCGAACTTGGGCAGCTGACCCGTGCCAAACATGGTCTGACGCTTGACGACGATAGGCGGCCACCACTCCTTAAAGCCACGGCTGGTGTGCGTATCGAGGAAGAAGTTGATGAGGGCGCGCTCCAGGCGGGCGCCGGCGCCACCGAGAACGGTGAAGCGGCTGCCGGAGAGCTTGTTGCCGCGCTCGAAGTCGAGGATGTCCAGATCGGTGCCCAGATCCCAGTGCGGCTTAAAGTCGAAGTCGAACTCGCGCGGGGTGCCCCAGCGGCGACGCTCGATGTTCTCGTCCTCGTCCTTACCGTACGGGGTGGCATCGCACGGAATGTTGGGCAGGTGAGCCATGAAGTCGTACTGCTCCTGCTCGAGAGCGGTGCGGCGCTCGGCCAGACCGTCAATCTTCTCGTTGACGGCGCGCACGGCCTCCTTGGCGGCCTCGGCCTCCTCCTTCTTGCCCTCCTTCATCAGGGCGCCGATCTTCTTGGACTCGGCATTGCGCGTAGCCTGGAGTTCCTCGACCTCGGTGATGACGGCACGGCGCTCGTCGTCGAGCTCAAAGAACTTCTCGCGATCCCAAGACGTCTGGCGGTTAGCCATGGCGACATCGATGGCATCGGGGTTCTCGCGAACAAACTTGATATCAAGCATTAGGTCCTCCGGCGATATACATTCCATTTAGGTTGCAACCTTGTACATGTATGGGCAAGTATATACTTATGAGCGTTTACGACCCAACTCAACTACGCAAGAAGGCACCCAATGGACGCAGTTTTTTCCTTTTTGTTTGGCACCCGCACCGGTTTTGCCATCCTTTTCGCCGGCGGCATCCTGTTATTTGCGATTCTTGCCTTTGTAATGGAGAAGCGCACCCATAAGATGTACGTCGACCGCGGGCCCAAGTCCGAGGATGAGGAAGACAGCTTCTGGGACTAACCTGCCAAAAAGGGGCAGGTTTATTTTGGTCGGTTTTATCTGGGCAAATGCAAGCGCCTCGCAACTGGAATTGAGCCAGTTGCGGGGCGCTTTTCGTACATGTGACAAAACCGCAGGAAAAACCTGCCAAAATAAACCTGTCCCTAAATGGCAGGTTTTACTGGAGAGTTGCGTCGATTGCCTTGACCAGGGCACTGCGCATGCCGGCATCCTCGAGCGCAACGACGCCCTTGATGGTGGCGCCACCGGGCGAGCATACGGCATCCTTCATCGCCGCAGGATGCTGACCAGTTGAAAGCTGCAACTTTGCCGTACCTAGCACCATCTGGCTCACAATGCGATAGGCATCGGCACGCGGGATACCGTGCTTGACCGCCGCATCGCCCAGGGCCTCGATTGCCATAGCGACAAATGCCGGAGCGCAACCACCCACCGTGCCGCCCACGAACAGCAGGCTCGTATCAAGCTCGACCACCGCACCGAGCTTGCCAAGCAGATCAAGCACCACGGCGCTCTGCTCATCACTAAGCGTGGAAGCCTTCTCGCAAGCGATGACGCCCTCGCCCACCGAAACCGGTGTGTTGGGCACCGTCGAGATATGCGCGACGCCCGGCAGGACCTGCTCCCACTTGGCACTGTCCCAGGTCCAGGCAACCGACAGAACGACCTTTTTGGCAAGAGCATCCTTGAGCGGGGCGAATACCTTCTCGATCATGTACGGTTTGACCGCAGCGACCACGATATCGGATGCGGCGACAACCTCGGCGGCATCGTGGCAGGCGACCATGCCGCGCGCCTCGCAGCGCTCAACCAGTGCGTCGTAGCGCCCCGCGCAGGCGCACATGTCGCTCGCGGCTACACCGGCAGCGATCCAGCCATCGGCCATAGCGATCGCCATATTGCCAACACCGACAAACCCAATCATCATATCG
>CAJMSL010000174.1 GCA_905216045.1 uncultured bacterium
AGGCCGCAATCGGACGGATGTTGCTGAGCGACTGCGGGGTGATCTCGTCGATGTCCTGGGAACTCCTGCGCTCACGGCCGACGCGCTCCATACGGCTCATGCCGATACGGAACTGGTTGGCGACGAGCTCGCCGACGGTGCGGATACGGCGGTTGCCGAAGTGGTCGATGTCGTCGACCTTGAAGCCCTGCTCGCCGGCAGCGAGGGACAGCAGGTAGCGCAGCGTCGCGACGATATCCTCGTCGGTGAGCACCGTGACCTCTTCCTCGGTGGTGAGGTTGAGCTTCTTGTTGACCTTGTAACGACCGACGCGGGCCAGGTCGTAGCGCTGCGGGTTAAAGAGCAGGCCCTCGAGCAGGCTGCGGGAAGCATCCACGGTGGGAGGCTCGCCCGGGCGCAGGCGACGGTAGATCTCGATAAGGGCATCCTCGCGGGTGAGGGCGGTGTCGCGCTCCAGGGTGCGCTTGATCACATCGGAGTTGCCGAGCAGCTCGATGATGTCGTCGTTGGTGACGGCAATGCCAAGGGCGCGCAGGAACATCGTGGCGCTCTGTTTGCGCTTACGGTCGATGGAGACCATGAGCTGGTCGCGTTTGTCGACCTCAAACTCAAGCCAGGCACCGCGGGACGGGATGATCTGGGCCTTGTAGATCTGCTTGCCCGAATCCATCTCGGAGCTGTAGTACACACCCGGGGAACGGACGAGCTGCGAGACGACGATACGCTCGGTACCGTTGATGATGAAGGTGCCCTGATCGGTCATCATGGGGAAGTCGCCCATAAAGACGAGCTGCTCCTTGATCTCGCCGGTCTCCTTGTTGGTGAGACGGACGTCGGTCAGAAGCGGGGCCTGATAGGTCATGTCCTTCTCGCGGCACTCCTCGACGGTGTGCGCGGGGTCGCCGAACTGATGCTCGCCGAAGGTAACCTCGAGAACATGGTTCTGGCTCTGGATGGGGCTGGATTCCTTGAACGCCTCACGAAGGCCCTCGTCCTTAAAACGCTCAAAGGATTCCCTTTGAACAGAGATAAGGTTGGGGAGCTCCATGGCCTCCGGGATTTTCCCGAAGCTGACGCGCTTGCGCGCAGTGGCAGTGTATGCGTAGGTCACCAGGTTTTTCCTCCTTCACGGAAATGCTCGGTGGGTTGGCGAGGCATAGCTTCGCCAGTTATCGCAACCTAATAGTTTATCAGGTACCGACCGTTGGGCAAGAAAAGCCTTGACGCGATTGAGTTTTTGGAGTAGCAAAGTTTTTCGACAGAAAACACGCAGGTAGATATATGTGTATCGAACATCTGTTCATATATTTTCTGTGAACAGAGAGTCGACAATCGAAGCTCTTATAAAAAACGGGCGCAAACCGAGGTCCGCGCCCGTAAATGTCGATGCCCGAAGGCTTATTTGCGCATCAAGCCGCCGCGCTCGTCGATGGCGTCCCAGAAGGCGCTGGCAAAGCGAGGATCGCTTGCGGCCATGAGGGCGTTGGTGGCCATCCAGCCAGACGGGGTGCCGGTGTCGTAGCCCGAGAGCGGGTCGATGACGACAGCGTACATGGCCTCACGATCGAGCGAGCGAGCCATGGCGTCAGTGAGCTGGATCTCGCCGCCCTTGCCGGCCTGCTGATCTGCCAGCAGGTCCATGACCAGCGGGCTCAGCAGGTAGCGACCGACAATGTACAGGTTGGACGGAGCCGCCTCGGGAGCGGGCTTCTCGACCAGGCCGCCGCTGCGCCAGACAGCGCCCGGCTCGGCATCGGCAACGCCCTCGGCGCCCTCGAGCGAACCGACGCGCTCGCCGGCGATAACACCGTAGCGGCTGACTTCCTCGGGCGAGCAAGCAGCGACGGCGATAACCGAAGCACCGCCGTGCTCCTTGGAAACGGCGAGCATCTTGTCGCAGATGTCGCGGTTAGGCACAACGTAGTCGCCCAGAAGAACCTGGAAGTTCTCCCCTGCCACGGCGTCAGCAGCAGAGCGGATAGCATGGCCGAGGCCCTTGGGCTCGTACTGATAACGGAAGTCGACCGGCATACCGCCAGCGTGGGCGACGGCATCGGCATAGGCGTTCTTGCCGCGCTCGCGCAGCAGGTTCTCGAGCGAGCGATCGGGCTGGAAGTAGTTCAGCAGCTCGGGCTTGCCGGGAGAAGTAACGATGATGGCATCGTCGACCTCCTCGGGGTCGAGCGCCTCCTCAACGACATACTGGATGACCGGCTTGTCGAGAACCGGCAGCATCTCTTTGGGGGTGCACTTGGTGCCAGGCAGAAAACGCGTGCCAAGACCGGCGGCGGGGATGATTGCCTTCATGTTATTCAAGGATCCTTTCGCAGGCGCAAAAGCGCCCCATGTGTGCGGCACACAGCCGCAGACCAAATTGCGATACCCAAGCATCTTACCGCTGGAACTATATGTCACTACAAGGCAGAGACAATTCTTCAGCAGGTCAACGCAAATTATTGCTCGAATGGTGCAATTTTATTGCCCAACGGCAGGGTGCCCGATACGACGCAAATCACAGAACATGGCAGTTTGAGCTACCGATGTCGAGGGACCGAAAAACAAAAAAGACGGGGCTCGCAATGCGAACCCCGTCTGCAAAGAAATCTGGCGAGAAAGCCTGATTACTTGAGGGTGACAGCAGCGCCAGCAGCCTCGAGCTTCTCCTTGGCAGCCTCGGCGTCCTCCTTCTTGGCACCCTCGAGAACAGCCTTGGGAGCGCCCTCGACGACCTCCTTGGCCTCCTTCAGGCCAAGGTTGGTGAGCTCACGGACGGCCTTGATGACCTGGATCTTGTTGTCGCCGAAGCCTTCGAGGATAACGTCGAATTCAGACTTCTCGTCTGCAGCACCTGCATCGCCAGCAGGAGAGCCAGCAGCGCCTGCAACCATAACAGGAGCAGCAGCAGAAACACCGAAGACCTCTTCGAGTTCCTTAACGAGCTCAGCAAGCTCGAGCGCCGGCATTTCCTTCAATGCTTCAACAATTTCTTCGCGAGTTACAGCCATGGTATGACTCCTTTTTTTAATCGTTATGCCTTACGTGGCATACTTATCATTTCTTTTGGCAACATCTATGCTGCCTGTTCAAGCCCTAAGGCTAGGCAGCGTTTAGGCTGCATTCTTCTGGTCGGCGATAGCACCGATGGTGCGAGCGACCTGCTCGAGCGGTGCGTTGAGCACGCGCACGATCTGCGACATGGGGTTCTGAAGCGAACCGAGAAGCTTCGCGATGAGTTCTTCGCGCGAAGGAAGAGCTGCAATCTTCTTGACTGCCTCTGCATCGACGAACTTGCCGTCCATGATGCCACCCTTGATGACGAGCGTTTCGTTGTCCTTCGAGAAGTCGCGAAGAGCTTTCGCTGAAGCGACTGGATCTCCGTCAGCGAAGACGAATGCTGAAGGGCCGGAAAGAATCTCGTCCATGTCTGCCATATCCAGTT
>CAJMSL010000175.1 GCA_905216045.1 uncultured bacterium
AGCGTTACCGTCGATCTTTCCGAGCAGCTCGAGTTTCCTGGAGATTCGTATCCGCTGACCGGTAAGGTCGATGTCGCCACCTACACGGTGGGCGAGAAGGAGTACCAGCTTCAGGACGGCATCGACTACGACGTTGTCTTTACCAATGCCGGTACCGGTGTCTTGCTCACGGGCATGGTCCGCGCGCACGCCACCGGCGAGTGCGACCGTTGCCTGGAGCCCGCCTCGTTTGATATCGCCAGCGAGATCGAGGAGTTTTATCTCTTTGAGGAGCCCGAGGATCCCGAGGCCTACGAAGACGGCTACGAGCTCCTGGGCGAGGATCGCATCGTCGATCTGGGAGAGCCCATCAACGACGCGGTCGTCATGGACACGCCGTTCGTTGTCCTGTGCAAGCCCGATTGCCGCGGCCTTTGCCCCACTTGCGGTTGCAATCTCAACGTCGAGCAATGCGATTGCGCCGCCCAGGCAGAGGCAGAATGGGCCGCTGCCACGGAAAATCCATTTGCAGCATTGAAGAATCTCAAGCTCGATGAGTAAAACTGTGGTAGTATCGCTACTTGCGCGTAATCGCCACACTGGATAGTTCATAAGGAAGGTCACTATGCCCGTACCTAAACAAAAGCAGGGTCGTATCCGCACTCACACCCGTCGTTCCGCCAACATGAAGATCTCGGCTGCGGCTCAGTCCACGTGCCCCCGTTGCGGCGCTGTTAAGCTTCCGCACCACGTGTGCCCCAGCTGCGGTTTCTACAAGGACCGCGAGGTTATCGTTACCGAGTAACGGTATACTCTGGATGCGATGCCGTTCCAAATGGAACCACAATGGCCGGCTCAATGAGTCGGCCATTTTTGTATAAGGAGTATGTATATGAGTAACGTTCGCGTTTGTGTAGACGTTGTGGGCGGAGACGAGAAACCTCAGGTTGTTCTCGATGGTATCGAGGCTGCGCTTGCCGCCGATCCCGATATCGAGGTCTTGGCAGCTGGTCCCGCCGAAATCGTCAATCCCTTTGCCGCTTCCCATGCACGTGTTGAGGCCCTTGAGGCGCCTGACGTTATCGCCATGGATGACGATCCCATTCGCGCCGTGATGACCAAGCGTAAGTCGTCGATCGTGCTTTCTTGCCGCGCCATTAAGAAGGGTAATGCGGACGCGTTTTTCTCTGCCGGCTCCACCGGCGCCATGACCGCCGCTGCCACCGCCTACGTGACGCCGTTTAGGTATCAGGCCGAAGGCAAGAAGCAGCCGGTGCGCCCCTGTCTGACCAATGCGCTGCCCAATCGCGCCGGCGGTCTGACGGTGCTGTGCGATATGGGCGCCAACCCCGATGTCGAGGTCGATGACATGGTGCGTTTTGCTCAGATGGGTAGCGCCTATGCCCGCGTCGTCCTGGGCATCGAGCATCCCCGCGTGGGCCTGCTTGCCAACGGCACCGAGGACGAGAAGGGCTCCAACTTTACCAAGGCCTGCTTCCCGGCCATGAAAGCCGCCGTTCCCGGCTTTGTTGGTAACTGCGAGGGCACCGATTTTACGTCGGGCAATTTTGACGTCGTGGTCGCCGACGGCATGTCGGGCAACATCGCGCTCAAGGCCACCGAGGGCGCTGCCAAGTTTTTGCTGCAGGAACTCAAGGGTGCCTTTATGGCCTCGCTCGGCACCAAGATCGCCGCGCTGCTCATCAAAAAGCAGATGCGCGAGATTAAAGCCAAGCTTTCGGGCGACGCCAAGGGCGGCGCGATTCTTTTGGGCCTGCGCGGCGTGGTCCTGATCGGCCATGGTGCCACCTCGGTCGAGGCTGTTAAAAACGGTACGCTTGCGGCGGCCGATGCCGTGCGCGCCGGGCTGGTCGAGAATGTCGCCAACTCCATGGACGGCATCGTTTTATATCAGCGGCGGTATGCGGCTCGGGGCGGGCGTCGTGGGGTAGAATCAGAACCGTGTCTTGGTACCGCCCGGGCGGTACCATTTTTTGGTATTCATGCACTATGAGAGGAAGCGCTATGGACCGCTCCGAAATCTTCGACAAGATCGCCGAGGTCGCTGCTGACGTTCTGGGCGTCGATGTTGCCGAAATTAGCGAGGAGACCACCTTTGACGACCTCGATGCCAACTCGCTCGAGCGCCTGCAGCTGGTTACGGCTATCGAGGACGAGTTCAACCTCGAGATCGATGACGAGACCCTGCTCTCGCTCAACTCTGTCGCCGACGCCGTCGACGCTATCGAAAACGCCAGGGAGGCCTAGGTCTTGGCTTTGTCTGAACGACTTACGCGCGCCCAGGAAATCCTGGGCCATGAGTTCAATAATAAGGTGCTGCTGCGCGCGGCACTCACGCATCCCTCGGCAGTCGAGGGCCAGCCGGTTTCTGCCAGCTATGAGCGCCTTGAGTTCTTGGGCGATTCCATTTTGGGCGCTGTGGTCGCACGCTCCCTGTTTGAGTCCTATCCGGAGTTTGACGAGGGCAAGCTCACGCGCCTGAAGGTGTCGCTTGTCTCGGGTGCTACGCTGTCCGAGGTTTCTCACGAGCTGGGCATCGACGACATCATCATCTTTGGTGCCTCCGAGACCGGTACCGGTGCGCGCGGCCTGCATTCGGCCCTCGAGAACGTCTACGAGTCGCTCGTGGGAGCGCTGTACCTGGATGCCGGCTGGGATGCCGCGGCGGAGTTCATTCACCGTACGCTTAAGCCGCATTTGGCTTCCGAGCGTGCCGAGCATCCTGCGAACCCCAAGTCGTTTTTGCAGGAGTGTGTGCAAGCCGACGGTCACGAGCCCCCGGCGTACAAGCTCGTTGGCTCCGAGGGCCCGGCGCATGCGCCCACCTTTACCGCCGTGGTTTTGATCGATGGCATCCGTCAGGGTCGCGGCTCCGGCTCCTCAAAGAAAGAAGCCGAGGGAGCCGCTGCTCTCGAGGCGCTTGACCGCATGGGCTACACCACCAACGGCGTGATTCTCAACAAGAAGCCTGTTTAAGCGAGGAACCGTGTATCTCAAGTCCCTCACGCTCAAAGGGTTCAAGTCGTTTGCCGACCGCGCCCATATGACGTTTGAGCCGGGTCTGACCGTCATCGTCGGTCCCAACGGCTCGGGAAAATCGAACATCTCTGACTCGATTCTGTGGGTCCTGGGCGAGCAGAGCGCCAAGCAGCTGCGCGGCCAGGCCATGGAGGATGTCATCTTCTCGGGCTCGTCAGCGCGCAAGCCGGTGGGTGTCGCCGAGGTCACGCTGGTGCTCGATAACTCGGACCATATGCTGCCTGTCGATTTTGACGAGGTCGCCATTACCCGTCGTATGTATCGCTCGGGCGAAAGCGAGTACCTCATCAACTCGAGTCCGTGCCGCCTGATGGACATTCAGGACATCCTGCACGATTCGGGCTTGGGCAAGGATACGCATTCCATTATTAGCCAGGGCAAGCTCGACGCCATTTTGC
>CAJMSL010000176.1 GCA_905216045.1 uncultured bacterium
GCGTGACAGCCCGTAGCCCTTGGAGTGGGCGGTACCGTTGAGGGGGGGCTCGGCGACCCAGACGGTGTCGCGCAGCTCGATCCGGTCCTGGTAGCCGGACTCCGTAGCGAGCACGCGGTGCCGCCACTCGAAGGCGGTCTCGTGGATGACGCCGCACAGCTCGATACTTTCGCGATAAGTTTATACAAGCTTATACAGCTCGATATTATTCGATATAAGTAGATATCGCACTTGCCTTTGCCGGCTTACCCGCCGGCGTTATGGATCTTATTAACGGCAAGGCGCTTACGTTCTTGCGTCGTGCCCTCCCCGAAGATCTGGCACCTATCAACCAGGTGGAGGTAGCGCTCTCTATGGGCGATAGCTTTGTCGCGACTGGTTTGACCATAGAGGACAATCTTCTGTCGAGATCCGCTAAGGCCACTAAGGGCTATGCCTATCTGGTGCAACTGGTCGGTTACTCCATTTGGCAGCGCGCCAATTTGCATCGTGCCAAAAGTACCATCGTGAGTGAACGCGATGTTGCCGAAGGCATTGCGCTGGCAGAAGCTCGTTTTCACGATGTTGTTCACGAGCCCGCGATTTCTGGACTGGGGCTCAACGATATTAAATACCTTTTGGCCATGTGCGAGGATAAACAACAGTCCAAATCAGCCGAGATTGCTAAGCGCATGGGTAAAAAGACCAATGAGATCAGCTCTATAAGGGCCAAATTGCTACAAAGAGAGGTTATTCAGGAACCACAGAGGGTCTACGTGCAGTTTGCCGTGCCGGACCTAGATATCTATCTGCGAGAGAATGCCGAGGAGATTCTCGAACGGTTCTAGGTCGAGAGAGGACGACGTCACCATCTTTAAGACTGCCGCCAGCGTCGATTGTCATATCGGGTTTTTCCGGGATGACAATCCCCGTGATAATAAGATGCGGCATTCATCGTCGCCCGCCAATCAGATTTCGTCTATCTATAGCATTGCGTGTTTTAATTTGCCGCAACAAAGATACCATTCGCAGAGAGTGAGGGCTTTCTTGCCCGTGCTGCGCGCCCGTCAACTTTAGCGCTGTACCGGGCGCCTGCCAGATGGTCCGCCGCGAAGTGTTTAAACAGGTTGGCGTCCATAACGAGGAATTCGCCGTCGGTTTTAACGACGCAGACTTTTGCCTGCGCGTGTGGGAGGCGGGCTACCGTACCATCTTTACGCCCTATGCCGAGCTGTACCACTATGAGTTCACCTCGCGCGGCAGGGAAGAGGCCAGCGAGGAAAAGCTGCGCCGCTGGAAGCGCGAGCAAGCACTGTTCATGCAACGCTGACCGGAGTTTATTCTTGACGGTGATGCGTGGCTCGGGCCAAACCTATCAGCCGAAAGCGAGTACTTTCGCTTAAGAGCTAAGAGATGCCTAGGTTCGGCATAGGGTGCTCAAGAGCTATAAAGCCGTTGGGGTTTGGCTGCATTGCTGTTGTTTGATTCGTGGAGACCGTGTCTTGCTTTGTGCAAATATACTTACGAGATTTTTTGTCGACGAAGCCCTAGACGCCCCTGATGTAAGCGAAACGTTGGGGCATTTTGCTGTATTTCGCGGCTGTGTACACGCTTTCGTCGTCCGCCGCGTGCTTAAACGAATTGCGTGTTTCAGTGGATTTTGTTTCACTGGCGCTTGCGCTGTTTGGGGTGCCGCTAATTGCTTCAAAAACTAGAGCTAACACTATGTCCATGGAAGGACGAAAAAACAAAAGTTTGCTGAGAACGTAACCTGCTATTTATAAGAGCAGGTTTCTGTCTGCCTTTATAACAATTCCCGCGCTTCGAATAACTGGACTTCCGATGCAGAGGAGATTGTAAGATAATCTTCTCTTAGTAACATTATTTGTGACGGGGGATTCAATATGAAAAAAGCTTTGCGTGCCTCAACAGCTTTTTCTCTTGCTGGTCTTTTGACCATTTCATCCTTGATGGGTCCTGTGGCTGCTGCCTACGCTGCGGGCAACGTCCCGTCTGCGGACGCTGCTGTGGACGCTGCTACTGCAGACGATGATGGCGAGGCCTCGCGTGATGCGGGTTCTGTTGATGTCGACGCTGCTGATGATTCATCGCCGGCAACGAACGTTGACGAATCGGCTGATGAGGATTTTGGCGTCGATGTATCTGAGAACCATCAGCAGGCTGAACCGGTCGATTCTTCTTTCCAGTATGTATATCTTGCCTACCCGAGCCTTTCCAGCGGGACTGATCAGGTCGTTGCCTTTGCTACTCCCGATGACGGCGATAGCCTTGCCTCCGCAACTCTCAACTATGTAAGTGCCAATGGGGTTCAGGGGACTATTGAAGCATCTGCAACGGCTGATAATTCTGCTGCTTTTATTTTTGGCTCGCAGTTGGAATCTAATACATATTTCCTCACATCGATAACCTATGCTTTGCAGGGCGATGGCTCTGAGCATGAGGTGGATCTTTCTGACAGGGATTATTCGTTTACGGTCGTTGATGGCTCCGTGAGCTCCGAGGGCACTTCTGTTTACTATGCGGACGGCGATGGCAATGCCGTTGAAGCCCAGTCGATTCAGCAGGCATTGGAATGCGCCGATTCGCCCGATGGCATTTCCACCTATGCTGAGCGCTCCGCGCGTAATGTGGGGGTTATTGCACTTGACGCCGGACATGGCGGGGTGGATTCTGGCGCTCAGGGTAATGGCAAGAGTGAAGCCGACCTTACCTGGAAGATCATGACAGCCTGCAAAAATAAACTTGAAGCTTACGGCTTTAAGATCGTTCTTGCGCGCGAGCAGTCTGGCTACTATCCCAGCAATGATTATCTTTATCGCGTACAGCGCTGCATTGATCAGGGCGCGCAGGCCTTTGTTAGCTTTCACATCAACTCTGGGTCTTCTGGAGCTCACGGCGCAGAAGTTTATGCTCCTACCGCAAATGGCACCGACTACACGCAGGTCTCTGTTGAGCTTGCCAACAAGGTCATGAACAACCTTGCTGCTATGGGACTAACGTACCGCGGCGTATTTCAAATGGAGGTAGGCGACGAGTTCGCCGTTATCCGCTGCGCTCGCGAGCAGGGAATTCCAGGTATTCTTATCGAACATGGCTTTATCTCGAATTACGGTGATGTGGTCAACTATTTCTCGGACGATGGTTGCCGCCGTCTTGGCGAGGCTGACGCTGCCGCAATCATCGCGCAGTTCCCGCATCCCTACTCCGTCAATGGAATTTCCTTCTCGGAAGAACTGGGACTTGCGGGGTCAACGGTAAAAATCGGTGTAAATGTTAGCGGCAAGACTGATGGCCTTAGATATAAGTTTGTTTGGCATAGGGCTGGGTCTGATTGGAGTGATTCCAATTGGGGTGTAATCGGTCAAGACTTAACTTCGCCGTCGATTTCTTGGACCCTGCCCCAGGCTGGTGAATAT
>CAJMSL010000177.1 GCA_905216045.1 uncultured bacterium
GTTTTTTTTTCTTTCTGTGGTTTGTGTTTCTTTTTTTGGTGGTTTTTTTTGGGGGGGGGGTCTGGCTTCTGGGGGCGGTAAAAGGTGTTGAAAAATGGGGCGGTTCCCCATATTATTAATGACGTCGACAGGCGGGGTGGTTCCCCGCGTACGTGCCATCTGAGTAACCGGGGGGAGGGCGCACATGGGAATGACTGGTGCATACGAGCGCAATCTCGATGCAAAAGGTCGTCTGTCCCTGCCTGCACCTCTTCGCGAGGAGCTTGGAGAGCACGTTCGCGTGTTCAAAGCCCTGGATGTCGATGCTCTGTACGTGTTCTCTGCCGAGGCCTTCGATAAGTGGGTCGAAGGACTCTTCGCGGGTCGTGAGGGCCACGAGGGTTTTAACCCGCGTGACATTAATGACCAGAAGCTCATGAGGGCGATCAACAAGCGCACCACGTCGATGGACGTGGACAGCGCCGGTCGTATCGGTCTTTCCGAGTCTCTCCGCAAGCAGGCGAACCTCGACCGCGAGGTCACGGTTGTGGGCAACTACGACCACCTTGAGGTTTGGGATCGCGCCGCGGCCGATGAGGACGATGACGATGAGGCCCTGCTGGACCTCTTCTTCTCGTAAGGGCAAGGCACGGGTAACGGATGGAGCGTGGGATCTTGACACAAGAATATCGGCATGAACCTGTCATGCTCGGCGAAGTGCTTGAGTCGCTGCGGCTAAAGAGCGGCTCCGTTGTCTGCGATTGCACCCTTGGCGGTGCCGGCCATTCGGTAAAGATGGCCGCGCAGGTGGGGGAGACGGGCCTTTTGCTCGGCGTCGATCAGGACGACATGGCCCTCGAGGCCGCTGGCGCCCGTTTGGACCGCGAGGTTCCCGGCGTTCCGCACCAGCTGCTGAAGGGCAACTTCGGCGACTTGGACGAGCTGCTTTGCTCGGCCGAGGTGCCCGGGGTCGATGGCTTCCTGTTCGATTTGGGCGTTTCGTCACCGCAACTCGATATCCCTGGCAGGGGCTTTTCGTATAACGAGGACGCCCCATTGGACATGCGGATGGATCCGGGCAATAACACCTTAAACGCAGCTGAGGTCATCAACACCTATAACGAACACGACCTCGCCCGGATTCTACGCGTCTACGGCGAAGAGAAGTTCGCCTCGCAGATCGCGCGCGAGATCGTGCGCCGCCGCGAGCAAGAACCGATCGAAACCACCGGCCAATTTGTCGAGATCATCAAGGCGGGTATCCCGGCTGCCGCTCGTCGGCATGGCGGACACCCGGCCAAGAAAAGTTTCCAGGCCATTCGCATCGAGGTCAATCACGAGCTCGATGTGCTCGAACGAGGGCTTGATGCCGCCACCAGGTGGCTCAACCCGGGCGGACGTATCTGCGTCATCTCGTATCACTCGCTCGAGGACCGTATCGTAAAGAACCACTTTAAGGAGATGAGCCAGGGGTGCACGTGTCCGCCGGAGATTCCGGTGTGCGTGTGCGGCAACGTGCCGATACTCAAGGTCATCACCCGCAAACCCTTGGTTGCCCAGCCTGATGAGGTTGAGCGCAACCCTCGGGCGAGATCAGCCAAAATCCGCGTGGCGCAGCGTCTGTAGGCGCGACCGCGCGATATTGGACCTCCCGCTCGCACCATAAACGAAGCTTAAACACACTACCAACGTACTCGGGATGGGAGGCGGCATATCATGGGCTACGACACTTCAAGCGCAGCACTCGCCTATGATATGAACGCCATGCCCGCCTATCGTGAGACGCCGCAGGCCCCCGTTGCTCCCCGTGAGCAGCGCGCGCCGCGCTTTGATGTCTACACGGGCGCGGGCCGTCAGGCAAACCAGGCGGTAAGCCCGGTTTTCATGAGCGTTCTTAAAACGTTTTGCATCATTGCGGCTATCTTCATGACGATCGGCGTCGCCCGCGTGGCGCTCGCCGGCGTTACGGCCCAGGTGCTCAACAGCAACGCCGAGCTTACCAGCACGCTCGAAAAGGCGACCGATGAGAGCTCCGACCTGGAGGTCATGCATTCGGTCTATGGCGCCGACACGCGCATTCGCGACCTTGCGGGCGCTTATGGCATGGTGGAGCCCAGCGAGAGCGTTACACTTGACTTTTCGCAGGATGCAGCCGCGGGCGCCAACGCGACCGCGACCGCTCAGTAGCAAGACGGTAGCTGAGTATGACAAATGACTATCGCCGCGGTTCCGATGGGGGCCGCGGTTCTGGACGTCCCTCGTCGCGGGGACGTTCTGGTTATCAAGGAACGGGTCGGCAATCTTACAACGCCGGGCAGTCCCGTGGCAACGACCCGGCGTCGCGACTTCGCGGCTCGGGCGGTCCTCAAGTGCATAACACCAGGTCGCGCAAGAGTTCGTCGACCGAATGGCTCACAGGCGCGCCTCTGCCTCGCCGCAAAGCCGTCATGGGATTCATTGGGCTTGGCTTGGGCTTGGGCGTCTTTCGCCTTGCCGACTATCAAATTGTCGAAGCCGATAAACTGCGCGAGCGTGCCGATGCGCGCCGCCTGCTTGCGCAGACCCTCTATGCCAATCGCGGCACCTTCTACGACCGCAACGGTAACGTGCTGGCGTCGTCGGTCGAATGTCGCAACATCGCCGTGAACCCGCAGCTTGTCGAGGATGTCGACAAGACGGTGTCGGCGCTGGTCAAGGCAACTGGAATCGATAAAAAGACCTGCCGCAAGCTCGTCGAGTCCGATGGCACCTGGGTGTATATCAAGCGCCAAGTGGACGAAGACGATGCTGCGGCGCTGGAGAAGAAGAACCTGCCCGGCGTGCTTTTTGAGCAGGCCATGAAGCGCGTATATCCATACGGCAATCTGGCATCGCAGGTGCTGGGTGTAGTGAATGTGGACAACGACGGCTTGACGGGTCTCGAAAAGCAATACAACAAGCTTCTGACCGGCACGAACGGTTCTCTCGTACGAGAGCGCGCGAGGGACGGCAGCTATATCGCGGGCGGTGCCTATAAAAAGGTGGCTGCGGTCGACGGCGTTGATATCGTGACGACGCTCGACGTCAATATCCAGCGTGCGGCCGAGGATGCCCTGGCAGAGGCAGTTGAGAAGACTAAGGCCAAGAACGGCTCGGCGATGGTCACCGATCCTACGACAGGCGAGATCTTGGCAGCCTGCTCGTATCCGACTTACGACCAGACCGATCTGGAAAACGCCAAGACCGAGGATATGAACTTGCGCCTGGTCACCGACGCCTACGAGCCCGGCTCGGTCTTTAAGACGCTCGTGGCGGGCGCCGGCTTCGACTTGGGCGTCGTGCGATCGAGTACGTCGTTTGAGGTGCCGGCGAG
>CAJMSL010000178.1 GCA_905216045.1 uncultured bacterium
AAGCGGCGCGCGGTCAAAGTCGTCGGGCGCGCGGCGAATCGGGTCCCAATCGTCCCGTTCGCGCAGGGGCACGCCGGCATCGCGCAACACCTGTTCCATACGCTCGGCAATGGCCGGCGCGCTCGCCACGCCCGGCGACTGAATGCCTGACGCTTGGAACAGCTCCGGCACCACGGCCGACTGCCCAATAAAGAAGTCGTTCGTTCCCTGAATGACCGGACGACCGCCGGCAAACGCGCGCACCACACGGCGCGTGTCCAGATCGGGCACCAGCTTGCGCGCGCCGCTCAGCAGCGCGTCGACATCGCTCGCATAGGTCTGCGTGTCGCCAGGCTCGCGCACCGCGGCCGTCGCGGTAATCACAGTGTTGCCGTGTACGGTGCCCGTGACGATAACGCCCTTGGAAACCGGCGTGGGAACGGGATAGAGCGGCATGAGCACTCGCGGCTCCTTGTCCAGCACCACAATGTTGCCCTGGCGCCAGACCATCTGAAACTCCTCGGCGCCCGCCATATGCGAGATGTCTGCGGCACCGTTGCCCGCGGCGTTGATCAGGTAACGGCAGCGCACGTCGCCGGCGGGCGTTGCCAGCGTAAAGCGTGCGTCGTCGCCCGATCCCGCGACTTTAATCGCTTCCACCGGGGCGGACCGCATAAACGTCACCCCGTTGGCAACCGCGTTCTCCAGCGCCGCGATGGCTATTTCAAACGGGTCAACGTAACCGGTCGAAGGGCACCATAGTGCGCACGAGGCTTGGGCGCTCGCACGCGGCTCCAGTTCGTGGATGCGCTCGGGGCCGACGATCAACAGCTCGGGCACGCCGTTGGTCAGGCCATTCTTGCGCAGCTGTTCCAGGTGCGCGCGGTCCTCGTCGTTAAAGCCCAACACCATCGACCCGGTGCGGCAGAACAGAAAGCTCAGCTCCTGCGACCATGTACTGTACAACTCGCAACCACGGGCGTTGACCTGCGCCTTTACCGTGCCCGGTGCCGGATCGTAGCCTGCGTGCACCAGACCGCCGTTGGCCTTCGATGCGCCCAACGCAATATCGTTAGCCGCCTCGACCACGCAAATGGACAGGTCAAATTGCGCGAGCTGCCGCGCGATGGCGCATCCGGTGATGCCGGCGCCGACAATCGCGATATCAAACGTTTCTGTCACAGTGCCTCCCAGACGAGTTGACAGGCTGTCAATAGGACTATCCTACGGTCTGCACGCCCCCAGCGCAGCGGCAATGCGGCGAACAGCCCCGCAATACCCGCCAACGGCAGGCGAGGGGAGACTCGGGACCATCGGTGACCTCGTCTGCCGTCCCTGGTGTCAGAAGTTAGTCTCGTTCTGTAACAGTAAGCAGAAGAACTGGGTTCTAGATGTTACAGATCGAGACGTTTGCCAGGCGGGTCCTCCGTTTGTCTTGATTTGTAACAGTAAGAGGAGAAAATCGGTCCTATGTGTTACAGATTGAGATTTAAAGTCATGGAGAGATTCTTCTGTCTCGATCTATAACATCTAGGGACCGTTTTGGGGTCTAGATGTTACAGATTTAGATGAACCTATCAGTCGGTTTCGAATGTCTAAATCTGTAACGGTTAGACCTGTTTTTGCCGAGTAACTGTTACAGATTGAGACATTCGGCCTGGACGTTTTCTTTTGTCTCAATATGTAACAGCTAGCTGATGTTTTGGGTTCTAGATGTTACAGATCAAGCAAACCTTCCGGCGGATTTTGAATGTCTCGATCTGTAACAGTAAGAGGGGTTTTGAGGCCCTAGATGTTACAGATTGAGATGTTTGTGTCCGCGCCAGCCCCGTACCCAGCCGTAGTCCCATATAAACAAACCCCGTGGTAAACTTGACCGAACTGTTAATATTCCGAAAGGTACCCGTAATGTCCAAGTACATCTCCGAGCTCATGTCGCCGCAGCTTATGGGCGTCGTCTATGCCTTCGTTGGCTTTATCATCGCCCTGTATGTGCTGTCGGTCGTCTATGTGTTCATCGACGCTCGCCGCCGTGGCGCCAGCGCCTACGTGGCATGGGGCATCATCGCCCTCATCCCGTTTGTGGGCCTCATCGCCTACCTGGTCCTGCGCCCGCACTCCTACGCGTCCGACCGCGAGGAGCAGGAGCTGGACATGGCCCTGCGCGAGCGCCAGCTTGCCCAGTACGGCACCTGCCCGCAGTGCGGCGCACCCATCGAGAAGGACTTCGTCGTCTGCCCGGTGTGCGACACCCAGGTTCGCAACGTATGCCCCAGCTGCCATCGCCCGCTCGATGCGCACTGGAAGGTCTGCCCCTACTGCCGAACTCGCATCCAGTAACGCATCCATCGCCGGGCCGGCCGCAAGCCACGGGCACCGTGCGTCTCGCGCAAGCCACGCGCACCCCGCGCCCCGCCCCACACGATGAAGCATGCGTAGAAAATCGCCCGCCGTGCCATTAAGGTGCGGCGGGCGCTTGTATACCAAGGCAACCTGCCTATAATGATGCAAGTCAAAAACGCCGAGCGCATCGCATCCACTTGCATCAGGCATCCGAGAGGAGAAAACATACCCATGAAGGCACTCTACAATGACGGTTCGGTGGCCGAGCTCCCGCAGGACGAGGTCACGCACGTCATCCGCCACTCTGCTGCGCACATCATGGCGCAGGCCATCAAGCGCCTCTATCCCGAGGCCGACTTTGCCTACGGTCCCGCGACCGACAACGGTTTTTACTACGACGTCGACCTGCCCGAGGGTGTCAAGATCAGCGAGGACGACTTCCCCGCGATCGAGGCCGAGATGAAGAAGATCGTTAAGGAGAACCTCAAGTTTTCCGTGTACGAGAAGCCCCGCGCCGAGGCTATCGCCCTTATGGAGGAGCGCGGCGAGAAGTACAAGGTCGAGCACATCGGCGACCTGGACGACGACGCCCGCATCACCTTCTACCAGCAGGGCGACTACATCGACATGTGTGTCGGCCCCCACATCTGCTACACCAAGGCGCTCAAGGCCTTTAAGCTCACCGGCGTCTCGGGCGCCTACTGGAAGGGCGACAAGGACAACAAGATGCTCACCCGCATCAACGGCGTCGCCTTTGCCACCAAGGAAGAGCTCGAAGAGCACATGCACATGCTGGAGGAGGCTAAGAAGCGCGACCACCGCAAGATCGGCCGCGAGAAGGACCTCAATAAGAATCGTGACGAGGCCCCCGGCTTCCAGATCTTCCTGCCCAACGGCCT
>CAJMSL010000179.1 GCA_905216045.1 uncultured bacterium
GCTCCAAGAGCCACGCCGTGCTTCCGTACTGCCAGTACCTGCACCGCTTCCCGGCCTACCTGCAGCAGCTGACCATGGAGTCCAACGGCAAGCATGTCCGCTGGGACGGCAGCGCTGTGACCTCCGATACCGGTGAGATCTTCTGGGGCGAGCCCGGCACCAACGGCCAGCATGCCTTCTACCAGCTGCTGCACCAGGGCACCGTGGTGGTTCCGGCCGATTTCATCGCCTTCGCCAATACCGCAAACCCTGCGACCGACAGCGGTCAGGACGTGCATGAGCTGTTCCTGGGCAACTTCCTGGCCCAGACCAAGGCGCTCGCCTTTGGTAAGACGGCCGATGAGGTGCGCGCCGAGGGCACGCCCGAGCAGATCGTCCCGGCCCGCTGCTTTGAGGGCAACCGCCCGACGACCTCGATCTTCGGTGACACGCTGACCCCGTTCGCGCTCGGCGAGCTCATCGCCCTGTACGAGCACATCACGTTTGTCGAGGGCACGGTCTGGGGCATCGACTCCTACGACCAGTGGGGCGTCGAGCTGGGCAAGCAGCTTGCCAAGCAGATCACCCCGGCTTTCCACGACGACGCCGCCAAGGCCGAGCAGGACGCTTCGACCCAGGCGCTCATCGAGTTCTACCGCGCTCACCGCAAGTAGTCGCTGCTGTTAACGCATCGCGCCTTATAGTCAGGGGCCCGGATCCCATCGGAGGCGGGCCCCTTTGCTTTGCCGTGGCCCCGGGGCGCACGGCCTTTAAGGATCTTCGCCGGAGCGTCGCGTGCTGCGAGGGCCCTGCGTCTAGAGCTCGGCCTCCGCATGGCCTCGCTGCGCCTCGGGCAGCTCCCCGTAGAGCGGATGGTCTTCGAGCCTAAAGCGCTCGACCTGTTCGGGAGTGCAGCCGCGCACAAAGAGCCACGAGCGATCGATCGGCGTCGCCATGAGCGTGCTGGGCAGCGCGTCGGCGCGGTCGGAAAACACCCGGGCACTCTCGGGATCCTGGAACGCCAGCACCAGATGCGTGTCGCAGTTGCCCATGATGGAGCGTGCGCGTGCCTCGCCATAGAGCGCATCGAGCTGGTTGGTCGACTGCAGCAGCAGCGTTGCCCAGATGTTGCGGCTTCGGATAATCGAGAGCACGTTGTCGATCTGGGGGATCTGCAGATTTGCGAAGTCATCGAGCATAAAGCGCACGGGCACGGGCAGGCTGCCGTCGGGCTGCCTATCGGCCTCACGAATGAGGCCCATAAACGCCTGCGAAATAAAGAGGCCGGTCAGCGGATCGAGATTGCGGTCAATATCGCTCACGGTTACAAACAGGGCGCAGGGGGTGTGTCCCATGGAAGCGAAGTCCACCTGATGGCACTCACGATAGAGCTGTGCCGCACCGTCGAATCCCAGACACATGACCTTTTCGGCAAGGATGCCGACGATGCTCGCGTGCATGCGCTCGGCATTTTGCGTAATGGCGTAGCGCCGCCATAGCGAGAGGGCATAGCTTTGGGGGTCGGTCGTGATCAGGTCGTCAAACAATCGACCTGTGGCACCGTCCTGCAGGTGCTCGATCAGCTTGATGACCGAGCTGATCGTCTGCTCGTCGGCGGGTAGCTGTTCGGTGACGTAGGCGATAAGACACGACAGCAGGTTTGCCGCCGCATGATCCCAAAAAGGCTGGTTGTTGTCCTCGATGGGGCAGATGGCCTTTGCCACCGAGAGGATGTCCTGCTGGTTGGGCCTGCCGTCCGCCTTGCGGCGAATGTGCCTCAGGGGGTTGTAGCCGCAGCGCTCGATGCCGGGCGCAAGGGCCGGGACGGTGTTGAGGTCGGCGAAGTTGAGACATTGCACGCGGTAACCGTGGGCTGCCAGCACGGGTCCCACTTCGCGACAGAGCGTGCCTTTGGTGTCGAGCACGATGTAGCTTGCGTTCATTTGCAGCAGGTTGGGCTTGAGGACGTTTCGGGTCTTGCCGGCTCCCGAGGGGCCGATCACAAGTGCATTGTTGTTGAGTCCCGTTTGGCGGGTGTCGCAGGAAAGCGTTCGATCCTTGGCGAGGATGGTGGACGATGCGGACTCAGATGCGGCGAGACGGCTGGCGAGGTTAGACATGGGCGACCTCCTTGGTGGTCGAGAGGATTTCGTGGGCAAAGCCGAGCTCGACGGCGCGCTCGGCCGAAAGGTAGGTGTCTTTTGCAGTGAGGGACTGGATGCGCTTGGGCGTGAGGCCGCTGCGGTCCGAGAGGATTTGCGTGAGGGTCTTGCGGGTCTGCATGAGACGCCGGCTGGTTTCCTGCAGCGCAAGTGCCGAGCCGCCTGCCCCCTGGGGGATCAGCGGGTCGTGAATCATGAGCTCTGCATGGGGCGCCATACGGCGATCGTCGCCGCCCATAAAGATCACGGCGCCCATGGACGCGGCGAATTCCAGGCAGACGGTGCGGATGGGGCACGATGCGAGGCGCATGGCGTCATAGATCGCAAGGCCCGATCGCACGCTTCCGCCGGCGCTGGCGACAAATATGGTGATGGGGCGGCTGGGGTCGGTGGCATCGAGCAGGCGGATCTGCTGGCATAGGTCGTGGGCCATCGGGGTTTCGATGTTTCCCATGACGGAGAGCTCGCGACGGGCGAGCATCTCATCGTAAATGCTGGTGAGCGTGATGCCTCGGGCGGATTCACGCATGGTGAGGGGGCTGATGATGGGGGAATGATTGGTGTCCATGAGGACTCCTTTCTGTTGGTTGTGTTGTGGAATAGGATTGTTGCCCGCGGAGGGGCTGGCGGGCTACAGGGTTCGTCCGAGCCTGAGATCGAGCTCGGTTGTGGGGCAGGCTGCCTGTTCGTGCGGCTCGCAAGCGCCAAGGGCTCCAAAGCGATAGAGCGTTGCGGCGGGCGTGGTGTAGGCGAGCCGCAGCTGATGCTCGACAGGGGCACATCCGTCATTTTTGTAATGAGCCGCGTAGTACTGCGCGATGCTGGCGTTCATCTCGCTGCCATTGCGATGGCGCTCAAACTGGCGTCTGCAGGTCTCGATGATCTTTGCTACCGACTTGGGTGCCGTCGCGGGAACAAGGGCGAGATAGCCCTCAAATAGCTCGTTGATGCTCAGGAGGCACAGCAGGTCGATC
>CAJMSL010000180.1 GCA_905216045.1 uncultured bacterium
GAGCTTTGCCGGCTTTAAGCTGGGCGAGGTCTGCCCCTACATTGAGTCGAGTGACCTGGTGGTGGGTGAGAACACCTGCGACGGCAAGAAAAAGGCCTACGCGTTCTTTGCCACGCAAAAGAACATGTACGTCATGGATATTCCCAACGTACACGACGAGTCGACGCTCGTGACCTGGAAGGCCGAGGTCAAGAAGCTCGCCGCCAAGATCGAGGAAGAGTGCGGCGTCAAGATCACGCCCGAGCGTCTGAAGGCCGCCATCCACGCCGTCAATGAGAAGCGTCGCGCCCTGCAGCGCCTGGCTGCCACGCGCGCTGCCGACCCGGCGCCCATCAGCGGTCTCGACAGCCTGCTGACCGTTCAGGCCGCCTTTATGGACGACACGCCGCGTCTGACCGGAGCCATCAACGAGATGGCCGCCGAGTGCGAGCAGCGTGTCGAGGCCGGCGAGGGTGTGGCGCCCAAGGGCACCAAGCGCATCCTGTACACCGGTACGCCCATGGCCGTCCCCAACTGGAAACTGTTCAACCTTATCGAGAAGGCCGGCGGCGTCGTGGTAGGCGAGGAATCCTGCACGGGTTCACGCTACTACAAGGACCTGGTCGACGAATCCGGCGAGACGGTCGACGAGATGCTCGACGCCATCGCCGAGCGCTACTTTAAGATCAACTGCGCCGTCTTTACGCCCAACGACCAGCGTATGAAGGACATTGTCCAGATGGCCAAGGACCTGCATGCCGACGGTATCGTCGACGTGGCCCTGCAGTTCTGCACGCTCTACGAGATGGAGTCGTTTGCCGTGGAGAAGGCCGCCGAGGAGGCCGGCATTCCGTTTATGCACATCACGACCGACTACGCCGGCGAGGATGCAGGCCAACTGCAAACCAGGATTGAGGCTTTCTTGGAAACCATTTAGGGCTATCCGGTCCAGCGGCTTCCCCAGGCACCCGATCTTGCCGTTCAAACCATCGCTTGCATACCAAAGTACGCGGCGCTCCTCTTTCGCGGCAACCTCGGGCACCTGGGAAAGCCGTTTCCTTGGTTGGTTAAAAGGTTTGTTAAGGAGTTATATGTCGGAAAATATTGAGCAGCCGTTGCCGTCCACGTTTGAGGAGTTCAACGAGCAACGCAAGGCGGCGTTTATTCGCGTCAAGGATTATAAGCAGGCGGGTAATCGCCTGGTCGGTTTTCTGTGCAGCTACACGCCGCTCGAGATTATCGATGCCGCGGGGGCTGCGAGCGTGGCGCTGTGCGGCACGTCCGACGAGGTGATTCCCGAGGCCGAGAAGGTGCTGCCGGCAAACCTGTGCCCGCTCATCAAGTCTACGTATGGTTTTGCCTATTCGCAAAAGTGCCCGTTTACGTACTTTAGCGACATGATCATCGGCGAGACCACCTGCGACGGCAAGAAGAAGATGTACGAGCTACTCAACGAGCTCAAGCGCACGCACATTCTGCACCTGCCGCAGAGCCGCGATCGCGCCTACGAGCGCGAGGGCTGGTACGAGGAGTGCCGCCTGCTCAAGGAGGAGCTCGAGAACTTCTACGGCATCGCGATTACCGACGATGATCTGCGCGCTGCCGTCCGTCGTCGCAACCGCTTGCGTGCGGCCCAGCTCGACATGTTTGCGCTGCAGGCCAACCAGCCGGCGGCCATGAGCGGCGTCGACCTGATGAGCACCATGTTTGCCGGTACGTTTAGCTTTGATATCGAGGCCTATACGCAGCAGCTGGAGCAAAAGGTTGCCAAGCTGCGCGAGACCTACGACGCGGGTGAGCGCCCGGTCGCGGCAGACGCCAAGCGCATTCTGATCACCGGCTGCCCGGTGGGCGGCGTGATCAACAAGATCGGCCGTACTATCGAGTCCAACGGCGGTGTGGTCGTGTGCATGGACGACTGCTCGGGCGAGCGCACGGCGGCCATGATGATCGACCCGGAGGCTCCCGATATCCTGCGCGCCATCGCCGACCGCTACCTGGACATCAACTGCTCGGTCATGACGCCCAACGACGGTCGCATGGGAAACACGCTGGCTATGTGCGAGAAGTACCATGTCGATGCCGTGGTAGAGAGCGTGCTGCAGGCCTGCCACACCTTCAACGTTGAGAGCGCGCGCATGCAGGAGGCTGTCGAGGGTGCGGGCATTCCGTACATGAAGATCGAGCCCGACTACAGCAACGGCGACATGGGACAGATCGAGACCCGCATCGCCGCCTTCAACGAAACCCTCTAGCTTCCTCAGGCACCGGATCTTGCTCCTCAAACCGTCGCTTGCGTACCCAAAGTACGCTGCGCTCCTCTTTCGGGGCAATCTCCGGCACATGAGAAACCTAGAGCTAAGGCGCCTGAACGCGCCGCTACCTTTGATGTTTAGATTGGAAGAGAGCCATGATAGGGATCGGGATCGATATCGGGTCTACGGCGGCTAAGGCCGCTGTGGTCGATGGGGAGGGTTCGGTGGCGTGGACGTGCGTGCAGCCAACCGGGTGCTCCTCGGTCGATGCTTCCGAGCGGCTGCGCGAGGCACTGGCAGCGGCGGGCTATGACGTGACGGGCGACGATGTGCGTGTGGTCGCGACCGGCTACGGCCGTGTCGCCGTGCCCTATGCGCACAAGGTCGTGACCGAGATCACCTGCCACGGCACCGGTGCCGTGCGCCTGTTTGGCGATCACGGCACGGTGATTGACGTGGGCGGCCAGGACACCAAGGTCATCCAGCTTAAAGGCGGCCGCGTGGTCAAATTTGCCATGAACGACAAGTGCGCTGCCGGCACGGGGCGCTTTCTGGAGATCATGGCCGACCGCCTAGGCATTTCCCAGCAGCAGATGGCCGACCTGGCGCGTTCCGGCGAGCCCACCAAGATTAGCAGCATGTGCACGGTGTTTGCCGAAAGCGAGGTTATCAGCCTGATCGGTCGCGGTGAGCCGCGCGAGAACATTGCGCGTGGCGTGATCGACAGCGTGGTTTCGCGCGTGGCGACCATGGCCGGGCAGGCCGCGGGCGCCCCGTACTATCTGACCGGCGGCCTGTGCGAAAACGCCTATGTCGGTGAACGGATGGGCGAGCTACTGGGGTCGC
>CAJMSL010000181.1 GCA_905216045.1 uncultured bacterium
GTCGCGGGTCTTGTAGCGCACAAACGCGCCGCCCTTGCCCGGCGTGACATGCTGGAACTCGACGATGGTGTAGACCTTGTCCTTGATGCGGAGACCGAGGCCGTTCTTGAAGTCGGCGGTAGAAATGGTAGGCATAGCGACCTTTCTTGTTATGGGCAGAACGCACAAGCGTCCAAATTACATACGACCGAAATTATACACTTGCAGACGGCGCCTGCAGCGAGCGCATAAAAAGAGCGCGCGGGGCGTCCGAAGAGCTCCGGACGGCCCGCCCCATAAATCTATCGAAATGGTCTAGCAATCGATGACGTACAGGTCGTGCGGGGTCTTGGTGAAGGGCTCATATCCGTTCTCGGTGACGACGCCGTAGTCCTCCAGGCGCACGCCGCCCACACCGGGCAGGTAGACGCCGGGCTCCATGGTAATAACCGAGCCGACCTCAATGATGTTCTTGCTACGGTTGAAGTTGGGCAGCTCGTGGATGTCGATGCCCACGCCGTGGCCCAAACCATGGTTGTAGTAATCGCCATAGCCGGCATCGCCGATGATCTTCTTGGAGAGCTTGAAGATGTCGTTGCCCTCGACGCCCGGATGAATGGCGGCGCCGCACTCCTCGTGCGTACGGCGCACGAGCGCGTACAGGTCGAGCTGCTCCTGCGTGGGCTCGCCCATCACAACAGTGCGTGTCATGTCGGAGCGGTAATCACAGTAGCCCGCGCCGTAGTCCATCAGGACGAAGTCGCCCTTCTCGATCACGCGATCGCTCGGCACGGCATGCGGGTTGGCGGTGTTGGGACCGCTCGCCACGATGGAGCCAAAAGCCAAGCTGTCGGCGCCGTTGGCGAACATAAAGTTCTCGAGCTCGTTGCGAACCTGCTTCTCGGTCATGCCGGGCTTAATAAAGCCGAGCATGTGCTGGAAGGCGGCGTCGGTGATCGACTGCGCATGGCGCATGAGCTCAATCTCCTCGGCGTCCTTGATGGCGCGCATCTTACGGATGTCGTCATGCATCAGCGGCAGCATGCAGGCGACGGAACGATCCTCCAGGCCACGTTGGATGCCCTGGTAGAAGTTAATCTGCATGTCATCCTCGACAGCGCAGACGCGGCACCTATTGGCCGCGATCTTGCCGGCGACCCAGCCGGGAATGGTGCCCTCGTCCATGTCGTAGACCCAGGGGCTGCCGGCGGGCGTGTTCTCCTCAAAGCTGTTGAGGTAGCGCGAGTCGGTGTGGAACAGGCACTGGTCAGCCGTAATAAACGCAGCGTGCGGGAACTCGAAGGTGTAGTCGAAGACGCCCTTCACGCCCGTAAGCCAACGAAGGTTGGCCTCGTCGCGCACCACGATGGCGTCGTAGCCACGCTCGGCCATCAGGGCACGGACACGCTCGATACGACCGGCAGGACCGGCAGCAAACTCAGACATGCAGATTCCTTTCTTGTTGTCTCTATATAGACGGAACGGGTCTCAACCGAACGACGGAATCGCATGCGATCCGCAACCGATTGAAAACCCGCCCCTCAACATGATACGAAAGACGATGGAAGTCAATAAATCTTAGAGAAGTTCTTTGCGAGAAGCCAAGTAGGCATGAGCATGGCGCTCAAGAACCTCGTCCTCGACGCTCGTTAGACGAATGGCGCCGAGTGCCGCGGGCAGCGGCAACATACTGCGGTTCGAGCGGGCGAACTGCTGCCTGCGGAACTCCTCGATAAACGCGGTGGGCTCCAGGTCGAAGGCAAGTTCCTCGATGCCAAAGTCCTCCAGGCAGTCATCGACCTCAAAGACGTAATCGATATCAAAGTCGCAGGCATCATGTGCTAGGCGCGCCTCAAAGCGCATGCCCTCGGATAACAGCTGATAGGCAGGGACCTGCGAAGCGGCATCGCCCAAGCAGGCGCGCAGGGTACGCTCCCCCGTCTTGCCAAAATCGAGCGCATGGCGAGCGCTCGGGTTCGTGGCCATCAGTACGTCCTTACGGGCAGTCTGAGACCATTGAACGGCATTGACGAGCGCGACCTCCTCGCCCGCGAGAATCTCGGGGACGGTCTCAGTAAACTGATTCCAGCGGGACTTACTGCTCGAAAGCATGGTGCCAACAAGCACCACAAAGCCGAGCTTGAGGTCCTCGGGGTCCGCCTCGCGAACAAGGTCGAGGTCACACACGACCAAGCCCGGTTCGGGACGGAACGCGATAGCGGGAAGCGCATTGGCAGACGAGGCGACGAGCGGCGTCATGGGCGTCGCGACCGTAAGCATGGCGTCGAAGGTCGTCGGCAACAGCGCGCACTCGGTTCGGCCGCACCACTGGTTGGCGCACCAGCTAACAACCGAGCAGGTTGCGGCATCGCCAACGGCGACAACCAGATCGTCGCAGGTAACGGCGTTGGCAGACAGGGCGCCAAAGATAGCATCAGCATCGGCCAGCGTGGCACCAGCAGGCGAAACCTCGAGGACTAGCGGCGACACGGCAAAACCGGCGTCGACCAGCGCATGCTCGACGACCTCACCAAAACGCTCGGATGTGGCGTCGTTCCAAACCACCATCGCGCGCTTAGGCTTGCCCACAGCCGAGGAAAACATGCGCGACAGCTCATCGAACGCGCCCAATCCGACGCGGACATCGACACTGCGGTTTTGGAAATTGATCAGTTGACGGCGAATCATAGCAGCCCACGCTCCAAAAGCATCTCGGCACAAAGGTAGGAAACGTCCTCGAAGGACTTGTTGCGAATATCAAGGGTAAGGTCGGCGGCTTGGCGATACAGCGGACGGCGATGCTCAAACAGGCGCGCGGCATGCTCGGGCGAGCGGAAATCGGGGCGCGTGTCGGACCGACGAATCTGGCGAATCGAATCCTCGAAGTCGCCCTCGAGGTACACGCACGTACCCATTTCGTGCATCAGCTCAATATTCACCGGCGTCTCGACAATGCCGCCCCCGCACGAAACCAACAGGCTGCGCTCACTTTGGAGCGAACGGAGCGCCGAGGTCTCGAGCTCGCGAAAACGATCCTCGCCCTCGGTCTCAAAAATCTCGGTTACCGACTTGCCGCAACGACGCACGGCCAGACGGTC
>CAJMSL010000182.1 GCA_905216045.1 uncultured bacterium
AGGCGGTAGTTGGGGATGCCGTAGCGCAGCATGCCGCCGAGCTTCGCGCGCTTTTCATACAGGGTGACCTTGTGGCCCATCAAAGCTAAGTAATACGCCGCGGAAAGGCCGCTCGGGCCGCCGCCGATGACGGCGAGCTTCTCGGGAAATTCGCCGTCGACCCTCGGAATGACCTTTTCGGGCACAAAGCGCGTTTCCGCGTTCAGGTCCTGCTGGGCGATGAAGCGCTTGACCTCGTCGATGGCGACGGCCTGATCGACCGTACCGCGCGTGCAGGCATCCTCGCAGCGGCGGTTGCAGATGCGGCCGCAAACGGCGGGGAAGGGATTTTCGCGCTTGATGAGCTGCAGCGCCTCGCGGTACTTGCCCTGTGCGGCGAGCTTGAGATAGCCCTGCACGGCGATGTGCGCGGGACAGGCCGTCTTACACGGCGCAGTGCCGGTCTCATAGCAGTTGACGCGGTTTTTATCGCGGTAGTCGATGGCCCACTTCTCCGGGCCCCACTTCACCTCGTCGGGCAGCTCCTGGCGCGGATACTCGATGAAACCGTCCTTCGTGCAGAGCTTCTGGCCGAGCTTGACCGCGCCGGCGGGACAGTATTCCACGCAGCGGCCACAGGCGACGCACTTGTCGCTCTCCACCTTCGCGGCGTAGGCGCTGCGGGACATGTTCGGGGTGTTGAAGAGCTGGCTCGTGCGCAGAGCGTTGCAGACGTTGACGTTGCAGTTGCAGATGCCGAAGAGCTTCTGCTCGCCGTCGATGTTCGTGATCTGGTGGACAAAGCCGTTGTCCTCGGCCTGGCGCAAGATGTCGTAAACCTCGTCGCGGGTCACGTAATGGCCACGATCGGTCTCAACCACGTAGTCGGCCATATCGCCCACGGCGATGCACCAATCGGCCGGGTCGTCGGCGCAGCCCTCACCCATCACGCGACGGCTCGCGCGGCAGCTGCAGGTGCTGGCGGCATATTTGCCATCGTATTTGTCGAGCCAATGCTCGATATGCTCGATCGGCACCGAGGTGCTCGCGGCGTCGATGGCCTTCTCGACCGGAATGACGTGCATGCCGATGCCGGCGCCTCCGGGCGGCACCATCGGCGTGGCCTTGGACAGCGGTCCCTTGGACGCCTGCTCAAAGAACTTGGCATAGACCGGGTGCTCCTCGAGCTGGCTCACGCGCATGTTGAGGAACTCGGCAGAACCCGGCACCAGCATGGGCAACACCCATTGCTTGGCGCGCTCGGGGTTTTCCCAGTTGTACTCGAGCAGACCCGTGTAGCTCATGTCGTCGAGCATCTTCTCGATATCGGCTTCGGGCATGCCGGTGAGCTTGACCATCTCGGGCAGCGTATAGGGACGGCGCATCTTCATCTTGCAGAGCACTTCGGCCTGCTCGTCGGCTGCGGCCTCGGCAAACGACCAGTACTCGTAGCCCAGCAGCTCGTCGCGATGCAGCAGACGGTTGGTGCAGTGCTCGCACAGCTTGACGATGGCCTCGCGCGGATGCTCCGGCAGCGGCGGCACGAACTCCGAACCGATGTCGGGCTCGGTGTAACTAATCCCCGGTCCGTTGAGAATCATGGTTGTCCCTTCTCTTGCCGCAGCCCGGCGGGACCGCAGCGCCCCTCTTTTTTTGCAGGCCGGACATGCCCCCATGCCGTTCACCCGCCATTGTTGACATTGTGTCAAAAATAGTATTGACGAACCGTCAACAATATTCAAGACTGTTAGGCGAACGGTCAGGCAAAAGAGGATGAAAGGCGGCAAAACATGGGCAATAACACAGCAGGTACCTCTGTGGTCGATGCCGTCCCCGCATCCGATAGCGCGGCAAAGCGCCTGACGGGCGACGAACGCCGTCGCGAGATCCTCGATGCCGTGCGCACCGTAAGCTCCGAGCTGGGCGTGTCCCACCTATCGGTATCGGCCGTGACCAAGCGAGCCGGCTGCACGCGTTCATTGTTCTACCACTACTTCGCCGACATGGACGCCGCCGTCACCGCTGTTATGGACGAGGCGATCGACGACTTTATCTCCGAACTCGAGCGGTGGAACGCCGACCGCACCGTCGGTGATATCGAGGGCGCGCTCGACACCGTCGCCCCGCTCTTTAAGCGCCTGGTCGCCAGCGGCCACGAGCTGCCGAGCACGCTTACCTCGAGCAGCGGCGCGCTCTACGGCGGCTTTTTGCACAACGTGGTCCAGCGCGTGGCGCAGTATATCTGCGACACCACCGTAGTGGATTTTGTCGCCCATCATGAGCTACGCATCGACCATGTCTACGAGACGTTCTACACCCTCATCATGGGCCTTTTGATGTATATCCGCACGCACCCCGATGTGCCCGACGAAACGGTCAAGGAAATCATCGCCTCGACACTCCACATCGAGGGCTATACCGCCAAGTATCCGGAGCGCAAGCCCCAGAACTGACGACATTTGGCCAAACTGCCCGCGATCAGAAGAGGGGCCGCGGGCGTGTGAAAGGAGAGCAGCATGCTGTTCGATGTTTGGGGTAGCGATACCCTTATCCACTGGGCCGGCTGGGCCATGGTCTTTATTGGCCTGATCGTGCTCAACGAAGTCGGCCGCCGCACCAAGCTGGGCGCGGCAATCATCTTTGGCGTGGCTCCGCTGGCCATGACCATCTACTGCGTCGCCATCGCCGTGGGCGTTTCGCAAGGCGCCGAGTGGGCGCTCACCAACCCCACCCATGTGTACCAGAACAGCTGGTTCCACTACGCCAAGGTATACGCGGCGCTCGCCGGTTGCTTGGGCTTCTTTGCCATTAAGTACCAGTGGGGAAAGATCGGCAAGGCGCATTGGTTCCGCGCATGGCCGTTTGTGATCGTCGCCATCAACATCATGATCGCCGTCGTATCCGACTTTGAGAGCGCCTATCACTTCTTTGTCCTGGGCGAGTCCACCTGGGTCACCTCCGAAGGTGCTACGCAGCTGGCCGGCTGGAACAACGTGTTCAACGGCATCGCCGGTCTCATCGACAACTTCAGCATGGCCGGTTGGTGGCGAGTCTACGCCTCCGCGGTTCAGAC
>CAJMSL010000183.1 GCA_905216045.1 uncultured bacterium
TTCGAATGCCGACAAGCGTCGTGCCATCACCACCGGCGCGCTCATGGGTGCACGCGGAAATTCCGGTGTCATCACCTCGCAGATCCTGCGCGGTCTGTGCGAAGGCTTCGATGGCCATGAAGATTTCGATATCGATGCGATCGGCGATGCCTTCGCTAAGGCGGTCGAAGTCGCCTTCAACGCGGTACGCAAGCCAGTCGAAGGCACGATCCTCACGGTGCTGCGCGATGTCTCGACCAAGGCCGATGAGTGCGAGAAGAAGAAGTTCTCGGCCGAGGATGCGCTCGATGCTATCGTCGTCGAGGCGTACCAGTCCGTCGCCCGCACGCCCGACTTGCTGCCCGTCCTCAAAGAGAACGGCGTGGTCGACTCAGGCGCCTTCGGCTTTGCCATCTTCCTGGAGAACTTTGTTGCCGCCGCGCTTGGTCGCAGCACCGTTGTCGAGGATTTCTCCGCTACGTTTGACTCCGCCGGCTCTGCCCGCGATGCCGCTCTTGGCCGCGTTGAGATCGAGGCTAACGACGACTGGGAGGGCTCGGAGTTCCGCTACTGCAACGAGTTTCTCTTTAAGGCCGACGCCCCGTTTGACGAGGACGAATGCCTTAAGTTCCTAGGCTCCATGGGCGACTGTGAGCTGCTCGTGGGCGCCTATCCCGACTACAAGATCCATGTGCACTCCAATACCCCCAACCTGGTGCTCGAGCACATGCTGCAGCTCGGTCAGATCTATGAGGTCTTTATCCACAACATGGAGATGGAGGCCCACGACCGTACCGCTAAGATCCACGAGGATCAGGAAAAGGCCGCCGAGCCCGCCAAGGCGCTGGGCTTTGTCGCCGTTGCCGCCGGTTCCGGCGAGGCCGACATCCTCAAGTCCCTTGGCGTCGACGTGGTCGTCTCCGGTGGCCAGACTATGAATCCCTCGACCGCCGACCTGCTGGGCGCGGTGGACCAGGTCAACGCGACCTCGGTCATCATCTTGCCCAACAACGGCAACATCCGCATGGCCGCTGAGGCTGCTGCCTCAGCCTGCACCGACAAGAAGGTCGCCGTCGTTCCCACCAAGACCGTCCCGCAGGCCTTCTCCGCGCTGTTCGCAGTCCTGCCCGATTCCGAGCTCGAGGATGCCGTCGCCGCCATGGTCGACGCCATCAGCGAGGTCCGCGATGGCGAGGTCACCCGCGCCGTGCGCGACTCCAGTGCCTCTGACGGTTCTCCGATTCACTCCGGTGACGTCATGGGTATCATCGCCGGCTCCATCGACGTGGTCGGCTCCGACGTGAAGCAGGTCACGCTCGACTGCATCAACCGCATGCAGGAGGAAGAGGAGGGCGACGCGCTGACGATTCTGGCCGGCGAGGAGCTGTCCGATGAGGCCTTCCAGGAGATCGTCGACGCCATCGAGGAAGCTCAGCCCGACTTGGAGATTGCCGCCCATCGTGGCGAGCAGCCGCTCTATCCCGTGATCTTCTCGATCGAGTAGGCATCTGCCCATGTCCGAGCTCTGCTCCGTGCCGCGCGTCTCGGAGCGCTTTGCCCAGAGCAATGCGCTCGACGAGGATATCGCGCGACTCAAATATGTTTCGGGTAAACGTGAGGAGGCCCTTCGCCGTCTGGGAATTAGGACGGTGGGGGACCTCCTTCTCCATATCCCTCATCGATACCTCGACTTTACCCGTTCGTGGTCCATCGAGATGGCGCCCATCGGTACCGTGTGCACCATCATCGCCACGGTCGACCGCATCGTCCAAAAGCAGCCGCGTCCGCGCATGCAGGTGACCGAGGTATCGCTGGTGGACGAGACGGGCGTGTTGCAGGTCGCCTTTTTCCGCCAGCCCTGGATTGCCCAGCAGCTTAAACAGGGCGACCGCCTGGCCGTGATAGGCAAGGTCGAGTTTGCCTACGGTTTTAAGCAGATGGCCTCGCCGCACTTTGAAAAGCTCGATGACGGGCGTGCTGCGGGCACCATCCTGCCGGTCCATTACGTGAGCGATGGCGTGAGCCAGGCGTGGATGCGCCGCATCGTAAGCGGCGCGCTCGAGGTCGTCGGCAATCCGTTCGATCCGATTCCCGCGCCGCTGCGCGCAAAGCGGAAGCTCATGAGCAATGCCCGCGCGTTGCGTTCGATCCACTTTCCATCGAGTATGGCAGAGCGCGATATCGCGCGCGCACGGCTTGCCTACGAGGAGTGCCTCTACCTGCAGCTGGCGCTGCGCCTGCGCAACGTCGGCGGCCTGGTCGATGTGGTTCCCTATGCCCACACCGCGGGCGAGCACCTGGCCGCGCTTAAGCAAGCCCTGCCGTTTTCGCCGAGCGACGAGCAGGAGACCGCGTTCCAAGATATCCTGCGCGATATGTGCGATGGTGGGCGCGTGATGAACCGCCTGCTGCTGGGCGATGTCGGTACCGGTAAGACCGCCGTTGCCGCCTGCGCTCTGGCTGTGGCTGCCGATAGCGGTACGCAGGCCTGCGTTATGGCGCCCACGGGCGTGTTGGCGCGCCAATATGCCGATAAGACCGGCCCTCTGCTCTCGCAGGCGGGCATGTCCTGGGCGCTTCTGACGGGTGCCACGCCGGCCTCAGAGCGCGAGCAGATCCATGCCCAGCTTGAATCGGGCGAGCTCGACGTCCTCTTTGGAACCCACGCGGTGCTTTCGGATAACGTTGCGTTCAATCATCTGTCGCTTGTCGTCATCGACGAGCAGCACCGGTTTGGCGTTGGCCAACGCAACGCCCTACGCGCGAAGGGCCCCGGTGCGGACCTGCTCGTTATGACGGCGACACCGATCCCGCGTACGCTGGCGCTTTCGGTCTACGGCGATCTGGACACGAGTATCATCCGCCATCGGCCCGTCCCTGGCGCTGGCGTGACGACACGCGTGCTCACCGAGTCGAGCCGCGACCTCGCCTATGGCGCCATCCGCGAGGCGCATGAAAAGGGTCAGCAGGCCTACGTGATTTGCCCGCTCGTGGAGCCGAGTGACTCGGCCGATGAGCTTGAAGACGTGCCCGGTATCGCCCGCGACGACGCGGGCCGCGTGACCGTGCCTG
>CAJMSL010000184.1 GCA_905216045.1 uncultured bacterium
TGTATTCCCGGTGTCCATCGAGGCCAAGAACAACCTGCTGCCCGAGTTCCTCAAGAAGGAGGGTCCGGAGCGCACTATCGTCTTTATGCGCACCAAGCACCGCGCCGACAGCTGCTGCCGTCGTCTGGAGCGCAAGGGCATCAAGGCCGCCGCGATTCACGGCAACCGCAGCCAGGCCCAGCGCGAGCGCGCGCTTTCTGCCTTCCGCGACGGCACCGTCGACGTGCTGGTGGCGACCGACGTGCTTGCCCGCGGCATCGACATTAGCGACGTGCGCTACGTCGTGAACTTTGACGTGCCGGCCGAGCCGACCGACTACATCCACCGTATTGGCCGTACGGGCCGTGCCGGTGAGCTGGGCTGGGCCATCACGTTTGTGACCGAGCAGGATGTCGACGAGTTCTACGAGATCGAGAAGCTCATGGACAAGACGGCCGACATTTATGACGCCGGCGACCTGCATGTGGGCCCCAATCCGCCCGCCGTCGATCCCGAGCGCGATCCTGCGGCCTTTAAGGTGAAGAAGAAGACCAAGCGCGGCAAGTCCAAGAGCAAGAAGAAGCTCGAGCAGGCACGTCGCGACGGCAAGCGCAACGGCGACGATTACGGCGATGTTGCCGGTCGTTCCAACCGCGGTCGCGACGAGCGTCGCGGCGACGGCGAGCGTCCGAGCCGTCCCAAGCGCGGCGGCAAGACCCGCGTGCGCGAGGGCGTTCAGGCTCGCGTGGACGAGGCTGTTGAGAGCGTGGCTCGCGAGGTGGCTGCCGAGGAGCGCGCTGGTGCTGTTGAGCAGGGCCCGCGCGGCAACCGTGCCGAGCGTCGTGCCAAGCAGTTCCAGGGCGAGGCACATCGTCGTCGCCGCGAGGACGAGGACCGCGGCGGTCGTCGCCGTGTTGAGCGCGAGGACGAGGGCCGTGGCTCGCGTGGCGGCAAGCGTGTCTCGGGCGATCGTCGTCGTTCCGGTCGCAATGACGAGCGCGGTGGCCGTGACGAGCGTCGCGGCGGCGAGGGTCGCGGTGAGCGTGGCGCCCGCAGCGGTGAGTCCCGTGGCGGCAAGCGCTTTGAAGAGCGCGGTGGCCGCGGTGGCGAGCATCGCGAGGGCACTCGTGGCAATGGCAGCCGCAGCGGTGCTGGCCGCTCTAACGAGTCGCGCGATCGCCGCGATCCGCGTGCCAGCCGCGATCGTCGCGATGACTGGCGCAACTACGACGATACCCGCGAGGAGCGTCGTGGCGGCTATCGTGGCGGCCGCCGGGGCAACCAGGCCGGCTCCCGCGGCGGCCGTGCCGGCGGTCGCGATAATCGTGGTAGCTATGGCAATAGTCGTGGCGGCAAGCGCGGCGGCAGCTCCCGTCGCCCCGGTGACGGCGGCGGCAAGCGCAAGTAACATACGCATCGCCCGCTAGAGCGAGGTGAACCAAGGGCCCCGAGCAACTATGCTCGGGGCCCTTTTTGTTTGCCGTATCCGATCGCTAGTTCAAATGTGATTTCCTCGGGAATGCATCTAGAGGATGCCGTGGGCCTGTTTCCTACCATGCGGCAATGGGTCCCATGGGGTGCGCCGTGCATTTTTTGGAGTATTCTGCAGTTCGAGTTGTCTGCATATGATTTGACGTCGCCAACGGTGGCTTTCGGATATCCCTAGCGAGCGTTCTGAGTCAGATTTCGTCGTTATCCGGAGCAGGGGCGCGTCATTCTCGCCATGTCGGAACCCAAAATGACGCAGCGCCCTAAAGGTTTGCCCGCTCGGGGTATTGCTGGCGCGGTCACGTTGCAGAATACTCCGTTTTTTGCACGGGCCAGGATGGGGTACCTCGGGAGAACACGGCGGTATCCCGTAAATATATACAATCTGTACCGTAATTTATACAAAACGAAGAGGTAGACAGCGTAGGGTTGGTGCATTGGGGTGCTTGATGCACCAAAATGGGGATCCCACGTGCCGTATACTCTGGCTGGATGTGAAAACGGCTTGACGCGTTGCCAGACGTAGGGGGAGGGTGTCTCGATGAGCGTATTCGAAATTGTGTTTAGTCCGACGGGTGGAACGCAGAAGGTGTCTGGCCTTGTGGCCGGGGCACTGGACAAGAATACCGTTACCGTCGATCTGACCGATAGCGGGCTAGATTTCAGCGCTGTCTCGATGACTGAGGACGACGTGGCCGTAATCTCTGTGCCGGCGTATGCCGGTAGAATCCCGGCTGTGGTGGCTGACCGGTTGGGCATGGTTCACGGCAACGGAGCGCGGGCCGTTCTGGTGTGCGTCTACGGAAACCGCGCGTTTGAGGACACGCTCGTAGAGCTGGAGGACGTTGCGAAGCATGCGGGATTCCGGGTGATCGCGGCAGTTGCGGCCATTGCAGAACATTCCATTGCGCGACAGTTTGCTGCCGGTCGTCCGGATGCGCAGGATGCGGCGCAGCTCGCAGAGTTTGCGCAGCAAATTCAGCAAAAGCTGTTGGCCGAGGATACATCCGAGCCCTCTATTCCCGGCAATCGTCCTTATAAACAAGCCGGAGGTCACCGCATGGCACCCGAGGCAACAGGGGATTGTGTCTCCTGCGGTGCATGCGCCGCGGCGTGCCCCGTTTGTGCTATCGACAAGGGTGACCCCAAACGAGCAGCTGGCGAGGCGTGCATCTCCTGCATGCGCTGCATTGCCGTATGTCCGCGAGGCGCTCGTAAGCTTGATCCCAACAAGCTATCCGCTGTTTCCCAGATGCTGAGCAAGGTTTGCGTCGCGCGGAAGGAATGCGAGCTCTTCATCTAGCGCAAGTGAGATTGGTGCAATGGGACCAGGCTAATCTGCACCAACCTGGTGCAAACAAACCTGTCCCCAATGCACCAGAGTGAGGAGTGTCCCCGAGTGCCGGCAGAAAAGGAACGTCCCTAAGTGCCGCTTAAATACCGTTTATCGGAGAAAAAAGGTTGATTTTCAAACTCAACGCAACAGCCTGAACGGACCCCGCGTTTCCGCAGCTAGCGCAACGCGGAACTA
>CAJMSL010000185.1 GCA_905216045.1 uncultured bacterium
GTCGGCCGTTGCCTCATCGAGGACGTCGTGGCTCCCGATGGCACCGTGCTCTTTGAGCAGGACGGCTACATCGAGAAGGTCGCCGACATCCAGAAGATGGTCGATGCAGGCCTCAAGAAGGTCAAGCTCCGCGCGCTGCTCACCTGCCGCTCCAAGTACGGCGTGTGCCAGAAGTGCTACGGCTGGGATCTTTCCACCCGTCGTCCGGTCGCCATCGGTACTGCCGTCGGCATTATTGCCGCCCAGTCCATCGGCGAGCCCGGTACGCAGCTTACGATGCGTACCATTCACTCCGGCGGCGTCGCTGGCGTCGACGATATTACGCAGGGTCTGCCTACGGTCAGCCGTATGTTCGATATCGTCGGCAACGTCAACGAGAAGATCCTGGGCCGCGAGGCCGAGCTGGCTCCGTACTCCGGTCACCTCTCGATCAAGCCCGAGAAGTCCGAGTACGTGCTGACGCTCACCGACTCCGAGGATCACACCCGTGTCCTCGACGAGCGTCGCGTCCCCGCTTCGGTGCGCTTCATGCCCGAGATCGAGGACGGCTGCGAGGTTCGCGCCGGCGACCAGATCACCAAGGGCTTCGTCAACTTCCGCAACCTGCGCAAGCTGACCGACATCGAGTCGACGATGCACACCTTCGTCGAGAGCGTTAAGGACGTCTACACCAGCCAGGGCGTCGACCTGAACGACAAGCACATCGAGGTGCTCGCACGTCAGATGCTGCGTCGCGTTCAGATCACCAACCCCGGCGACTCCAAGTACCTGCTTGGTCAGTACGTCGACCGCTACGAGTTTGCCGACGAGGTCGAGCGCGTTGCCCGTCTGGGTGGTCAGGCTCCTGTGGCCGAGCCCGTCATCCTGGGTACGCTCAAGGTCGCGTCCAACATCGACTCCTGGCTGTCGAGCGCTTCGTTCATCCGTACCGCTGGCGTCCTTACCGAGGCTGCCATCGAGGGCAAGGTCGACCACCTGCTCGACCTTAAGTCCAACGTCATCGTCGGTAAGAAGATCCCGGCTGGTACCGGCCTCAAGCCGTACGCCAACGCCAAGCTGACGTATCGCACGGCCGACGGCTACGTGGACATCGACGGCCCGGCTTCGCCCAACGCCAAGTCGCTGCCCGAGTGGGCTCCTGTGGAGCTCAAGGACCTGGACGAGCAGCTCCCGCAGCAGCTCGACTGGGCCGGCTACGACGAGTTCGGTGGTGCTGACGGTTCGTTCACCCGCAACGGTCACACCATCTCCGCCGAGAAGGCTCGTCTGTACCTGTTCGACGACCTGGGCGTGTCGCAGCGCTGGACCAACAAGTTCAGCGAGGTTGGCATCGAGACGGTCGGCGACCTGGTCGGCAAGTCCGAGGAGGATCTGCTGCGCATCGATGGTATCGGTGCCAAGGCGATCGAGGAGCTCCGTGACGGCCTCGAGGCCCACGATCTGCTCTACATCCTCGAGAACAACGACGACGTTGCCGACGAGGAAGACCTCTCGCAGCTGCTGCAGATGGTCTTTAGCCCCGACGGTCCGGACGATATCCTGCTGGGTACCTCCGCTCCGACGCATCACGCCGACGCCGACGAGGAGCTCCTGGGCGCCCCGATCGACGACAAGAAGGCTCCCGCCAACGGCGCGATCAACGAGGACATGGCTTCCCTCGACGAGCTGCTTAACCAGCTCGTGGACACCGACGACGCCGAAGAGGCCAAGGACAACGACGAGGAGTAATTTCCTAGCACGTTAACCGTCCTTCCAAAGACCCGTTTCCCAACAGGGAAGCGGGTCTTTTTTGGTGAGGAACGTTGCCCCGACGAGCACGTCGGATTCCCGGAACGGGCCGCCCGCTGTTTAAGTTTGTCGCGAGTTCCTCACGCAAAGGAAAGCACTTAATGTGCTTTCCGTCTTGCGCAGGACTGTAGAGCAGCAAACTTAAACAGCGGGCGGCCCGTTCCGGGAATCTGCCCCCGCGCACAGAAGGGGATTCCTTTTGCCAATAAGGGACAGGTTTATTTTGGTAGGTATTTCCTGCCTGAATTTGAAACAATTCGTCCGGCCGGAGCGTATCTATGGTGAGGGCCTCATCGAGAATCATTACCGTCACCGGGAGGTGATTATGGAAGAACAAGCTTTTAGACAGGCGGTCGAAGATCACCGGGATGTCGTGTTTCGAATCGCATTGACGTACCTGCGCGATCGTGCCGATGCCGACGATATTGCCCAAGATGTCTTTCTTAAGTTGCTTAAAAGCGATGGACACTTTGAAAGTTGGGAGCATCTTCGCCGCTGGCTTATCCGGGTCACGATCAATGAATGTAAATCGCTCTTTCGAAAGCCATGGAGGCGTGTGGAGGATATTGAGAACCTGGCCGATTCGCTTTCGGCGGCGCAGGATGAGACCAAGGCGGTCCTGTCAGACGTTATGCGACTTCCGGAGCGATTCCGTGTTCCCATCGTGCTCTATTACTATCTGGGCTTTTCGACCTCAGAGATTGCCGAGTTGTTGCATGTGCCAGCCGCGACCGTTCGAACGCGTTTAGCTCGCGGTCGATCGAAGCTCAAATTCATCCTAGAGGAGGGCGACCGTGAAATCCAATCAAATCAAGCAGGCCTTCGAGTCCATCCAAGCCGATAGCGATCTTGCCGACCGTGTTATTGATGCTGCGGCAGGCGAGCCGCTTCATCGAAAGGGCCACGCGAAGCCTCTCTATGTTGCCGTAATCGGATGTCTTGCCGGAGTGTTGGCGACCGGAGGGGTCGCCTACGCCGTTGTCAATTCCGGCTATTTTGCCTCAGCCTGGGGAAACCACGGCAACGGGGATTCCATTACCTGGACTAATGGCGGCTCATCGGGGACTAAATACACCTACACCAGAGAGTTTGGTGACGGCATTTCGCCCCAAAGCCTGGAGGGCACAGTCCAGAAGGTTAATCTGTCCGTCGAGGGTAACGGCTATACGCTTGATATCCATGAGATGG
>CAJMSL010000186.1 GCA_905216045.1 uncultured bacterium
CGAAACCACCGACACGGTCGACGACGCCCGCGATGCCGCCGTGGCGCTCGCTCGCCACACCGGTGGCGCCGTTGTGGTCTCGGGCGAAGTCGACCTACTCACCGCCGGCACGACGGTGGCCAAGTCTCACGGCGGCAGCCCGCTCATGTCCAAGATCACCGGCTGCGGCTGCTCGCAGGGCGGCGTGCTGGCCGTGTATGCCTGCGCCGCCGACCCGTTTACGGCAGCCGTCTGCGGCACCGCCGTCTACAACGTGGCCGGCACGCGTGCCGCCGCTGTCGCCGACGCCCCGGCAAGCTTTAAGGTCGCCTTTATCGACGAGCTCTACCGCGCAACCGCCCAAGACATCGCCGATAACCGACTCGAGCTCGAGGAGGCATAGGCCATGTCCGAGCCCGCAACCAATGCCGGCATGAACACGCTCGTCGCCGTGGCCATCGCCCCGTGCGGCACCGGCGATGAGCTATCCGCCGAGGTCGCCGAGGTCGTGCGTGTCATTCGCGAGAGCGGCCTGCCCAACCGCACCACCTCCATGTTCACCGAGATCGAGGGCGACTGGGACGAGGTCATGCAGGTCGTGCGCGACGCAACCTTTGTGTTGGCGAGCAAGGGCATCCGCACCGAAGTCGTGCTCAAAGCCGATATTCGACCCGGATTTACCGACACCATGACCGGCAAACTCGAGCGCATGGAAGCACAGATCAAAAAGCAGGAGGAAGCACGATGAGCATCCGCGACAACCTTGATATCTCGGCCTATCTGGTACTTGGCCCCGAAAACACGCTCGGGCGCCCCGTGGGCGATGTGGTGGCCCAGGCGCTCGACGCCGGCTTTACCTGCATCCAGGTGCGCTCCAAGGTGGCAAGCGCCCGCGAGATCATTGCGCTGACCGGCGACGCCGCGCAGGCAATCGCTCAGGCCGGCAAGACCGGTCAGGTCGCCTTGCTGATCGACGACCGTCTGGACTGTGTGCTTGCCGCACGCGAGCAGGGTATTGCTGTCGACGGTGTGCACGTGGGCCAAAGCGATATTCCCGTCGAGGTCTGTCGCAAGTTGCTGGGCCCCGACGCCATCGTGGGCCTTTCGGCCCGTTGCGAGGAGATGCTCGAGTACGTCAAGACCGCCGATATGAGTTTGGTCGACTACCTTGGCATCGGCCCACTCCACGAGACCGAGACCAAGCGCGACTGCGGACGCGCGGCCGACGGCTCTATCATCACCAAGAGCTTTGAGGACCTGGCCGCGCTCCATGCGGCAAGCCCCGTGCCCATCGTGGTGGGCGGCGGCGTCAAGACGGCCGACCTTCCGCAGCTCAAGGCTACCGGCGTCGACGGCTTCTTTGTGGTGAGTGCCGTCTGCAGCGCCGATGACCCCTACGCCGCGGCCAAGGAGCTCGTAGACACCTGGCAGCAGGCATAGGCATAAGCCGAGCAGTTGCTCCGCGGCCCCATAACTTCAGCAATGGAAAACGCATCCCAGTTTGGACGTCCATTCTGGGATGCGCTTTCCGCTGAGCACGCGGCAGTTTGCCCTACTCTGCCAGATATGCCTCCAGTGCCGGCAAGGTCGCCTCCGCATCGCGGCGACCAATCTGGTAGATGCGTTCAAGTTCATCGGGCTCGCGACACAGCGACGGCACCTTCACCGATTCGCTCGGCCGCACCACAAAGATCTCGCCGGCAGCCTCGCGACGTGCCAGGTCATCGAGCGTGGTATTGTAGACCTCATGCCGATGCTCAAGCGCTGCGACAAACTCCGGATAGTGACGGAACACGCGTCGCAGCATGGGCATCACGCTGTTGGGCTGCTTCACAAAGCCCGCTGGCTGCGTGAGTACCACGATATTGCGGTCATACCCCTGCGCAAACAGCCATGCGCTGGGAATAGAATCAGCCACGCCACCATCCAGATACTTATGCCCGTCAATAGCAACGGGACGCGTCGCCACGGGAATTGCCGACGACGCCCGGATCCACTCGATATCGCGCTCGTCGCCATACGGCAGATCGTGATAGACGGCCTTGCCCGTCTCGATATCGGTACACACGCACGTAAACCGCATGGGGCAGGCGCGATATGTCTCCAAATCGATGGGATCGCGCTCGATGGGCACCTCGTGATAGGCAAAATCGGCATTGAACATGTCGCCGGTTCGCAACCAGCTCGTCACGCTCGCATAGCGCTTATCGGCACAATAGGCTTTGTTGTAGCGAATGGCGCGGCCGATCTGGCGCGATTTAAAGTTGTAGCCAAACGCCGCGCCCGCCGAGACACCCACCATATGGTCGCAAGTTAAGCCATGCTCCATCCATACGTCGAGCACGCCCGCCGTATACATGCCGCGGTAGCCGCCTCCCTCGAGTGCCAGCCCCACCGTGCGCGTCGTATTTGACTGTGCCATGCGACCATCTCCGTCCCCGCAAATTCAAACGGAACAAGTATACCCGTCAACATATATCGTCTCAGTCGCATTTTCATCGAACATCGCATCGTCGCGCCACCGCCTGTCGAACAATAGCCGCCCACAGCATGTGCACCCATATATAATTGTGTGCTGTTGTTTACACTACTCAGCTGTTATCAACAGCGAACATTAGCCGACAAATTAACTCAACAACGCAGCAAGGCGGGGGCCTGGATACACGCAAAACGCCGAGCAACGACGCGTGTACACAACAAACTCGCCCGACGCAATCCGCCCCGACCTCAGAAAGCCGCTTAGAACATGGATACTGTCAGCAATTACACCGAAACGCTCGAAAAGACCGTCCGTGACCTTCTCGAGCGGCAGAAGGATCTGATCAGGACTGCCTTTACCGACCAGCTTACTGGGCTTGGCAACCGTGGCGGCTTTGCCCGTTCCCTCGAGGAGCTCTGGGAGCAGGACGCCCCGTTACCATGGCGTTCATCGATATCGACAATCTCAAGCACTGCAACGACGTCTTTGGGCATGAC
>CAJMSL010000187.1 GCA_905216045.1 uncultured bacterium
GGCACGCCGGCCGTAACCAGCACGTGAAAGCCAACCTGCCCGTCCGTGCGCGCCGGCGCCCAGCCCTCGGGCACGTCCTCGGCCGGCGTCCCCGCCGGAGCGATGGGCGCAATGTCGCACTTGCTCTTGGTAATGAGCAACGGATGGCACATGGGAATAATATCGCTCGTGCGCTTGATGGCCATGATGCCCGCCACACGCGCGCAGGCAAGCACGTCGCCCTTTTTGGCGCGGTCCTGCAGCACCATGGCCTGCGTCTCGGGATGCATGAGGATGGTGCCCTCGGCGATGGCAATGCGATGGGTCTCGGCCTTGTCGGACACGTCGACCATGCGTACCTCGCCCTTGGCGTCCACGTGCGTCAGCTCGTCGCGACGGGCGTCACGGGCGGGCTCGGTGGCAGCGCTGGCAGTCGGCTGCGCAGACCCGTCGGCGTTGCCAGCATTCGTCGCGGCTGAGGCTTTGTGGGCAGACATCGCGGCCCTGCGAGCGGCCTTGGTGGCATCGGCGTACCTGCTCTTGGCCATATGATCATCCTCCGATTTGGGACATAAATCGTTGTGTGCCCTCAATTATCGCGTGTTCCTGCGGTTTGTGGGCGACGGCATCGCGCCAAATCGAAAGTACCTGCATATCATCACCACGGCGCAGCGCCTCACGCACCGAATACTCGGCATCGCTAAACAGGCACGGACGCACGTTGCCGTCGGCCGTCAGGCGCAGACGGTTGCAATTCGCACAAAAATGATTGGACATGGCGCTAATAAAGCCGACCGTTCCCGCCGCGCCCGGAAAGTGCCAATAGCGCGCAGGGCCCGCGCCGGCAGGAGCGTCGTTGATGTCGAGCGGCTCGAGCTCGCCCAGCCCCGCTGCGGCGGCCCCGGCATTGATGCGCGCCCGCAGCTCGTCGCTCGGCTCGGTATCGCTCGCGGCCCGCAGCTCGGGATTGAGCGCGGGCGCATGCGGGTCCACAGCGCAATGCGAGCTCGTGTGTTCGTCGCCGATGGGCATGTATTCGATAAAGCGCAGGTGGATGGGGCGGTCGACGGTCAGCCGTGCGAGGGCCGCCACATCCTGGTTGAGCCGGCGCACAACAACGCAGTTGACCTTAACGGGCTCAAAGCCCCAAGCCAGCGCCGCGTCGATGCCAGCCATGGTCTGCTCGAGTCGACCCAGGCGCGTAATCTTTCCAAAGAGCGTAGGGTCGAGCGTATCGAGCGAAATGTTGACGCGGTTAAGACCGGCATCTTTGAGCTGTGGCGCCAGCTTGGGCAGCAGAGCGCCGTTGGTGGTGAGCGAGATGTCTTCGATCTGCGGAATCGCGCGGATGTCGAGAATGAGCGGAATAATACGGCGGCTGACCAGCGGCTCGCCACCCGTCAGGCGCACGCGGCGAATGCCCTCCCCCGCCACCAAGCGCACAAAGCGGGCGATTTCCTCGGCACTGAGCAGCTCATCGTGTGCACGGGGCGCCACGCCATCGGCCGGCATGCAGTAAATGCAGCGGAAATTACACTTGTCGGTAACGGCAATGCGCAGGTAGTTGATATCGCGGCCAAAGCCGTCATGTTGCACGTGCCCGTCCACGCAGCCCTCCCCTCACGCGGCGTTTTATTCTTCGGAAAACATAATACCCCACGGGAGAACCACGCCGACGCCCGTACGACAGGACAGGTCACTTCGAGCAAGACCGGCTTCCCAAGCCCACCCTCAGCATACAAACCATCACAACATTCGATGCTTTTCCCGTTTTTGGCAATAAACGTCGAATGTTGTGATGGTTTGCCCGCCCACGGCACCTCGTAGAAGGACCAAAGCGCCCCTAAAGGCCGCCGTCCCAGTGTCGAATCACGAATTCTCGCAGGTCGTTCTGCCGTTTCTGGAACACCTCGCTTCGGTCGCACTTAAGACCCATAGCGAGCGCGATGGCGTTCATCGCCCGGTGCAATTGCAGCTGATGGGCAAACTGAGTCCCGGTGAGGACGATCATCCTAAAGCCCAGCGCGCTCAGCACGGTCATACGCTCCGCATCCGACGCGCTGCGCTGTTTATCAAGATGGTCCGAGCCGTTGTATTCAATCCCCGTACCGCTCGCAGGCGCATATACGTCGATCTCGAAATGCCCGGCCTTTGCGAGATACTTGAACTCGTTGGGAACATCGACCCGATGGTTGAGCTCAACCTTGGCGTATCCCAGCCCTCCCTGGGAACGTTTTGCTACGACCAAGATTGCGGTGGCCGTCTCCATGGGCGACCGCGCGCCATCGTGCACGCGCTTGAGCACGGCGGCCGCGCGTATAGTCCCCTGACGAGATCGGTTCTCATTGCAATAGGCAATCAAGTCGGCAACGGTATACCTCTGCCTCATCTCGATATAATCGCCTGTCGACAAATGATTCAAATGGTATCGAGCGCAGATTTCGTAGCCATATTCCAGCTGCTCGGGCTCGCTCATCCACGAACCCGCTTGGACAAAGCACATGGCCTCATCAACCACTAGAAGGCCCTCTGCCACCTCGATAAGATGGCCTGGAGGTACCGGCGCCCCAAACACGTGGCATTTAAATCCAGCCGGCGTCGAGCGCTCAAAATCGAAGTTGACGAGCGCGTCGATATGATCGAGCTCTTCTCGTGGAATACCGAGCGAGACCAGATAGTCGGCAACGATCCCGACTGCCGTTGAAGCCCTCAGTCCCTTGGCATCGAGCCCCAATTTGGGCAGGCTCGCGGTCGGCTCCGCCTCGTTAGCAAGCGAGTCCTCATCGTATAGGCTGCTTGCTCGCGAGAGCGGCTCGGACGGGCGCGCCACGTTGTGGTACAGCCAGGCAGTCTTATGGGACAGGACGATCGGCAGGTCCATGAGCCCTCCAATGGAGTCGGATAACCAACCTTATTCCCCTGCCCACGGGTCCGCACACCTTCGTGCGCAAGAAAGCGCTTCCACCCG
>CAJMSL010000188.1 GCA_905216045.1 uncultured bacterium
GGAGCTAGTTCCGCGTTGCGCTAGCTGCGGAAACGCGGGGTCCGTTCAGGCTGTTGCGTTGAGTTTGAAAATCAACCCCACATAGGAGCTGGCTCTCTATCCCGATCTTCAAATATCTCAACCTGTAACATCTGGGCGGGCAAATCGGCTCTAGCTGTTACAGATCGAGACAAAAGGCAGGCGTCGGGACGAACATCTCATTCTGTAACAGTAAGACGACTTTTAACGGTCTAGATGTTACAGATTGAGACAAACCGCTGGGATGGGTCAAAACCACCACAAAGGTGCCTGTCCCCTTTGTGGTTGTGAGGTGCTAGGGGAGGAGCTTCATGGCTGCGTCGTGGGCGGCGTGCTCGTAGGTGTCGTCGAGGGGCTTGAGCGGCAGCAGGGCGGCGGCCTGCGCATCGCCGCGGCGCTCGAGGGCGTGCGCGATCAGCCAGTCGGCGAGTTCGGGGTTCTTGGGCAGCGCCGGCCCGTGCAGGTACGTGCCGATGACGCCCTTGTAGATCAGACCCTCAAGGCCATCGTCGCCGTTGTTGCCGGTGCCCGTGACGACGGACGTTCCGAGTGGCGTGGCCTCTGCATCGAGCAGGGTGCGGCCGCCGTGGTTCTCGAATCCCACAAAGGGCTCGGGTGACAGGTCGGTTTTGACGGCTACGTTGCCGATCAGGCGATCGGAGCCACGTACGGTTTCGGCGGCAATGACGCCCAGGCCCTCAATGCGATCGTCGCCCATGTAGTACGAACGGCCGAGCAGCTGATAGCTGCCACAGATGGCAAGCAGCGAGCCGCCATCCTCAACATAGGCCGCGACCTTGTCTTTTTGGGCGAGCAGCTCGTGTGCCACGGCTAGCTGGTCGCGGTCGGAGCCACCACCCATCATGACGATGTCGGTGTCGGTGAGATCGAGCGACTCGCCCATGCGGACCTCGTCCACGCGAACGGGGATGCCGCGCCAGGCGCAGCGACGCTCGAGGGCGATAACGTTGCCGCCGTCGCCGTAGAGGTTGAGGGCATCGGGGTACAGGTAGACGATGCGCAGTGGGCGCGAAAGCTCGACTGGCGCGATGCCGACGGGGACGGCACTGCCATCGGCACACGTTGCAGCGCGGGCAGCAACCGTGGCTGCATCGGCACCCTTCAGCCCATCGAGTTCTTTGACCAGCGGCGGGAAGGCCGTGTAGTTGGCGACGGCATAGAAAGTGTCGCCTGCGGCTTCATCCGCAACGGCGCCAATTGCCTGCGCGACGTCCGAGATAATCGTGGCATCGATGCCGGCGTACTTGAGGCGTACCTGCATGTCGTGCGCACGCGTGCCTCCGGCAAAGGCGACAAGACCCGGTGTGTCGGCGATGCGCTCGAAGTCGACGTCGTAGATCCACGATACATCGTGGCCGTCGGCATCGTTGTCGTTGAGGAAGAAAGCGCAGAGTCTGCCGCCTGCCGTCTTGATGGACTGGATTTGTCGATCGAAGCCTACGGGATTCTTGGCCAGGTTGGCCTCGACGGCGCGGCCGGCGATATCCCAGCGGCCCATGCGTCCGCCGGCGGGGACGTAGGCATCGAGCGTGGGCTGCAGGTGCGCCGTATCCACGCCTAACTCATGTGCGGCAAAGAATGCAGCGGCAACGTTGTAGACCATGTACAGGCCGTTGTAGCGCGTGGCGATGTGTACGGCAGCCGCGTCGGACGCAGATCCAAAGACCAGGTCAAAGCCGTAGCCGTCGCAGCCGAGCTCCACGCCCGTCACACGGCGGACCAGTGCGGGGCGTGCCCAACCGCACGAGGGGCAATGGTAGGCGCCGAGTTGACCATACTGCACATAGTCGTACTCCAACGGGGCGTTGCACTGCGAGCAAAAGCGCGAGTCGCTAATACGGTCGGACTCGGTGTTGGTGGCGCCGTCGATGCCAAAGGCGATGCTTGCATTGGGAACGCGTGCGGCGATCGCGGCACACAGCGGGTCGTCTGCGTTGTAGATGAGCGTTGTCGTTGGAGAGAGCTCCAACGCATGGGCGATGACGTCTTGGGTATGGTCGATCTCGCCATAGCGATCCAGCTGATCACGGAACAGGTTGAGCAGCACGAAGTACGTCGGCTTGAGCTTGGGCAGAACGCGTACGGTGTAAAGCTCATCGCACTCAAAAACGCCCACGCGCTTGCCGCCGCCGGCTCGCTTGAGGCCGCTGCGCGCCTCGAGCAGTGCACCCACCACGCCCGGCTCCATGTTGTTGCCGGCGCGGTTGCATACCACGGTGGCGCCGCTGGCGGCAACGGCGTCGGCGATGAGGTTGGAGGTGGTGGGCTTGCCGTTGGTGCCGGTGAGCACCACGCTGCGGGCGACAAGGCCCGCGAGGTCGTTCAGCAACTCGGGGTCGATCTTCATGGCGATGCGGCCGGGGAGTACGCCGCCCTGGCGCTTAAGGACAGAGCGCAGTCCCCAGCGAGCGATATCGCTCGAGGTGCAGGCAAGAGATGAGCGGAGGTTCATGAATCCGTTCCTAACGTAAACGACATGGTCGGGTCGAGTGCGTCACTAAAATCCGTAGCGGCGCGCAAATTCCTGGGCAAGCTGTGACACGTCTTCACAGGCATTGGCCCAGGGGGCAAAGTCGGGAGTGTCCGAGATAATACCGTCCGCTTCCCAAACGGCCTGGTGCGAAAGATCCCAGGGATCGCGCGGCGCGGGCCGGCAGGGAAGGTACGGCGTCTGGTACATGGGGTTCAGCAAGAAGAACGCGCCGCCCTCGCAACGGTTGGCAAACTCACGCAGCGCGCGTGTCGCCGGGCGCATCTTGTTTGTTTTGAACAAGAGGATGGTGCGGGCGAGCAGGTACCAGGGGGAGTTCTCGAGTGCATCAGCCCCGATCTCTTCCTCGAGCTGGTGAGCCAGGGCAAAAAAGCCGTCCTGGTCTTCCAGGCGAGCGAGGGCGAGCAACACGGTGC
>CAJMSL010000189.1 GCA_905216045.1 uncultured bacterium
CGCGCGATGGGTGCATCTGATGCTCGTATCGTCGTGCGTCACATCTTCCCGAACTCCGTCGCCTCCAACGTGGTCTACGCGACCATGAACAATGGTGGCGCCATTCTGACCGAGTCCGCTCTGTCCTTCCTCGGCATGGGCGTTATTCCGCCTACGCCTTCGTGGGGCTCCATGATTCAGGACGGTCAGCAGTATCTTCTGACTGCTCCCTGGATGATGATCATGCCCGGTCTGGCAATTCTCTCGACGGTGCTCGCCTTCACCCTGCTGGGTGACGGGCTGCGCGACGCCCTCGACGTCAAGATGAAGGACGCATAAGGATGAAGAAGAACAAGAACTATGTGGACCTGAAGGACCAGCCGGTTCCCGAGGGCCAGCATCTGCTCGAGGTCGATGACCTTAAGATGTATTTCCATACCGAGGATGGTGTCGTTCGCGCTGTCGACGGTGTGTCCTACACGCTCGATCGCGGAGAGACCCTGGGTGTCGTCGGTGAGTCCGGCTCCGGTAAGTCCGTGACCGCCATGACCATCATGGGCCTCATCTCGATGCCTCCGGGAAAGATCGAGGGCGGCGACGTTCGCTATCGCGGTCGTTCTATCCTCGAGATGACCGAGGAAGAGATGCAGCACATTCGCGGAAACGACATCGCGATGATCTTCCAGGATCCTATGACCTCCTTGAACCCGGTCTATAAGATCGGCAAGCAGGTGGGCGAGGGCCTTCGTCTGCACCGTGGCTACTCCAAGCAGGAGGCGCTCAAGCGCGCTACCGAGCTTTTGGCCCTCGTGGGTATCCCCGAGCCCGAGAAGCGCGTCAATGAGTATCCGCACCAGTTCTCCGGCGGTATGCGTCAGCGTGTCATGATCGCTATGGCTCTTGCCTGCGATCCCGATATCCTGATTGCCGACGAGCCCACGACGGCTCTGGACGTTACCATTCAGGCTCAGATTATCGAGCTCATGCAGGAAATGCAGGAGAAGAACGGCAACGCCATCATCATGATTACCCATGACCTGGGCGTCGTTGCCGATATGGCCGATAAGATCATGGTTATGTACGCCGGCCGTCCCGTCGAGTTTGGTACTGCTGAGGAAATCTTCTACGAGAGTCGCCACCCCTACACCTGGGGCCTTATCCGCTCCATCCCGGAGCAGGCCATCGAAGAGAAGAAGCCGCTTACGCCGATTCACGGCAACCCGCCTTCGCTCATGAACCTGCCTGAGGGCTGCGTGTTCTCGCCTCGTTGTCCCTATGCGACGGACAAGTGCCGCAAGCAGCGCCCCGAGCGCGTTGTCACCGAGTCTGGTCATTACTCTGCGTGCCACTACTCCGGTGACCCCGAGTTCCTCAAGAACGCTCCTGAGACGTCCCGTACGCGCAAGGATTCCAAGAAGGGAGGCGAGGCGTAATGGCAGATACCAACGAGCGTACTCCGCTGCTGAAGGTCGAGCACCTCTCTAAGGAGTTCCCCGCTGAGTCCGGCATGTTCGCCAAGCGCTTCTCCAAGCGTGTTGTCTCTGCAGTAAATGACATTTCGTTCGAGATTTATCCGGGCGAGACCTTTGGTCTGGTTGGTGAGTCTGGTTGCGGTAAGTCCACGACGGGTCGCACCATCATGCGCCTGACCAAGCCGACCGCCGGTAAGGTGTTCTTCCAGGGTAAAGATGTTGCCGAGATGAGCAAGCATGAGATCAAGGACATGCGTCGCGAGATGCAGTTCATCTTCCAGGATCCCTATGCTTCGCTCAATCCCCGTATGACCATCGGCGAGATCGTCTCCGAGCCCATGACCATTCATGGCGTGGGTACCAAGGAGGAGCGCATTGAGCGCGTCCGCGAGCTGCTGGACGTCGTCGGTCTGAATCCCGAGCACATCAACCGTTATCCGCACGAGTTCTCGGGCGGCCAGCGCCAGCGTGTCGGCATCGCCCGCGCGTTCGCTCTGAAGCCCAAGCTGATTATCTGCGACGAGCCTGTCTCTGCACTTGACGTATCCATTCAGGCCCAGGTTCTGAACCTTCTTAAGGAGCTCCAGGACAAGTTCGGTACCGCGTATCTGTTTATCGCTCACGACCTGTCCGTCGTGCAGCACATTTCCGATCGCGTTGCCGTTATGTATCTGGGTAAGATGGTTGAGGTTTCGGACTGGAAGACGCTCTACAGCGAGCCTCACCATCCGTACACGCAGTCGCTGCTGTCTGCCGTGCCGGTTCCCGATCCTGATATCCAGAAGACCCGCAAGCGCATCATCCTCGCTGGCGATCCGCCGTCGCCGCTGGATCCGCCGACCGGTTGCCGTTTCCACACTCGCTGCCCGATCGCTCAGGGTATCTGCTCTGAGAAGCTTCCCGAGTTTAAGGAAGTTGCACCTGGTCACTGCTGCGCGTGCCACTTCGCGGAGCCGTTCCCGATCAAGGAATCGCACATCGACTTGTAGCCGGTTGTTATCGTCCGGGCCCGCCCTGAAGTTACTTTTCAGAACGTCCTCGGACATGCAAGAAACCCCCGCTGCGCACTTCGTGCGGCGGGGGTTTCTTGCGTCCTGACGCTCCTATTTGGCAAGGTGTTTTTTAGAATCCATTTTGCGCTCGGCCTCGAAGGCCTGCCTGTCCCAATCGAGCGGAAGTCCGGCCTCGACCCATGCCTCGTAGGCCCTCCTTATGGGCTTGAGCTCCCTTTGGCCCCTCTCCAGCATCGAGATGTACTTCTCGCTGGTGCCCAGTATGGACGCCGCCCTCACCTGGCTGACCTTCGCCGCGCGCCTGGCCGCCACGAGCTCCGAGGCGTCCTCGGGCCTCCTGATCTCGTGCGGGCGCATCAGCGCCCGGTACGCCTCCCTGGATTGGCAACACCTATTTGGACGATTTCGGGAGGGACAGCCCCGCCTCCCTGAACTCGACCGGAGACATGTAGCC
>CAJMSL010000190.1 GCA_905216045.1 uncultured bacterium
CGCGACGCCATGCCAGCACCGCGTGGCTCACGCGGGATAAAACCCAGGTCGCAGCGGCCTTCCGCCACCCATTGCTCAATCTCGGAGTAATCACCCATCAGCAGCTCGTAATCAACATCCGGATGATCGGCGCGAAAGCGCGCAATCACCGGCGGCAGCACGTGGGTCGCCACGCTCGAAAACGTACCGATGCAGATTTTGCCGCGCATGAGCCCACGCATCTTATCCACGCGTCGCTGCAGGCGAGTGAATTCCTCACAGAGCGCCTCGACAGCCGGCATGACCTGCCGCCCGTCGGCAGAAAGCACTACGCCCTCGCGACTGCGGTCGAGCACCTTAAAGCCCCAATCGGCCTCAAGATCGGCCACCATACGGCTCACGCCCGACTGCGAATAGCTCAGCCGCTCGGCGGCGCGCGTAAAACTGCCGGCGCGCACGGTCTCGAGCAGCACCTGCATCTTTTGGATATTGGTCTCCACGGCACGTCCCCGCCCTTGCATGAGTTTTTGTCATGTTTTCCATGCATTATATTCGCTTTTCTTCTAAAGCCAGTTCACCCATAGTGAACATGTTCGGATATAGAGGGGATGTCAGCGCATGAACAACGGACTGCTTACGTACTTAGCAGCATTGCTATTGTTTGGCTCCAACGGCATCATCGCCGCCGCCATCGCACTGCCGAGCTCCGATATCGTGCTACTGCGCACGTTTTTGGGCGCCCTCTCGCTTGTCACTATCCTTGTCATCACCCAACGCCATAAACTGCAGGCGCCATCTCGTCCCCGCGAAGCCGCAGCACTCCTTCTCTCGGGAGCCGCGCTGGGCGCCAGCTGGATTTTTCTGTTCCGCGCCTACCAGACGATCGGCGTCGGCGTATCCTCGCTGCTGTACTACTGTGGCCCCATCATCGTTATGGCGCTCTCCCCGCTCATCTTTGGCGAAAAGCTGACCGGCGGCAAAATCGCCGGCTTTGTCGCCGTTGCTTGTGGTGCTTTTCTCATTGCAGCGCAAGGTCTAGGCGGCAATATGCCCATTGCGGGTATCGTCTGCGGTATCGCCTCGGCATTTTGCTATGCGCTGATGGTCATCGCTAGCAAGGGTGCGCCACACATCGAAGGCCTCGAGAACTCCACGCTCCAGGTGAGCGCCGCCTTTGTGACCGCGCTGGTCCTCACGCTCATCACGCAGGGCGCTCCCTCATTCCTGTCCGCCGGCGTCGCCGCCAGTATTGATTGGCGCGCCGTCGTCATGCTCGGCGTCATCAACACCGGCATCGGTTGCCTGCTCTACTTTAGCGCCGTCGCCAAGCTGCCCGTCCAGACCGTCGCGGTCGTCGGCTACCTCGAGCCGCTTTCGGCCGTCGTGTTCTCGGCCGTCCTTTTGGGCGAAGCCATAACACCGGTCCGCCTGATGGGTGCCGCGCTTATCATCGGCGGCGCGATTTTTTGCGAACTCGCCGGCAAACGCGCAAACGCCAAGGCTGGCATCGCCCAGACAGTACGTGCTTAAAAGCCCCTGCTTTGAAATGCTACCTGCGTAGATAAATAATCCCCAGCTGAGGATTATTGTCTAAAATAACCCGATGTGCCAAACTGCTCTTGTATGTATAAAGACGGCATAAAGTTTTTTGTCCTAGACAGATAACCGGATGTCTAAGGGAGTCCTCGTGGCACACAATAAACTGGAGGCAAACCTCCAAGACCAGCGCGGGCAAGGCGGGCACGGAGCCATCCCCCTCTCCGCTGGCATGCTGCTCGTAACGCTCGGCGTCGTCTATGGCGACATCGGCACGAGCCCCATGTACACCATGAAATCAATCGTCGCCAACAACGGCGGCATCGGTACCGTCAGCGAGGACATGATCCTGGGCGCGCTTTCGCTCGTCATCTGGACCATGACGCTCGTGACCACGGTCAAGTACGTGGTAATCGCCATGAAGGCCGACAACCACAACGAAGGCGGCATCTTCGCCCTGTTCAGTCTCGTGCGCAAGGTGGCGCCATGGCTGATTCTCCCCGCCATGATCGGCGGCGCGGCGCTGCTCGCCGACGGCATCCTCACCCCCGCGGTCACGGTCACCACAGCCATTGAGGGCCTGCGTACCATCGAGTGGGGCCACGCACTATTGGGTGACGGTCAGACCAATGTGATCATCATCACCATCATCATTATCTGCGGTCTGTTTGCCATGCAGCGCGCCGGCACCTCGTCAATCGGCAAGCTCTTCGGCCCGCTCATGACGCTGTGGTTCCTGTTCCTGGCAGGCGCCGGCCTGTTCAACATGCTCGGCAACCTGTCCATCTTGCGCGCGCTCAACCCCATTCGCGGCATTATGTTCCTGTTCTCGCCCATCAACCACTCGGGCATCATGGTGCTCGGCTTCGTCTTCCTGTCGACGACCGGCGCCGAGGCCCTCTACTCGGACATGGGCCACGTGGGCAAGGCCAACATCTACGCATCCTGGCCGTTTGTTAAGGCGGCCCTCATCCTTAACTATCTGGGTCAGGGCGCTTGGCTGCTCGCCAACAACTCCAACCCCCAGATGCTCGCGATGGATATCGTTAACCCGTTCTATATGATGCTCCCCGAGCCCCTGCGCCCCTTTGCCATCGTGCTTTCGGCCGTGGCGGCCAGCATTGCCTCGCAGGCGCTCATCACCGGCTCGTTCTCGCTGGTATCCGAGGCAACGCGTCTCAACCTTATGCCGCATCTGCGCATCCACTACCCCAGCGACACCAAGGGCCAGCTCTATATTCCGCTCGTCAATAACATCATGTGGGTCGGCTGCATCTTCATCGTGCTGCTGTTCCAAAACTCCGAGCGCATGGAGAGCGCCTACGGCCTCGCCATTACCGTGACCATGCTCATGACCACGACGCTTTTGACGAGCTACATCGCCGGCATCCTCAAGCACAG
>CAJMSL010000191.1 GCA_905216045.1 uncultured bacterium
ATTCCTATCTGCCGGGTGACTTGTGCTGCTTCGACGACACGTTTATCCCTGGCTGGGAAAAGCTCGCCGCCGCCGTGCATGAGTATGGCTGCAAGATCATGCCGCAGCTCTTTCACCCCGCCTACATGGCCTTTAACATTCCGGGCACGCCGCGCCTGATCGCTCCGTCCTTCGTGGGACCGTCCTATGCCCGTGAGGCACCGCGTCCTATCACGGTCGACGAGATTCACGAGCTCACGCATCAGTTTGGCGACGCCGCTGTGCGTATGCAAAAGGCTGGCGTCGATGGCGTCGAGGTCCATGCGGCGCATGCCCACGGCATGCTTGGCGGCTTTTTGACCCCGCTCTACAACAAGCGTACCGATGAGTACGGCGGCTCGCTCGACGCCCGCATGCGCTTTTTGCTCGAGGTCATCGCCGAGATTCGCGAGCGCTGCGGCAAGGACTTTATCATCGACGTCCGTATCTCGGGCGACGAGTACACCGATGGCGGCCTGACCCTCAACGACATGATCTACGTCTCGCGTCGCCTGGAGAAGGCCGGCGTCGACATGATTCATGTGTCGGGCGGCACCACCATCAAGCGCGGCTCCGCGATTCCCGCCGCCGGTACGCAGCAGGCCTCGCATGCCGCCTGCTCGCGCGAGATCAAAAAGCACGTCAACATTCCCGTCGCCACCGTCGGCCGCATCAACGAGGCCTGGATCGCCGAGGAGCTGATCGAGGACGGCGCTGCCGACATCTGTATGATGGGCCGCGCCAATCTGTGCGATGCTGAGTTCTGCAACAAGGCCGCTGCCGGCAACGCCGATGACATCCGCCCCTGCATTGGCTGCCTGCGCTGTCTGAACGGCATTATGTTTGGCAAGCGCATCTCCTGCACCGTTAATCCGGACGTGGAGCGCGACGAGGCCGGCTACGAGCCTGCCGCCGAGGCCAAGAACGTGCTCGTTGTGGGCGCTGGTCCTGCGGGCATGGAGGCAGCCTACATTGCCGCCAAGCGCGGCCACAACGTGGTGCTCGTGGACAAGCAGGATGAGCCGGGCGGCGAGATGCGCATCGCAGCCGTTCCGCCGGCAAAGCAGGAGCTCACCCGCGTGATCAAGTATCAGTACCGTCGTCTGGCCGAGGCCGGCGTCACATGCGTCTTTGGCACCGAGCTTTCGGCCGAGGACATTCAGCGCGACTACGCAGGTTACGAGGTCGTCCTGGCTTATGGCGCCGAGCCCATCGCCCCGGCCTTCATGCAGGGCTTTAAGCAGGTTATGACGGCTGACGACCTGCTTGGTGGCAAGGCTTTCCCGGGCAAGAAGATCGTCATTGTGGGCGGCGGCACCGTTGGCTGCGAGACGGCCGATTACCTGGCCCCGCTGGTCAACGACCTGTCGCCGGCCAATCGCGATGTCACCGTCATCGAGATGACCAAGACGCTCGCCGCCAACGAGGGCGGTGCCGGTCGCGCGGTGCTCATCACGCGCATGCTCTCCAAGGGCGTTCGCGTGCTGACCGAGGCCAAGGTGACCGAGATCACCGAGGACACTATCAGCTACGAAAAGGACGGCGAGGTTCACACCATCATCGGTGCCGATACGCTGGTGCTTGCCATGGGCTATCGTCCCAATACCAAGCTGGCCGATGACCTTGGGGGTGCAGACCGCCGCCACATCGATGGTCTCGCCGTACTCCACCGACTCCACCTTGGCCTGCTGGTAGAGCTTGTCCAGCAGCCCGCCCTGGTCGTAGGGCAGATGGATGATCACCCGGCGGGCGCCGTTGTCCAGCCGCCTGCCGATGGCGGCCAGCAGTTCGGGCACCCCCTCGCCGGTCCTGGCGGAGATGGAGACGATGTCCTCCCCGTGGGGCCGGATGTCCCCCAGATACCGGTCGCATTTGTTGAAAGCATCCAGGCGGGGGGTCTGTTCGGCCCCCAGCTCCCGGATCAGGTCCTCCACCACCGCCGTCTGGTCCCGCCACTCCGGGTTGGAGGCATCGATCACATGGAGCAGCAGGTCGGCGTACTCCAGCTCCTCGGCGCGGGGGATCGCCATCTTGCGGATGGGATCGAACGGATCGTTCAGGTCGATCAGGGACAGATAATAGGGGGTGATGGCCATGCGGAGCTTGCCGAGCGTCTTGGCAACACCGGCCTCCTCATCGGCGGTCAGGTTCATGTACTTCTTCAGATCCTCCACCGTCTCAGCGCGGTTGGCGACCTGCCAATGCCAGTCATTCCACAGATTTTCGGGGACGTCAGCAAACAGACCGTTACGAGTCTTCATAATCGAATATCTCCTTTATATGTCCTAAAATGGGGAAAAAAGCCTATAAAAAGGGCAGGGAAACCGGGAGAACCGGCCTCCCTGCCGTCGGTTAATCAATCAGCAGTACTTCTCGTCGAACAGCTTGCGCAGCTTGGGATTCTCGCGCAGCACATCGAGGGTGATCTGAGCATGGTTCTTGGTGTAGCCGTTGCCGATGATCATGGGCACGTCCTTGCCGATACCCTCAGCGCCCAGAGCGGCCTTCGTGAAGGAGGTAGCCATGGAGAAGAAGTACACCATACCGTCGTCGCGGACAGGCAGGATGGCGGACATCTCGCAGGACTCGATGTTCACGCAGCAGATGGAGAGGTCATACTCCTTGCCATCGTTGACAGCCAGAGCAGCCTCCATGACCTCAACGGGCTTGGTGCAGTCGGCGACGATGACGTCGGTGTAAACGCCGAGTTCCATCAGGCCGGGAACCTGCTTGGGGTTGCGGACAACGCCGACGACCTTGCCCTTGGGGCCGACCTTCTTCATGGCCTCCCAGCCGCACAGCACGCCGGACTT
>CAJMSL010000192.1 GCA_905216045.1 uncultured bacterium
GTCGCTGCAGGTCGTACTCGGTGTATTCCGTCACTTCGTTGGGCAGCGGCGGGCGCGGGCCCACGACGGACATCTGGCCCAGGAACACGTTCAGGAACTGCGGGAACTCGTCGATGGAGTGCTTGCGGATGAACTTGCCGATCTTGGTGACGCGGGGGTCCTCCTTCATCTTGAACATGGCGCCGGCGATCTCGTTCTGTTCCCTGAGCTCGGCGAGGCGCTCGTCGGCGTCCTTGTACATGGAGCGGAACTTCCACATGCGGAAGGTCGACAGGCTGCCGTCGCGGTGGGTCTGTCCCACTCGGATCTGGCTGTAGAAGGGGTTGCCCTCACTCTCTAGGCGGATGGCCGCGGCAAGCACAAGGCTGGGTACGGCTATGACGGCCAGCACGCAGCCGCTGAACACGATGTCAAAGGCGCGCTTAACGGCGCGGTAGGCCAGGCGCGAACGATCCCAGTCCATAATGGATTGCATGGCCTTGTAGCGGCCGGCGCCCTCGCGTCGGTCCATGGCCTGAGCAATGAGCGCCGCCCCCGCGGGCGTATTTGTCTTTGTTACTTCTTTAGCAGCCACAGTCAAACTTACGTCCCCGTTCCCCAGGGATCCCCCAATCGATAAATTCAAAAATGCGAACGAATAGCTGATGCAACGTCTCCCTTACGTTTTGCTGGGAACGTCGAGCGGTAGCAGCTCCCTAAAAACGGAATCGCCATCGCCCACGTCTACCAGGCACCAGCGTTTATGACGGTCGATCTTTTTAACTCGGGCCTCTTGCCCCACCAAGGGACCCTGCTCTATGTGCAACACGCCGTCTTCTATGCGTGCGACGCTGTTGCGTACCACGCCGTCGTCATCCAGAACGCTGCGGTACCAATCCTGCGCATCGTCCGGCATGGGCATGTACGCCCGCTCCCTACTGCCGGCGATGCGACAGCCAAAGCTCAACTGAGCCAAAGCCCTATCGAGCGCGGCAGCATCGTGCGTGGCGACGAAGAAATATTCCTTGTACATGGGTTTGGTTTGGAGCGACCATGCGCCGTCCCGCTTAAACCAGAACTCCTTTTGCATCACAAAAGCGTCCTGCATAAGGTTGTGCGGGATTATGCGGCGGACCTTTTCGCAGGTCTCGCGCTCTTTTCCATGGGGGGTGTGGACCAGATACCAGCGGACGCGGCCGTGCCGGCTGTTGGTGGTGACGCCGTTAAATGCGCCCGGCAGCTGCTCTTGGCGCCGTGCCGTCTGTTCCATGTTCTCGCCCCCCCTCTTTTGGCTTTGCGATGCACGCAAATGCAGGAGCGTTTAGAACAGGCTTCTCGCTCGCAGCTAGGCGCAGTCGCAAAAGTACAGGTTTTTGCATCTTCCGACATGCGACATTATACAAGCAATTAATCAGCGATTGCCCAGATTACGCAAATGTACTGCCAGTAGATGCATCTCCATACCCCTCTACAAAAACCTGTACCTTTTTGTGCAACAAAAAAAGCCGCTCAACCAGCGGCTTTTCTTATTTGGGCATGAAAAAAGGCGACCGCCCTATGTGGACGGTCGCCTTTGTTAATTGTTGTGAAGTTTGCCTTAAGCGCGGGTCTTGATCTCCTCGGTCACCTTCGCAACAAACTCGTCAACGCTCATCTGAACGGTCTCGTTGGAGCGATCGCGGACGGAGATGTTGCCGGCCTCGACCTCCTTCTCGCCCAGGATGAGCATGTAGGGCACGCGGTCAATGCTGCGGGCCTCGCGGATCTTGTAGCCGATCTTCTCGTCGCGGTCGTCGCAGACCACGCGAATGCCGGCCTCCTCCAACTTGGCGCATACCTCGTGGGCGTAGTCGCGGCTCTTCTCAGAGACGGGAAGCGCCTTGACCTGCACGGGAGCCAGCCAAGTGGGGAACTTGCCTGCAAAGTGCTCAATCTGAATACCGATGAAGCGCTCGATGGAGCCAAAGCATACGCGATGCAGCATGATGGGGCGCTTCTTGGTGCCGTCGGCATCCACGTACTCCAGATCAAAGTTGAGCGGCATCTGGAAGTCGAGCTGCACGGTACCGCACTGCCAGGTACGACCGAGCGAATCCTCCAGGTGGAAGTCGATCTTGGGGCCGTAGAAGGCGCCGTCGCCCTCGTTGACCTCGTAGTCCATGCCCAGCTTCTCCAGGGCAGTGCGCAGGCCCTCCTCGGCGCGAGCCCAATCCTCGTCGGAACCCATGGAGTCCTCGGGGCGGGTGGAAAGCTCAACGTGGTACTTAAAGCCAGACTTCTGGTACACGGAGTCGATAAGGTTGACCACGCCCACGATCTCGTCGGTCAGTTGGTCGGGACGCACAAACAGGTGGGCGTCGTCCTGGTTAAAGCAGCGCACGCGGAACAGGCCGTGCAGGGCGCCGCGCAGCTCGTGGCGGTGCACCAGGCCAATCTCGCCGGCGCGGATGGGCAGCTCGCGATAGGAGTGCGGCTTGGAGGCGTACACCAGCACGCCACCCGGGCAGTTCATGGGCTTAATGCAGTACTCTTCGTCGTCGATGACAGTGGAGTACATGTTGTCCTTGTAGTGATCCCAGTGGCCCGAGGTCTTCCACAGCTGCTTGTTCATGATGAGCGGCGTGGAGATCTCCACGTAGCCGGCCTTGTGGTGGATCTCGCGCCAGTAGTCAAGCAGTGTGTTCTTTAAGATCATTCCCTTTGGAAGGAAGAACGGGAATCCCGGTCCTTCTTCACACATCATAAAG
>CAJMSL010000193.1 GCA_905216045.1 uncultured bacterium
ACGACAACCGTCGCTCCCAGATAGCGCTCGAGCAGCTCGGCTAAGCGATCGATCGCGGCCTGGCAATCCCCCATCCGTTCGGGCTCAACACATTCAATCGCCAAAAACGCGTCGGCCGAATCGTCGGACAGAGCCGTTCGAACGCCGTCGCGCCAGTTCCAGCAGCGGCACACGGCGCCCGCATCGTCGATGTAGGCCAGCTCGCCGGGCAGCGTCGGGTCATCCGCTTCCTCGCCAAGCGGCAAGAACGCATCGCCACCATCGGTCACCTTCAAGCGAAGATCTCCCTCAATCGCATGCAGGTCCTCGCCGCCAACGGGCAGCGCATAAGTCAACGAAATCGTGTTGTAGATATCCACCGCCGGTGTGATGTGGCCGCCCGGCTTGCCTTTGAGCACGCGCTTGAGCAGGTTCTCAACTGAGCAACGCGCGCCCTTCTTGGTCTTGAACAGGCGATACACCTCGCGCCATGCCTTAACCGGCGCGTTCTCGCTGATGGTATCGCTTGTCAGGTGACGCTCCGCATCGATATTGGCGCGATTGAGCAACGTGGCGATCGCATCCACGTCCTCCTGGGGAATCTGGGCCGCGGGCTTCAAGCCCTTTACGACCACGACACCGACCGCCGCCTGCGGAAACAGCTCCCAAAACGAATCCTCGGCAACGAAACTCTTCATATACTCTCCCTTCTTAGCGTACGCCCGAGCGAGGGCGCCTAAACAAAAAGCGCCCTCACAGCGGCCACCTTCAAAGTCCTACGGTGCCTCCACAAGAGCGCTTACGCTGTCCCCATCCGGAGAAGGGGACGATATGTCAGGCGTATTGTAACCCGAGTCATCCACGCGAGCAAAACCACCATAAAGGCGCCTGTCCCCTTTGTGGTGGATATGGACTCACGGCGAAGCTAGTGGCGAAGTCCCAGCAGCCCGCGGCCGCGATGACGGGCGTCGGCGTGTACTTGAGCGTGCGGGCCGGCGGCTTTAACGGACTCGGGCAGGTGCGAGTACTTCTTCTCGAAGTTCTCCTCGAACATCACCGCCAGGTTGTGCGCGGCCTCGTCATAGCGCGCGGTGCTCTGCCAGTATTGGCGCGGCACCAGGATGCCATCGGGCACGCCGTGGCACGTCGTGGGAATGTCGACGTTAAAGATGTCGTCGTGCACGAACTCGCTGTCCTCGATGGTGCCGTCGAGGGCGCGCGCGACCAGCGAGCGCGTGTAGGCAAGCTCGATGCGATGGCCCACGCCGTAGCCGCCGCCAATCCAGCCGGTGTTGACCAGGTACACGCGCGTGCGGCCGTCGGCAATGCGCTCGCCAAGCATCTTGGCGTAAACCATGGGGTCGAGCGGCATAAACGGCTCGCCGAACAGCGAAGAGAACGTGGGCGTGGGCTCGGTGACGCCGACCTCGGTGCCGGGAATCTTAGCCGTAAAGCCCGTCACAAAGTGGTACATGGCGGCATCGGCCGTCAGGCGTGAGATGGGCGGCAGCACGCCAAAAGCGTCGCAAGTCAGGAACAGCACGACACTCGGAGTGGTGCCCATGCCCTTAGTCAACGCGTTAGGAATGTGCTCTACGGGATAGGCCACGCGCGTGTTGTGCGTGATCGAGATGTCGTCATAGTTGGGCTTGCGGTTCTCGTCGAGCACCACGTTTTCGCAAATGGCGCCAAAACGGACGGCGTTGAAGATCTCGGGCTCGTGGAAGGCGTCCAGGCCCTCGCATTTTGCGTAGCAGCCACCCTCAATGTTGAAGATACCCATGTCGGACCAACCGTGCTCGTCGTCGCCGATCAGCAGGCGCGTGGGATTGGCCGAAAGCGTGGTCTTGCCGGTGCCGGACAGGCCAAAGAACACGGCGGTCTCGTGCGTGACGGGATCCATGCTGGCCGAGCAGTGCATGGGCAGCACGTCGTCCTCGACGGGCAGCAGATAGTTCATGACGCTAAAGATCGACTTTTTAATCTCGCCGGAGTAGCCGGTGCCGGCGACCAGAATCACGCGTTCCTGGAAGTTGATGACCACGGCAGCGCTGGAGTTGAGGCCCTTGATGGCAGGGTCGCACTGGTAACCGGGCGCGGCAAGGACACAGAAGTCCGGCTCGCCGGTGCGCGCGATTTCGCGGGCGAGCGGGCGGGCGAGCATCTGCTTAATAAAGAGCGCCTGGCTGGCACGCTCACAGGCGACGAGCAGTCGACGCGTATGGTTACGATCGGCGCCGGCCATGCCGCGGGTAACGAACACGTCGCGCTCGTTAAGATAATCGACGATGCCGGCCTTGATGGCCTCGTAGCTCTCGACAGAAAGCGGGCGGTTGACGGCGCCCCAGGCGATCTTGTCGTGCACGTCGGGCGTGTCGACGATAAAGCGATCGTTGGGAGAACGGCCGGTGCGCTCCCCCGTCTCGATCACCAGCGCGCCGTTGGATGCCATGCGGCCTTCTTCGCGGCGGATAGCGTGCTCGACGAGCTCCGCGGCGGGTAGATCGACCAGCAGGCGGGGCTGATTCTCGGCGGGATCTTCGACCAGCGTAATACCAAAGTTGGACAAAACTTCTGCAGGGGTAACACCAGGCATGGGGCCTCCTTTAAAAACGCGACACGTGGACGCGGCGCGCACTTTACTCACGTAAAGCCCG
>CAJMSL010000194.1 GCA_905216045.1 uncultured bacterium
TTGCCGGCTCTCCTTCTGCCGCGACGCCGCTTTTGCATGGCCCTGTTGCCGCCTATGAGCTTCCGCAGCTTTTTCCCGAGCTGTCGCCGGCCGTTTTCCAGGCTGTCGACCGTCACACCGTGGGTGCCTGCGACATGACGCCGCTCGATATGGTGGTCTTTGTGGCCGATGCCATCGAGCCCAACCGTCATGGCGACTATGCCCATGCGCTGCGCAAGATGGTGGGGGAGTCGACGCTCGACGAGTTGTTCTTCTCCTGTTTTGCGCAGGGGTTGGTCTATGTGATTCAGTCCGGGCGCTATCTTTATCCCACGGCTATTTCGATTTACAACCATTACGCCCAGCTGCGCTAGCTCGGGCTGTCTAGAAAGAGGTATTCCATGGCCGACGAGACCATGACCGACGAGCAGATTCTTGAAGGTGTGGAGCACAAGAGCTTCGTCGCCACGTCCGACCGCACCGCCGCCTCGCTGTCCGCGAGCGGTGTCGCCGCCGAGGATGTCGCCCGCGCCGCCGCGCAGGCCGCCTACGACAAGAAGGGTGAGGACGTTCAGGTACTCGACCTGACCGAGCTTTCCGATGTGTGCGACTACTTTGTGCTTGCCACCGGTACCAACAACCGCCAGGTCGATTCTATCGTCGACGAGATCGAGGAGAAGGTCGCCGCGGCTTGCGGCGAGCATCCGTTCTCCATCGAGGGCCGCGAGCAGAAGACCTGGATGCTCATGGACTACGGTTCGGTTGTCGTCCACGTCTTCACTCCCGAAGCCCGCGACTTCTACCGCCTCGAGAAACTCTGGGGAGACGCCCCCCAGCTCCCCCTCAACCTCCTCTAGTAGCTCATTTGAGACGGGGTATTAGCTATCCTCACGCATATCGCCGGGCAGGTGCGGTTTTCCGCACCTGCCCGGCTTTCTTTTTACCCAAAGGCGGTTAATCGTTGAAGCGGGATTGGCGGCCGAAGGATAGGGCGGTGTCGCCGAATTTGTCTCGGACGGCGTCGATGGCGACGGAGAGGTCGCGGCGGTCGCTGGATTGGGCTCCGCGGTCATCGATCTCGCAGAACAGGTCGGTCTGGATGCCGCCTTGGTGGTCGAAGTCGCTCATGCCGATGCCCGCTAAGCGAACATGCATGCCTTCCTGCCAGATGTTGTCGAGCAGTTCGAGTGCAACCGCCACGAAGATGTTCTCATCGTCGGTCGGATGAGGCAGCCGGCGCTGTGCCGTACGCCCGCTGCCATACGAATACTTAAGCTTGAGCGTTACCGTGGCACCCGTCAGCCCCTGACGGCGCAGGCGGCGTCCCACTGACTCTCCCAACAGCGCAATTGCCGCCTCAATATCCCCACGCTCAGTCAGATCTTTAGCAAAGGTGCGTTCATTGCTGACCGACTTGACCTCTCGCTCTTCATCGAGGCTCGTGACTTCGGAGATTTCGAGTCCCAGCGCACGCTGGCGCATGCGTTCGCCGTTGACGCCAAAAATAGAGGCCAGTGTGGACTCAGGCGCGCGCGAAAGCTCGCCGAGGGTGTAGATGCGCATGCGGCGCAGTCGCTCCTCGGCCGAGCGCCCTATGCCGCTCATGGCAGATACCGGCAGCGCGGCCAAAAAGCGCTGCTCGGTTCCGGGGCGCACGATGGTCAGCCCAAACGGCTTGTCCCGCTCGCTTGCGATCTTTGCGACCGTCTTGTTGCAGCCCACGCCAATGGAGCAGGTCACACCCAGCGCTGCCACGCGGTCGCTTATACGCTGCGCAACCAGTAGCGGGTCTTCGGGCGCAAAGCGACCCGGTGTGATATCGATAAAGGCCTCATCGATGGATACGCGCTCAACGCGCGGGGTCTCGTCGGCGAGAATCGCCATGACCTGCGCGCTCACCTCGCGGTAGCGATCAAAGTGCCCGTGCGTCCAAATGGCTTGCGGGCACAAGCGCCGCGCCTCGGCCGAGGCCATGGCAGAGTGCACGCCAAAGCGACGTGCCTCATACGAACACGTGGACACGACGCCACGCGAATCGGCGTCTCCGCCCACGATGAGCGGTTTTCCGCGCCATTCGGGATGGTCGAGCATCTCCACGCTCGCAAAAAACGCATCGAGGTCCATGAGGCCCACCGCCGGACCCGTCCAGGGAGGCGGCGTGACGCCCGTGGCATCCTCATAACCGTATGTATGTTCGCGTCTTTCCATGTCATGAGTATACCGCGCAGCTCATGTGGGGTGCGTGTATGTGCTTGCAATTCCCGAATTCTTGTCTAAGATATGGATTTGCCCTCGACTACACCGAAGAAGTTGGTCTCACGGACTTCACCTGCCCGCGTCGATGGCGTATTATGTTCAACTGTTTGTTTGTAGTTGCAGCCTAAAGCTGCTTGGTTGGAGGAGTTTCCTTTGGCAGTCAAGATTCGCCTTGCTCGTCACGGCGCTAAGAAGCGTCCGTACTACCGTGTCGTCGTCGCCGATTCCCGCGCCCCGCGTGACGGTCGTATCATCGAGGAGGTTGGCCGCTACAACCCGATGACCGCCCCCAAGAACATCAACCTCGACCTCGAGAAGATCGCCGACTGGCAGTCCAAGGGCGCTCCGCTCACCGACGCCGTCGCCGCTCTGG
>CAJMSL010000195.1 GCA_905216045.1 uncultured bacterium
TTGGAGCGGACAACGGGGCTCGAACCCGCGACCCCAACCTTGGCAAGGTTGTGCTCTACCAACTGAGCCATGTCCGCATATGTAAAACAAAACGGGCGCCGGAGCGCCCGGATGTTGCCTGGAGGCGAAGCCCGGATTCGAACCGGGGGTAAAGGCTTTGCAGGCCTCTGCCTTACCACTTGGCCACTTCGCCGAAAAAGGACCGCCTAAACGGTCCGGAAATGCAATGGAGCGGACAACGGGGCTCGAACCCGCGACCCCAACCTTGGCAAGGTTGTGCTCTACCAACTGAGCCATGTCCGCTTACGAGGATTAATCTTACGTGATGCCCGCATCCTATGCAAGAACTTTTTTAAAAAGTTTTGCAACGCCCTCGCGAACCTCGCGAAGACATCAGCCACCACGGAAGGCGCGGGCAAACGCAATCTCGCCGCAAGAGACCCCTACATCTCACCGAGCATGATCCAGGCAGAGCTGTCCTGCGCGAGCCTGCCGTCTGCAAGCGGTGATGAGGTGAGCAGGACCCTGCCCGCCGGCAGCTCCACGGCTGCTGCGCCGAAGTTCGTCACACACGCCCAGCCGTTGTCGCGGCGATAGGCGATGACGCCGCCCTCGGCGCCCTCGGCACCATCCGCAAGACCGGTGCGCCCGTCAAGATCGAGCCACGCAAAATCGTTGGCGCAACCGCGCAGCTTGCGCCGAAGCCAGAGGGCGTCACGATAGAGCGCAAGCATCGATGTCGGGTCCGCTTCTTCCCTATCGGCAGCGTAATCGGAAAACCATGCAGGTTGCGGCAGATGGGGCGCCGCATCGGCGTCCGCCGGCGAAAACCCAAACGATCCGCCCTGCGCGGGATCGTCCGCCGCCACCCACGGCAGGGGCACACGGCAGCCGTCGCGCCCCTTCTCACGCTTCGGTCCGCGCGTATTGGTCGCAGTAGGATCTTCGAGTGCAGCCCACGGGATGTCAGCCACCTCAAAAAGGCCGAGCTCCTCACCCTGATACACGTATGCCGAGCCCGGAAGCGCCAGCTCAAGCAAAAGGGCCGCCCGCGCGCGGCGCTCGCCGAGTTCACGGTCCTCGTCATAAGACGACCCGTCGCGCAAGAGCCAGTCGAGCGCAATCTGGTGGTAGCGCGTCGCCTTGATTTGCGGCAGGGCATAGCGTGTCGCCACGCGCGGCACGTCGTGGTTGGAGAGTACCCAGGTCGAGGCGGAATCGGATTCGACGGCTGCCTTCAAGCCCTTCTCGATTGCAGTGTGCATGTCATCATAGGTCCAAGTGGCCTTGGCAAACTCAAAGTTGAATGTCTGGCCAAGCTCGCTGGGACGCGCGTAGAGATACTGGCGCTCGGGCAGCACCCACGCCTCGGCAACGGCACTGCGCGGCGGATTATAGCGGTCGAACACGCGGCGCCACTCGCGATAGATCTCGTGGACCTCATTGCGGTCCCACAGCGGATGGGTGCCGTCGTCAACCATGTCATCGCCCTCGGCGAGATGCCACCGGTCGAGGTCATCGCGGTCGAGATCCTTGGCGAGACCCTGCGCCACATCAATGCGAAAGCCGTCGACGCCTCGATCGCTCCAAAACGCCAGGACGTCGCAAAAGAGCGCGTGAACCTCAGGGCATGACCAGTCAAAGTCCGGCTGCTCGGGCGTAAACATGTGCAGATACCACTGACCGTCCGCAACACGCGTCCATGCGGGGCCGCCAAAGTTGGCATTCCAATTGGTGGGAGGCAGCTCGCCATGCTCGCCGCGACCATCGCGGAAGATATAACGGGCGCGTTCGGGCGCTCCGGGGCCGGCGGCAAGAGCGGCTTTGAACCAGGGGTGCTGGTTGGATGAATGGTTGGGCACGATGGCGACGATGACCTTGATGCCGCGCGCGTGAGCCGCAGCGATCATGTCATCGAAGTCGTCAAGCGAGCCGAGCCGTGGGTCGACATCGCAGTAGTCCGCCACATCATAGCCGCCATCGACAAGAGGCGAAGGGTAAAACGGGCTCAGCCAGATGGCCTCGATACCCAGCCGCTCAAGATAGTCCATCTGCTGGGTAATGCCCGCGATATCGCCCAGACCCGAACCAGTCGAATCCTTAAACGAGCGCGGGTAGATCTGATAGATCGCGGCATCGGACATCCATGAGCGCGAAGAAGACTTTTCTGTAGCCATGGGGCGTATCTCCCTTGCAACGAGGTTATGCGAGATGCCCACGATGATACGCCCAAAGCGGACATTCGCGGCAAACAACGCCACAGCCACGACCCAAAACGCTCGCCCCCTCTCGGGTTCAAGCCTCCTGGGACGAATCGACCGATTAGTGAAAAGAACGGAAGACCCACTTTCCCGGCCACGACAGCGCGCGGGCTCCGGGTGCCCCAGGTTGCCGCGAAAGAGGAGGAAAGCGTACTTTATGTACGCGACCGACGATTGAGGGGCAAGATGGGGTGCCCGGGGCCCGCGCAGCGTCAACAAAAAACGCGGTTCGTTAGAACCGCGTAAGATAGTTGGAGCGGACAACGGGGCTCGAACCCGCGACCCCAACCTTGGCAAGGTTGTGCTCTACCAACTGAGCCATGTCCGC
>CAJMSL010000196.1 GCA_905216045.1 uncultured bacterium
CGAGGTCGCGAGCCCGTACATACAGCCCATGGTAGATACAACCGCGATTGGCGTTGCAGGCGAGACGCTCGCGGACTGGTTTGCCGCCTTTGGTGATGGGGCAATTCACGAGATGCACTTTATCGACGGTGATCCGTATGGCCATCTGGTGTGGGGCGATGGCAAGCACGATATGGACGCCTTCGTTGCCACGCTCAACGCCCATGGTTTCGACGGCATGCTGGGCCAGGAAATCACGGACGGTCGTTACTATGATGACCCGGCGGCGGCAGATGCCAAGAACATGGCCGCATTCGAGAAATATCTGATTGACTAAAACAACTATCGGCCACGCAACCAACGTCATTGATTGTGGACCAAACAAGAAAGGAACTGGATATGAACGCACACGACCTGATCAAAGAGGCAATTGCCGAGAAGGGCAAGTTCGACAGCGTCTACTGGATTGCTTGCGGTGGCTCCATGATCGATTTGATCCCGGCTCATGAGCTTCTGCAGCGCGAGGCAACCACCTTCACTTCGTATATCTATACGGCTCGCGAGTTTGATATCATGCGCCCGCGCCGCTTGGGTGAGAAATCCCTGGTCATTGCTTGCAGCCACAGTGGCAACACCCCCGAGGTCGTCGAGGGCTGTGAGATTGCCCTTGCTGCCGGCGCTACGGTGATCGCCCAGACCGACAACGCTGGATCCAAGATTGACTCCGGCAAGTGGACCACGTGGGTCTACCCGTGGGGCGAGGGCGTGCCGCAGGCCGAGGTCCCCGCTGGCATTTCGCTGTCGCTTGCGGCCGAGCTGCTCGATCAGCAGGAGGGCTACGCCGATCTTGCCGATATGTATGCCGGTATTGCTGAGATGGATAAGATTCTTCCTCCGGCACGCGAGAAGGTAAATGCCGAGCTGGGCGATCGTTTTGCCAAGCTTTGCCAGGAGCACGAGTTCTTCTACATTCTGGGCAGCGGTCCCAACTTTAGCCAGACCTACGGTTTCGCTATCTGCTCTCTTAAGGAGATGCAGTGGCAGCACTGCAGCTACATCCACTCTGCCGAGTACTTCCACGGCCCCTTCGAGGCTACTCAGGATGGCGTTTTTTACTTCCTGCAGATGGGCTCCAGCGAGTGCCGTGCTATGGACGAGCGCGCCCTGGCGTTCCTTAAGACGCATACCGATACGCTGATGGTGCTTGATGCCAAGGAGTACGGTATGGAAGCCGTGCCGGCGAGCGTCCGTGCCTATCTGGACCCGGTGCTGTTCTACGCCATGAACTGCGAGCTGCGCGCCGCACGCGGCAAGGTGTTTGATCACGATCCCGATTTCCGCCGCTATATGGGTGTTGTCGAGTACTAGAAGGGGCAAAGGCCATGGCATTTAACGTTAACGCGCTCGGATTTGGCGACAACGTCGTCGATCGCTACGAGCATATCCACACCATGTATCCCGGCGGCAATGCGGTGAACTTCGCCGTTTATGCCAAGAAATGCGGTGCCGCACGCTCTGCATACATGGGCATTTTTGGCAATGACGCCGCTGCCGAGCATGTCATTGCAAGCCTCGAGGATGAGGGTATCGAGCTTGACAAGTGCGAGCAGATGATTGGCGAGAACGGGGCGGCTCGCGTGACCGTCGTTGACGGTGACCGTGTCTTCCTTGGCTCCAACGAGGGCGGTATCCGTGGCGATGTGCGCTATGTCCTTGATCGCTTTGACCTTGCGTACATGAAGCAGTTCGATGTGGTTCATTCGGGCAACTACTGCTTTACCGAGCGCGAGCTGCCCAAGTTGAAGGCTGCGGGCGTCACGGTCTCTTTTGACTTTTCGGACGACTCCACCGACGAGTACTACGAGCAGATTGCGCCCTACGTCGATTTCGCTTTCTTTAGTGCGGCGGATGCCGCGAGCGAGGACGAGATTCGCGAGCGTCTGGCATGGGTGAAGGGTCTGGGTCCGCGTTTTGTGTCGGCTACGGCGGGCGCCGAGGGCTGCATTGCTTACGACGGCGAGCGTTATTACCGCCAGCTGGCTAAACCGGTGACGGACATGAAGGACACCATGGGGGCGGGCGACTCGTTCCTCACCTCGTTTTTGATGTGCTATCTCGATTCCGTCAAGCGTGGTGAGGATGGCGCCGAGGCCATCGAGCGCGCGCTCGACTTTGCTGCTGGGTTTGCTTCGACCGTGTGCGGCATGGAAGGTTCTTGGGGCCACGGAGCACCAATCGTCGAATAGCCGAGCGGTCCCGGGGAGGTGCGGGTGCCTCCCCGGGACTCGGTGTGCAAAAAATGCCAAATATGAGTACTGTGACTAATTTAGTCGCAGCAAAATCAACCCCTTCAGATGTGATTTGAGCGTCTGGAGGGGTTTAAGATTTGCGAAAACGCAGGATGAATGACTGTAAAAGCTTTAATTAGCGGACAATCGAGGATTATTCTGGCGGTTGGGAAGTTAAAAGTAATGTATCCATTCCGGTAGCAGTACTCATATTTGGCATTTTTTGCCCACAGGGGTTAGCGAAGGTCAAATACAGAGTG
>CAJMSL010000197.1 GCA_905216045.1 uncultured bacterium
CGAAGATCTTCAAATTCAAATAACCTGACAATCGATTCTTATAGCAGAGGCCCCTTGGCCTTTGGTTTGATACAAGTTCCGCACGAGCCGGAAAGCACTTAATGTGCTTTCCGTGCGAGCAGGACTGTTCGTAGTAGCAAACTAAAGGCCAAGGGGCCCAGTCAACCTATCAGCAGCGATTACTCAGCAGCTAGTTGAATTTGAAGATCTTTGAGGCAAGACGGTATAGGCCGAGTGTGGTTTTGTCTCCGGCCCGTCCGCGCAGATTGGTGAAGAACCCGACCACGCCGTAGCGGGCACGACGATACATGCGCTCGTCGTAGGCCTTCAAATCATTCCACAGCGTCTTTAGGCGCTCGTCGGCGCAATCTTCCTCAGAAAGCTTGGTGAGCACCGAGCAGATCGCCATCATCATGGTGAAGTAGCCCATCATGTACGAACGCAGGCGCGACGACTCGACATCGCTGTGCAGGTGGTACGACTCCATCATGATACGCGTAACACGGAACTGCTGGTCCAGACGCTTGACCATCGTTGCCTCGTTGACGCTCTGACCTTCGCGACCGATAAAGTAGCGGTAGAGGTCGATGTCGGCGTAGTACATGGTCTTGCAACGCGGCAGTGGCACGTAGGCGTAGATGTTGTCCACATAGAACGTGTGCGGCGGCATGGGAAGGTTGGACTCGCGCAGCACATCCGTGCGATAGCACAGGCTGTGCATGAGCAGGTTCTGGTCCAGGCGGAAATGACCGATCTGATCCCAGGAAAAGATCTTTTTGCGCGGCAGGGCAAATTTGTAGCCAATAGCAGTATGCGTGCCCTCGTAAACCTTCTCGTACACATAGTTCGAGATAAACAGGTCAACGCGTTGGTCGCGCTCCTCAAAGCCACGCAGAATCGACAGCATGGTCGAAAGGGCAGCGCCGTCAAGCCAGTCGTCCGAGTCGACAACCTTGTAGTAGGTGCCCTGCGCCTCGCGCAGACCCGAAAGGACGGCAATACCGTGACCGCCATTCTCCTGGTGCACCGCGCGGATGAATCCAGGATAACGGGCCTCCCACTCGTCAGCCTTGGCGGCCGTCTCGTCCTTGGAGCCGTCGTCCACCACGATAATCTCGATATCGGTGGCGTAATTGCTCCCCTCCAAGATGGAGGTGATGCAATGGTCCATGTCCTTGGCGGCGTTATACGAGGGAATACCGAATGTTATGACTTTGTGCATGGCAGGCGATAATCTCATCCGAAAGATCGAGGGCGGAATTGGTCACAGCGTCCATATCGTAGTAACGATACTCGGCCAGACGACCCACCGGGTGGAAGTTCGTCAGGTTCTGGACGCGCTCAAGATAGCGCTCATAGAGCTCACGGTTCTCGGGCTCAAGAATGGCGTAGTACGGCGTCTCGCCCGAGCCGGGCGTATAGGCCTTGGAGTACTCCTTCATGATGGTGGTCTTGCCGGGCAGGACCTGACCGGTCATGTTCTTGAACTCGGTGATGCGCGTGTAGTCCTCGCTCGTGGTGTAGTTGACGGTGCCCACGGGCTGGAACTGGTCCATATCGAGCGTCTCGAACTTCATATCGAGCGTGCGGTACGGCAACGCGCCCAAGTCGAGGTTGAACAGCTCATCGAGCGGACCTGTATAGACAATCTCGCCGCCGTAGACCTTACCGTCGACCTTGACGGTGGTCTCGTCGAACTCAAAAAGATCGCGGGCGTCCACGTCGCAGAACACGTCAATCAGGTCGTGGTCGAGCATGTGCTCAAAGAGCGCCGTGTAGCCCTCCTGCGGCATGCCCTGGAAGGGAGCTTGCGGGAAGTAGCGGTCATCATCGCCCACAAAGACGGGAACGCGGCCGGTGATCGAGGGGTCGATCTGATCGGGCGTCTGGCCCCACTGCTTCATGGTGTAATGCAAAAAGACGTTCTCATAGACGTAATCAGCGACCTCGGCCAGGTCGGGGTCGTTCTTCTTGCGCAGCTCCATAATGGGCACCTTGACATCCTTGCCAAAGGTCTCCACGAGCTTCTGATACAGCTCCTCGCCACGCTCGTCACCAAAGGCGAGCTTGAGACTCGCATGGTTGAAGGGCACGGGCATAAGGGTACCGTTGATGTTAGCGAGCACCTTGTGCTGATAATCCGTCCACTTGGTAAAGCGCGACAGGAAATTGTGCACGCGCTCGTTAAAGGTGTGATAGATATGCGGACCGTACTCGTGGATCAGGATTCCGGCCTCGTCAGTGCAGTCATAGGCATTGCCCGCAATGTGGCTACGGCGCTCCAAAACGGCAACACGATAGCCGATGGTCTCGGCAAGACGGCGGGCGCAAACGGCACCGGCATATCCAGCACCGACGACAATCATGTCGTACGCGCCGGCGTTAAAGCCTTCAGGCAGGCCTGAGGTAATCTGCATCGATACTCCTTGTCAAAAGCCACGGGCTCGTTAGCTGGGCTTTTCTCGAACATTCTTCGAGACATATTTATCAGAGCGATTATAGCG
>CAJMSL010000198.1 GCA_905216045.1 uncultured bacterium
GCGGAGCAGACCGGCTACTTCGCCGGCTAGGGTGATGGTGCCGGCTGCTACGAAGGGCTCGCCCGCGGCATCGAAGGCCGCGAGGGCCTTGGACACGCTGGGGTACACGCCCGCCAGCTTGTCAGCGTCCACCAAGGCAGCGAGCTCCTCTGCCGGCAGGGCACGATCGGAATCGGTCTGGGTCGCGACCACGCGGGGGACCGCCGGAACCAGAACGTCAACGATACCCGCCACGTCCTTATCGGCCAGCGCGGCGCACAGCAGCGTGGGGCGATTCTCAACGTACGGGTCAATCTCGTCCAGCGCGCTTACAAAGTTCTCGCAGCTCTGAGGGTTATGGCAGGCATCGATCAGCTTGAGCGGATCGGTCCCCAGCACGTCAAAACGACCCGGTGTGGGGCAACCCATAAGCGAGGCATCGAGCTTGTCATGATCGAGCTCGCGACCCAGATACCCCTCGCAGAGCATAATCGCGCACGCAGCATTCTGCGGCTGATAGGCCGGCTTGACCATGCTCGACGTATAGATCGCACGCGGCGTGGTGCAGCTAAACTCAACCGTATCGCCCACGTGCTCCGGCACCTTGGTCGTGGCATGGTTCACCACCAGCGGCACAATGCCGCACTCGCGACAACGGGCATCCATCACGCGCTGAACGCTCGCCTCGTGCGTGCCCTCGCCCAGCACAACCAGGCGTCCGGGCTTAATGACCGCAGCCTTCTCCCCCGCAATGGCCTCGAGCGTATCGCCCAGAATGCGTGTGTGATCGAGCCCAATGCCCGTAATGGCAACGGCGACGGGATCGGTCGCACTCGTGGCGTCCCAACGTCCGCCCATGCCGACCTCGAGCACGGCAACATCCACCGCGGCCTCGGCAAACACTACAAGTGCGGCAGCCGTCAGCAGGTCAAACGGCGTGATGGAATAGGCGCGCTCCCCTGCCGCCACACGGCGCGCATTCACGCGATGCCCCGCCTCGACAGCTGCCGAAACGCCACGGGCAAAGGCCTCGTCGCTCACGACGCACCCATCAACCTCCATGCGCTCGGGATAGCGCACCAGCTGTGGCGACGTATACAGCGCGGTTTTGAGCCCCTCACCACGAAGAATGGCAGCCGAAAAACGCGTAGTCGAAGTCTTGCCATTGGTACCGGCAACCTGGATGCTATCGAAATACTCGTCCGGACGCCCCAGCTCATCGAGCATATCGACAACCGTCTCGAGCAAAGGACCAGCATCCCCAGAAATCCGCCCCGTATCAGCAGCAAGCCCCACGGCCTCATCAAACGAAAGCAACTCAAACGAGAACGGAACGACATACGACCCAGAACGCTTAGCCATAACCCAAAGTCCCCCATAACAGAAAAAGAGGCCCACCAAAAAGAATGAGCCCCTCGTGTTGACAATATCAGCCTTTATCCGCTTGCAGCAAGATCAAGGCCACAACCCAGTGGTCCTAACCTACCAGATGCAAACAACCACGTAACCGCACTAGGAGCGGCCCGACGCTTTGCTCGATACAAGTTCCGCACGCAAAGGACAGCACTAAATGTGCTGTCCGTCTTGCGCAGGACTGTTCGCAGTAGCGAGCAAAGCGTCGGGACGCGCCCCAGAGCAAACCTTACGAGAAGTCAGCAACCTGAGCAGTCAGCGCCGCCAGGATCTCCTTGAGCTCAGCTGCACGGTCCCTCTTCTTCTGGACCACCGCGGGCGCGGCCTTGGCCACAAAGCCCTCGTTGGCGAGCGTCTTCTCGCAGCCGGCGAGCTCCTTCTGGGCCGCGGCGATCTCCTTCTCCAGGCGCGCCTTCTCGGCCGAAAGATCGACCTTGCCCTCAAGCACCACAAAGACCTCGACGCCGCTGTCGACCACGGCGATGCTCGCAGCCGGCTTCTCAACGTCGGTACTCATGACCAGCGAGGCGGTGTTGGCCAGCGGCTCGATGGTCGAGCGCAGGCTCTCGAGCTTCTCGATGTCCTCGGCACCGGCGCGCACGACCACGTCGAGCTCGGCCTTGGGGCTCAAGCGGTGACGCGAACGCGTGGCGCGGGCGGCGGAAACGACGGCACGGCACAGCTCAAACGCGCGCTCGGCGGGCTCGTCGACGTACTTGGCGTAGTCGGCGGGCTCCGGCCACTTGGCGATCATGAGCGCCTCGGCACGGTCCACGTTGCCCTCGGCGTCCAGGTCGAGCACGCTCGCCGGCATGTTGTCCCAGATCTCCTCGGTAACAAACGGCATGAGCGGGTGCATCAGGCGAATGGAGGTGTCGAGCACAAAGATCAGGTTGCGCTGGGCCTGCAGACGACCTTCGCCCTTCAGGCGGGCCTTGGTGACCTCGACGTACCAGTCGCAGACCTCGTTCCAGAAGAACTGCTGCACGCCGCGGGCCATGTCGCCAAAGGTGTAGTTCTCAATGCCCTCGGTGCCCCTCTTCACGGCCTTTGCCAGGCGGCTGCACCTCCAAGCGTCGGCCGGCGTCTCCACGACGGGC
>CAJMSL010000199.1 GCA_905216045.1 uncultured bacterium
TACACGGCAATAGCGATAAAGACCGCCAACGCCAGCACGGCAAACGCGATGCCATGCCCCTCGCCCATGCTAAAGGCAGCGCCAATATTGCGGACAAACAGGAAGTCGATCACGCCGGGGATGACGGTCACATGCAGTGCATCGCCCATGGCACGAACCCCAAGCTTGGTCAACTGGTCAACAAGCAGCACAACGAGCGCCACCCCGCCAGCAACACCCAACCGCCAACGCAAAGGCGGCGTCATATCCGCACTACGACCCAAAGAAATCCCCTACCCTCAAGAACGTCAAATAACGTTTAACGCAAAGCAATATCTTATATTGACCAGCAACGAAATAGCCGATGATTCGTTACCGACAGCGAAAACCCGCCAGAGCGAGCAAGGTGCCTTGAAGCAAGGCGGCATAGATCTTTTGATCATGCCGCCGAAGCTGAAAGGCAGATTGCCGCTCTGGCGGGTTTGCAGCGTCAACCGCTTACGCGGTTTGGTAAAACCGCGTAACTACAAAGCGTCAGCACAGCGCTTGCAGATATGAGCGTGGCCGTTGTACTCGCCGACGGTGGTGCGATAGTTCCAGCAACGGTCGCAGCACTCGCCCTCGGCAGCCTCGATAGCAACGGAAAGCTCCTCGCCCTGGGTCAGCTCAACATCGGAGACGATGTAGAACTCGGCCAGGTCGACGGCCTTGTCGCCGGTCAGCAGCGCGTACATCTCGGCGGGAACGACCGCCTTGACGCGGACCTGCTGACTCTTAGTGAAGGTGCCGGCGGAGCGGGCATCCTCAAGGGCCTTGGTCACAGCGCTACGGAGCTCGAGCGAAGCCTCGAGCACACCCTCGAACTCATTGGCCTCGTCGACCGTGATGGGCGACTTGTACCAATCGAGCAGCGCGGCGTACTTCTGGTGATCGACGCAGCCGGCGGGCGCATAGGCCATGGCCTCGTCGACCGTGTAGGACAGGATCGGCTGCAGGTCGCGCATGAGCATCGAGAAGAGCTCGGCAAGCACGGTCTGGGCGCTGCGGCGCTCGAGCGAGCCGGGCTTGTCGCAGTACAGGCGGTCCTTCAGGGCGTCGAGGTACACGTTGGAAAGCTCGGTAACCACGAAGTCGTAAAGCGCACGGTAGGCGCGCGGGAACTCGTAGCTGGCGTAGGCGTCGTCGACCTCGGCCTGGACCTGGGTCAGACGGGCAACCATGAGCTTGTCGAGCGGCAGCAGGTCGGCAAAGGCGACGCCGTCGGTCTCGGGCTCAAACTGGCCCTCGAGCTCGGAGAGCAGGAAGCGCAGCGTGTTGCGGAAACGACGGTAGGCATCGGACGTACGAGCAAGAATCTCGTGGTCGATGGACACGTCGGAGCTGGTATCGACGGACGCAACCCACAGACGGATGATGTCGGCGCCCATCTCGTCGCAGACCTTGTTGGGGTCGATGACGTTGCCGAGCGACTTGGACATCTTGCGGCCCTGGCCGTCGAGGGTGAAGCCCTGCGAGACGACTGCCTTGTACGGGGCGTGGCCGTTGGCACCCACCGAGGTGAGCAGCGAGCTCTGGAACCAACCACGATGCTGGTCGGAGCCCTCGAGGTACACATCCGCCGGGTACTCAAGCTCAAGGCGATACTCGCAGACGGCCTTCCAGGAGACGCCGGAATCCCACCACACGTCGAGGATGTCCTTATCGGCCTTGAGGTGATGGCCGCCGCACTTGGGGCAGACGCAGGCCTCGCCCAGGTAGCTCTCGGGAGCGTCGGTGAACCAAGCGTCGGAGCCCTTCTCGTGGAAGAGCTTGATGACGGCGTCGAGCGTGGCGTCGTTCATGACCTTCTCACCGCAGTCGACGCAAGTGTAGCTGGGGATAGGCACGCCCCAGTTGCGCTGACGGCTGATGCACCAGTCGGGACGCTGCTCGACCATGGCGCCGATGCGGTTGGCCGCGTGGGCCGGATACCACTTAACGTTCTCGCGGACCTCTTTGCCAGCCTGCTCGCGCAAGCCGGTCTTGTCCATCGAGACAAACCACTGGTCGGTAGCACGGAAGAGCACCGGGTGCTTGCAGCGCCAGCAGTGCGGATAGCTGTGCGTGATCTTCTTCTCGAGGACCAGGGTGCCGCGCTCGCGCAGGAACTCGATGATGTGCGGGTTGGCCTCATCGGTGTCCATACCGCTGAAGGGGCCACCGGTGCCAAACTCCTCACCGGTGTAGAACTTGCCGTCGTCATCGACCGGCATGCAGATGTCGGTGATGCCCTCCTTGAGGCAGGCAAAGTAGTCGTCGACGCCGTGGCCGGGCGAGTTGTGGACGATACCGGTACCGTCGTCGACACCAACATAATCGGCCAGCAGCGCCACGCCCTCGACACCGTCAAAGATCGGCTGCTTGTAGTGGATGTGGTGGAAGGTCTCGGCGGGAGCCACATAGGGCTTGCCGTCGACCATGACCGGGGTGTACTCCCAGCCAACCTCCTCGCAGCAC
>CAJMSL010000200.1 GCA_905216045.1 uncultured bacterium
AGGCAGGCCTTCGAGGCCGAGCGCAAAATGGATTCTAAAAAACACCTTGCCAAATAGGAGCCTCTTTGCATGTCCGAGGACGTTCCGGAGAGAAGCCCCCGTCACACCCCCGGATTCCCGGTGGGAGTTCTAGACCTTGTCGGCCTTAGTACATACCGCCGCCCTGCTGACCAGCGGTAGCAGCAGCGATTGCGTCCTCAAGCTGAGTGTTCTTGGGGACATCGGAGACGGTAGCCTCGGTGATGAGGATCAGGCTGGCGACAGAAGCAGCGTTCTGCAGGGTGACGCGGCTGACCTTGACGGGGTCGAGGACGCCCATCTCGATCATGTCGCCCCACTCGCCGTTGGCAGAGTTGAGACCCTGGCCGGCAGGCAGCTCGGCAACCTTGTCGACCACGACAGCGCCCTCAAAGCCAGCGTTCTTGGCGATGGTAGCGACCGGAGCGGTCAGAGCCTTCTTGACGATGTCGACGCCGATCTTCTCCTCGGGGTCGTCGATCTCGACAGCGTCGAGCGCAGGAGCAGCGTCCATGAAGGCGACGCCACCGCCGGCGACGATGCCCTCCTCGACAGCAGCGCGGGTAGCCTGCAGGGCATCCTCGACGCGGTGCTTGATCTCCTTGAGCTCGGACTCGGTAGCAGCGCCGACCTTGATGACGGCAACGCCGCCGGAGAGCTTGGCCAGGCGCTCCTGGAGCTTCTCGCGGTCGAAGTCAGAGGTGGTGTTCTCCATCTCGCCCTTGATCTGAGCGATACGGGCGTCGATGGCCTCCTTGGAGCCAGCGCCGCCGACGACGACGGTGTTGTCCTTGGAGATGGTGACGGACTTAGCGGTACCGAGCATATCGGCGGTGATGTCAGCGACCTTCACGCCCAGCTCGTCCAGGGCAGCCTGGCCACCGGTGAGGACGGCGATGTCCTCGAGGATGCGCTTGCGGCGATCGCCGTAGCCCGGGGCCTTGACGGCGCAGACGTTGAGGGCGCCACGGATCTTGTTGAGGACCAGGGTCGGCAGAGCCTCGCCGTCGATGTCCTCAGCGATGATGAGCAGGCCACGGCCAGCGCGCTGGACAGCCTCGAGAACGGGCATGATGTCCTGAACGCTGGAGATCTTCTGGTCGGTGATGAGGATGTACGGATCCTTCATCACGGCCTCCATGCGGTCGTTGTCCGTGACGAAGTAAGCGGAGACATAGCCCTTGTCGAACTGCATGCCCTCGACGGTGTCGATGGTGATGTCGAACGTCTGGGAATCCTCGACGGTGATGACGCCGTCCTTGCCCACGACCTCCATGGCCTCGGCAATCTTCTCGCCGACCTCGGGGTCACCGGCGGAGATGGTACCGACGGAAGCAATCTGCTCCTTGGTCTCGACCGGCGTGGCCTGCTGCTTCATCTCGGCAACGGCGGCGTTAACGGCCTTGTCGATGCCGCGACGGATGGCCAGCGGGTTGGCGCCAGCGGCGACGTTGCGCAGGCCGTCGTTGACAATGGCCTGAGCGAGCAGAGTTGCGGTGGTGGTGCCGTCACCCACGGTGTCGTTGGTCTTGGTGGCAACCTCCTTCACCAGCTGGGCACCCATGTTCTCGATGTTGTCCTCGAGCTCGATCTCCTTGGCGACGGAAACGCCGTCGTTGGTGATGGTCGGGGCACCGAACGTGCGCTGCAGCGCAACGTAGCGACCCTTGGGGCCCATGGTGACGGTAACGGCGTCGGCCAGAGTGTTGTCGCCTTTGGCAAGCTTAGCGCGGGCATCGGTGTTGAACGTAATGTTCTTTGCCATGGTAGGTAATCCTCCAAAAGAAATGTGACTCGCGTCGCCGTTTCCGAGTCCTATGCGGCGGGCGCGTTCAAAGACGAATCAGAGATTCTGACGAGACTAGGCCTCGACGACGGCGTAGATGTCGTCGGCGCGCATCAGCAGATACTTCTCGCCGTCGACCTTGACCTCGTTGCCACCGAACTTACCGTAGATGACAACGTCACCGACCTTGACGTCCATGGGGATGCGCTCACCCTTGTCGTTGACCTTGCCGGCGCCAACGGCAACGATGGTGCCGCGCTGCGGCTTCTCCTGGGCGTTGCTGGCGATATACAGACCGGAAGCGGTCTTCTGCTCGGCCTCGTCGGGCTTGACCAGAACACGATCTGCAAGCGGCTTCAAAGACGACATGCTTGTCTCCTCCTTTTTGGGCCGCGCGGTTATACCACGCGAATTAACCCTTTTTGTTTGCGTACGCGTTGAATGGTACCCACGAATGGCGGGTTATACAACACGGAGTCAAAAAATCTTATTTTTTGGCACTTAGATTTTCTGAATGCCGGGGGATAACTTAACGGTGGCCCCCGTGTGGTTCCGGAGGGGCGGGGGGAAAGAGTTTAAGAGAGGGGGGGAAATGAAAGGCGAAGGGCGCAAAAAGTAGGAGTAAGGAGAGGAGGGGGAGAAGAGAAAAAAAAATAACCGCCCCACAG
>CAJMSL010000201.1 GCA_905216045.1 uncultured bacterium
CGTCCAGGAGAACTTCAACTACGACATCAAGGGCAAGACCCTCGTCTTCATGGGCGACTGCAAGAACAATGTCGCTCGCTCCCTCATGGTCGTCTGCTCCAAGCTCGGCATGAACTTCGTGGCCTGCGGCCCCGAGGAGTGCATGCCCGCTGACGACGTCATCGAGGCCTGCAAGCCCATCGCCGAGGCTAACGGCTGCACCATCAAGCTGACCACCGACGTCAAGGACGGCGTCACCGGTGCCGACGTTATCTACACCGACGTGTGGGTCTCCATGGGCGAGCCCGACGAGGTCTGGGCCGAGCGCATCGCTCAGCTCACCCCGTATCGTGTTACCTCCGAGGTCATGGCTATGGCCAACCCGGGTGCTATCTTCCTGCACTGCCTGCCCAGCTTCCACGACACCAACACCACCATTGGCGCCGAGAAGTGCGAGCAGTTCGGCATCACCGAGCAGGAGGTCACCGACGAGGTCTTCGAGAGCCCCGCTTCCAAGGTCTTCGACGAGGCCGAGAACCGCATGCACACCATTAAGGCTGTCATGTACGCCACGCTCAAGTAAGAGCATCTAGCATCTCGCTCGGGGTGTATTGCTGCACACCCCGAGCGGTTTTATCTGGTAATAATCTCGCATCAAGCGGCAGGCACGGCACGGAAGAGCCGCTTCTGGCGAGATCAGTAAATGATTTATGAAGGGGGGATGAGAACTATGACTGAGACCGCTAAGAAAAAGCGCGGTATGCCTTCATCGTTCACCATTCTTCTTGCTCTGCTGGCAATTGTCGCAGTGATTACCGTTATCGTCTCCGGCACGTCCGGCGGCGCGGTTACTGCCGCCCGTCTGAGCGATTTCTGCACCGCCCCGATTAAGGGCTTCGCTGACGCTCTGCCCGTCTGCCTCTTCGTTATGATCCTGGGCGGCTTCCTCGGCATGATGACCGAGACCGGCGCTCTGGACAACGGCATCGCCGTTCTGGTGCAGAAGCTTAAGGGCAACGAGATTATGCTCATTCCCGTGCTGATGCTCATCTTCTCCCTCGGTGGTACCACCTATGGTATGTGCGAGGAGACCGTTCCCTTCTACGCCCTGCTCGCCGCTACCATGATGGCTGCTGGCTTCGACCCCATGGTCGGTGCCGCTACCGTCCTGCTCGGCGCTGGCTGCGGCTGCCTGGGCTCCACGGTTAACCCGTTCGCCGTCGGCGCTGCCGTCGACGCTCTGACCGGCGTTGGCATTGAGGTCAACCAGTCCATCATCATCGGCCTCGGTGCCGTCCTGTGGATTGTCACTACCGCTATGTCCATCTTCTTCGTGATGAGCTACGCCAAGAAGGTCAAGGCTGACAAGGGTTCCACCATCCTGTCGATGCAGGAGCTCAAGGACGCCGAAGAGGCTCACGGCAAGGCTGCTTCCGAGGTCCACAAGGAGGTCAAGCTCACCGGTCGTCAGAAGGGTGTTCTGATCGCCTTCGCCTTCACCTTCGTCGTCATGATCGTCGGCTTCATTCCGCTGGCCGACCTCAACGAGGGCGTCGCCAACTTCTTCGACGCTGGCGCTGTCTACGACGCCGACGGTAACGCCGTCGTCCAGGGCTGGTCTGCCCTGATCACCGGCCTGCCCATTGGCCAGTGGTACTTCGACGAGGCTTCCACCTGGTTCTTCCTCATGGCCGTCCTGATCGGTATCATCGGTGGCCTGTCCGAGAAGCAGATCGTTAACACCTTCATCACCGGCGCTGCCGACATGATGTCCGTTGTTCTCGTCATCGCCCTCGCCCGTGGTATCTCCGTCCTCATGGCTAACACCGGCCTCGATGTCTTCGTCCTCGACGCTGCCGCCAATGCCCTGGCTGGCCTGTCCGGCGTGATCTTCGCTCCCATGAGCTTCCTGGTCTACTTCGGCCTGTCCTTCCTGATCCCCTCGACCTCCGGTATGGCCACCGTCTCCATGCCCATCATGGGACCGCTGGCTGTTAAGCTCGGCTTCTCGCCTGAGGTCATGGTCATGATCTTCTCCGCCGCCATCGGTGTCGTGAACCTGTTCACCCCGACCTCCGGCGCCATCATGGGCGGTCTCGCCCTGGCCAAGATCGAGTGGACGACCTGGCTCAAGTTTGCCCTTAAGCTCATCGTCGCTCTCTCCGTCGTCTGCGCCGTCATCCTGACCGTCGCCTGCGTGCTGATCTAAGTACCCAACGGGTACCCCACGGAAACCTTGACGATCCTGTAAAGGATCACCTGGTCATCGTCTGTCCGGTGGGGTCAACCCACCGGTAGACTCCTACCTTTAGCCCCCTCCCGTTCCGTGCGCGGGAGGGGGCGACTTTTTGTTCCGCGGTTTTACCAAACCGCGGAACCGGTCGACGCTACGCGCCGTCCAGAACGACAATTTGTCATTCAAAAGGCAAGGCATGACCAAAAGGTCTATGCCTCGCCTTTTTCATGCCAACTTGTACGTTCTGGACG
>CAJMSL010000202.1 GCA_905216045.1 uncultured bacterium
CCCGTCGACACCGGGCTCACGGGTATGGAGGCCGCGCTGGCCGTTTTAGGTCTGCGTATAGCAGCTTGCGCCAGCATTGATGGCAGCGGCACACTCATCATAGGTGGCATCAGAGTGGCCAATGCAGGTCACGACGCCCTTTGCGCTCAGAGCCGCAGCATAAGCGGCAGCGCCATCGCGCTCGGCCGCCATGGCGCTCTTGACGATACGACCGCCGGCGGCCTCCTGCCACTCGTCAAAAACTTTCTCGGACGGGTCAATCAGATAAGCGGGGTTCTGGGCACCCACGTGCTTCATGGTAAAGAACGGACCCTCCAGGTAGATACCCTGAATACGAGCACCGCAGAACTCAGGTCCGCGCTCTTCGTCCGCCTGTGCAATAGCAGCACAGGCGTCCTTGATCTGCTCCACGCCGTCGGTAAAGGTCGTAGGCAGCCAGCTGGTGGTACCACGACGAGCGAGCTCGGTCGAGCTTATGTTGATACCCTCGGCATCGTTATCGGTCGTGGCATGGTTATAGAAGCCATGAATGTGGGTATCCACCATGCCCGGCGCAATCCATGTACCCGAATAATCTTTGATCTCGCAAGCGGGCTCATCGGCCTGCCAAGTGCCAAAGACGCCGTCTTCGACCATCAGGAAGCCGCCCAGCTGCGGCCCCGCCGGCAAAAAGAACTTGTCGGCCTTGATAGCATACGTGCTCATCTATGCTCCCGTACCCGCAGTGTGTTTTAGGGCGGATCAAAAACCACTGCATTGTTAATTCGAGCGATTGTTCGTTGCCTTCTACCGCTTGGCACATTTTGCACCCGCCGCAAAACACGCCAAGCCGTTTATACCCAATAACTCTAGACTGCGCGGTTGTGGTAGACCTTGTACTTAAACTGGTCGGCACGCGCAACCGAACGCGTATACTCGATAACCTCGTTGTTCATGTCATATGTGGTACGAATCAAATCCAGGACCGGTGCGCCTTCGGCAATCTCGAGCAGACGAGCGTCGGAATGGCGTGCGATACTCGCGTAGAATTCTTCCTCTGCCACGCGAACTTTCTCGTGAAAGTCCTGCTCGATCATGTCGTACAGCGATTTGTTCTCGATCATGGGGCGCTTAAGCGCAAAGAACTTGCGACTCGGCAGATATGTACACTCAATCATCAGCGGCACACCATCGGCAATACGCAGGCGCTTGATCTTGTACAGACGCTCGCCTAGGCGCGCGTTCATCTCTACGGCAATATTCTTGTCAGCCTCGACCTCGGTAAACTCAAGAATCGTCGTCTTGGGCACACGGCCGATCGCCTTCATCTGCTCGGTAAAGCTATAGGTCTGCGTGAGGTTTGCCGTTTGCAGAGAGCGGTCGCACACCATGGTTCCACGGCCGCGCTGACGAACCACCAGCCCCAGGCGTTCAAGCTCCTGCAGGGCAAGGCGAACCGTCGTACGCGAGAGTCCGTAGCGTTCCGACAGGTCACGCTCGGACGGCAAATAGTCGCCGGGCCGAAGTTCGTGATCGATTTTATCGGTCAGTAGATCAACGAGCTGATCGTACAGAGGTTGTTTGCGCGCTCCCATTGCCATAATGATACCTGCCGGATAAATGACTCGAAATTGGTTGTAACCAGACACCACGTACTATAGCAGTTTTAATGGAATAACAGCAGGTCAACCAGCACATTTCGATATTGTTTGCCGGTTGATAGCCTGTGCGCCGTAATACCAATTACACCACTACATCAAGTATCGAGGCAGCAAAAAGGGCCGCCCCCGCGGAGCGGGACGACCCTTTGTAAGACAGATACGTCTTTAAGGCTTAGAGAAGCTTCTTGAGCTCCTCGGCAACAGCCTGGACCTGCGTGCCGATGATGACCTGGGTAGCACCCTTGTCCATCTTCATGACACCCAGAGCGCCGGCCTTCTTGCAGGCAGCCTCGTCGACCAGAGCGGAATCGCCAAGCTCGAAGCGCAGGCGAGTAGCGCAGCAGTCAACGGTCTTGACGTTCTCCTTGCCACCGACGGCAGCAAGAACAGCGGCGGCCAGAGCGGCGAACTTGTCGTCGCCAGCAGCGGCGGAAGCGGAGGTCTCCTCGACATCCTCATCCTCGCGACCAGGGGTCATGAGGTTGAACTTGGTGATGGCGAAGCGGAACACGAGGTAGAAGACCACGAAGGCAGCGATGCCCAGCGGGATGATCATCCAAGTGTTGGCGGCAGCCGGGAGGCTAGAGGAGAACAGGAGGTCGGTAGCACCAGCGGAGAAGCAGAAGCCAGCACGGAAACCAACATAGTAGGTGACGATGGTGAAGATGCCGTACAGAGCAGCGTACACGACGTAGAGCGGGAAGCACAGGAACATGAAGCCGAACTCGAAGGGCTCGGTAACGCCGCAGACGAAGGCGCAGATAGCAGCGGAGACAACCAGGCCGATAGCAGCCTTCTTGTTCTTAGCGG
>CAJMSL010000203.1 GCA_905216045.1 uncultured bacterium
GGTAACGCTCGGAAACTCAGCCATTACCACTGACCATTCTGTTGGGCGGCACCCTCGTTGAGCTGCTGACGGCAACGGGTAACGGTGCCAGTCAGGCTCTTGAGGTTCTCCTCCAGGTGCGTAAAGACCTGCTCCGCGTAGTCCTCGGCAGCATAACGCGTCTCGCGCTCGTACTGCTGGGCACGATCGCGGATGTCGTCGGCCTGCTGCTGCGCAAGGCGGACGATCTCCTGCTCACCGGCAATGGTGAGGGCCTGCTGCTGAGCGTCGGCGATGATGGAATCAGCCTGAGCGGCGGCGGAAGCCATAAGCTCCTCGCGCTCCTTAAGGATACGGCGGGACTTCTGCCACTCCTCGGGATAGCTCATGCGGATCTCGTCGAGGATATTGAAGAACACGTCGGCGTCGATGACCTTGAACTGAGCGTTCTTGCCGAAAGGCGGCTTGGCTTCCTCGATCAGCCCTTCGAGCTCATCGACCAAGCTGACGATCCTATCGCCAGGAAAATTCTCGCCCGGCATCCGGTCTCCTTTCATAGGTAACATATCATCGTGCTAGTTTACCACATGCCACCAGGCAATAAAAAACGTCACGAAAAGCGATGTCTGAGCGCTTCGACCACGTTGGGCGGCACAAACGTCGATACATCGCTGCCGAGCGAGGCGATCTGGCGAACGACCGAGCTCGAGATGTAACCGTACTGCGGAGCACTCATGACAAAGATGGACTCCAGCTCGCTATCCAAGCGATAATTGAGGTCGGCCTGCTGCAGCTCATACTCAAAGTCGGTCATGGCGCGCAGGCCCTTGACCACGGCCCCCGCCCCCTGCTCACGAGCGAAGTCGACCAAGAGGCCGGTAAAGGGCAGGACTTCGACGCCGTCGATATTACCGAGCGCCTCGCGGGCCAGCGCCACGCGCTCATCGAGCATAAACGTGGTGCCCACACCGTTTTTACCCTGCGACTCTGCAACAGCGACGATCACACTGGGAAAGATGCGGCGGGCGCGGCGGATCACATCGATATGGCCAAACGTGATGGGATCGAAGGTGCCCGGGACGATCACGCGGTTGATGGTGTCATTCATGGGCGTCCTCCTGAAACGTCGTGGCATCGTTGTTATCGGCATCGGTGACGGCACTATCGTCCTCACCGTCGTCATCGCCGACCCAACGAAGCAGGTCGACCGAGGTAATGCCGTAGCGCTTCTCACGTACAGTCTCAAAGCCTGCCGGATGCGCGCCCGCATCGGCGGAGGCATGCTCAAACAGGGCATAAGCGCCAGGCGCAAGCAGACCCTGCTGAGCCAGGTTCTGCAGCATTTCCTCGACCGGCTCGGCACCAAAAGCATAGGGCGGGTCGAGCAGGACCAAATCAAAGGGGCCGCCCGGTACACGACCGCGCGAGGCACTTGCCAGCATGTCGCCCGTGACCACACGCCAACGCGCACGGTCACGGCAGAGCGACTCGATATTCTTGGTAATGAGCCGCGCGGCGTTGCGATCGATCTCAAACGTCGTGAGCGAGCGGGCCCCACGAGAGAGCATCTCTAACCCTAAGGCACCGGAGCCGCCAAAGGCGTCCAGCACACGAACCTCGTCCAAATCGAAATCGAATGCCGACATGACCATAGATGCGCACGCCTCGCGCACGCGATCAGTCGTGGGGCGGGTGACATCGCGACCACGGGGCTCCTCGATCTTACGACCGCGCCATTCGCCGCCGATGATTCTCATCCTCCGCTGACCTCCTTAAAGATATGTCGATAACGCATGGCGACCGCCTCGCGCAAGGGACGCGTCGCCACAGAGTCAAGGTTGCAAGCATACCGCAAGAGCTCGACCGCGTCCAAATGGGCCCATTCGATAAGGTCCTCATCGGCATCCAGGTCCACAAAGCGCAAGGTCACGCCACCGTGCTGACGGTACCCCAGGATTTCGCCCTCGTGACGCAGACGCAGGTCCATCTGGGCAAGCGTAAAACCATCCGAGGTCTTTTCGAGCGACTGGAGACGGTCTTGTGCCGCCGAGGCGCCGCCATTGCCCTTGGAGTGCGTCATGACCAGGCACGTGCCCGACACGCTGCCGCGGCCCACGCGACCGCGTAGCTGATGCAGCGCCGCCAAGCCAAACCGCTCACCGTTCTCGATGACCATGACGGTGGCGTTGGGCACGTCGACGCCCACCTCGACCACCGTAGTCGAGACGAGCACGTCAATCTCGCCACGCTTGAAGGCGTCGATCACGCGATCCTTCTCCCCCGCTGGCATACGGCCGTGAAGGCGCTCGATGGCAAGACCCGGCAACGCCAGACGCAGGCGATCGAGCTCGGTCGCCGTATCGTGCAGCGGCACAGGCACGGTCACGCGGCCCTCGTCGTC
>CAJMSL010000204.1 GCA_905216045.1 uncultured bacterium
ATGAACATGTCGTAGGCGGCAAAGCGATGATAGCGGAACGTCGACTTGACCAGATGCTTACCGTAGGTAAAGAACACCTGGTAAAAGCCCTTGGTCCAGCGCATGCGCTGTTTCCAGGACGCCTTAAACGTCACGGGCTGTTCGTCAAAGAACTCCGCCGGCGCATAACCGATGCGAATGCCGTGAATGGCGCAGAACGTGGTGAACTGAATATCCTCAGTCAGCGTATGGAACTGCCAACCGTGCATGCCCTCGATAACGCTGGCGGAGATGAGGTAGCCCGACCCCGAGACGGCACAAGACGTCTTACAGATATTGCGCGCGTTGTTGAGGAAGCGCGCCTCGCGTAGATACCACGTGGCATTAGCAGCCGAGATCCACGAGCTGCCGAAGTTCTTGGAATTGCGATAGCTCGTGACCACATGGAAGCCCTGGTCAAAGGCATCGTTCATCTTGGACACGTAATCGCGGGAGATAACGTTGTCGGCATCGAAGATAAAGTAGCCCTCAAACGTGTCGGGATACTCGTTGAGAATGCGATCGAAACCAAAGTCCATGACCCAGCTCTTGCCCTTTCGGGCCAGGTCATTGCGCTCGTAAACAATGGCACCGGCCTCGCGTGCGAGCTGCGCGGTGTTGTCGGTGCAGGCGTCGGCAACGACAAAGACCTCGATAAGCTCGGACGGATAGTCCTGGTCCTTGATGGAGCGTACGAGATTGGCAATTACGGCTTCCTCGTTATGCGCCGCGATAAAAAAGGCATAGCGATGGAGTTTTTTGGCCTTGGGAGGCGCGACCTCGCCACGAAGAGCGCCAATGACAAAGAAGACCACCTGGTACAGAAAGCAGACCGTGAGCAGCGTGACGACAATCTGGTTGAAGATCACGATGGGTGTGTTGGTTTGTAAAAAGGCGAGCATGCAGGCTCCCAGCAACGTGTAACGTAAACAATCGTATATCTTACCGCAGGCTTACCGAGTTCAAGAAACCACCTAATACTGGCTAGGCTTCGAGAAGACCGAGCTGCGGAACGATGTCGTCGCCGGCGGCAGTGCGACCAAGCGAACGCGGGGCCAGATCGTCCAGAACCGCGGCAAGATCCCACGGCAGCTCATCACGGCACTCAATGCGCTTCCCCGTTACGGGATGATCGAACGCAACGCGCCAAGAATGCAGGAACTGCCTGGTCAGGCCCTGATCGGCACGCGCATCGCACTTGCCGTAGAGCGGATCGCCCACGCAGGCGTGGTTGATATGGCGCATATGCACGCGAATCTGATGTGTGCGGCCCGTAAACAGGTGGCACTCAACGAGCGTATAGCCGTCGTCAAAACGCGTGGAATCAAAGCGCTCGAGGACCTTAAAGGTCGTAATGGCCTGACGGGCAAAGGGGTCATCCGAAACCGCCATCTTCACGCGGTCGCGCGTGGAACGGGCAATACCGGTGTTGATAGTGCCCTCGTCCATGGCGATGTGACCGTGAACGAGCGTGATATAGCGACGGTCGAGCGTGCGCGTGCGGATGAGATTCTGAAGCGCGCGCTGGGTGTCGTCGTCTTTTGCCGCGAGCATAAGGCCCGAGGTATCGCGATCCAGGCGATGCACGATGCCGGGGCGGTCCTCACCCTGCACAGTACCAAGATGATCGATGCCGCAGTGGTAGACCAGAGCGTTCGCAAGGGTGCCGCTCTCGTGGCCATGGGCGGGATGGCACACCAGGCCCCGCTGCTTGGAGAGCACGATAAGGTAGTCGTCCTCGTAGCGGATATCGAGGGGAATGGCCTCGGGAATCACGTCGGTCGGGTCGTGCGGCTCGGGCAAGTCGACCGAGATGCGATCGCCGGCGCGTACGGCGTACTTTTTAGAGAGACAAGTCTCACCGTTGACGGCAACGGCGCCTCCCTCGATCAGATGCGCGCAGGCAGAGCGCGTGGGACAGCCATCGTTGGCGCCCAAATAGGCGTCAAGACGCTGACCAGCGGAATCGTCAGCAACAAGAATATGGATGTCGGCCATTAACGCTCATTCCTTTCGCGAATCTTGCGGGCACGCTCCCCTCGCTGCTTGGCTTTGCGCTTAGCGCGGGCCTCATCACGGGCATTGAGCTCGGCAGTCGCATCAACCTCGCGTGCCGCTTGACTCAAGAACATGTAGCCGAAGAGGGCGAGCACAACGCCCACGGTAATGCCGATATCGGCCACATTGAAGACGGGAAAGTCGATGAAGGTGGTGGCAATAAAATCGGTCACAAAGCCAAAAGTCAGACGGTCGATCGCGTTGCCAATGGCGCCGCCCGCGACCATAGCCATGCCCACCACCTCCAAGCAAGCAAGCTGGGGCGCGCGAAGCATGTC
>CAJMSL010000205.1 GCA_905216045.1 uncultured bacterium
CCAAATAATAGCCGGCGTTTCCCGGTCGAGTGATTTCAACCTGAAGTTCGGGAGCGGCAACTCCTGCCATAATCATTGCCGCTCGTGCTTCGGATTCTCCACCGTTATCCGACCTGCCATCCATGTGTTCAAAAACGTCAAATGCGCGCGCGATGCCGTGCAATCCGCGGCAGTTCGCTTGTGCATATGCACGCAATTCTTCACGCTCGACACCGTACTCACGAGCCAACCCGTCGATATAGCCTAGTGCATATCGAAAAGCGCTCGTTCGGGCGATGTCGACCACCGTGCGATATGGATCCGTTAGCGTAAACGGGCCGAGCTGCCATACGTCGCCCGGTCGCCAGCGTCGGTATTCAACGAATGCGTACATATCGCGTCTGGTGGAACGCGGTAGCAGCACTTGCACCTTGTCGAGAAGCGAATATGCAGAACCGATGCCATAGAGCAGCGCCGCCGTTGCTCCACAAAACACGGCATCCGGTTCAACGACCGCAATAGCGGATGCCAATTGAAAGATGCGATCTTCGACGCCGAGGTCATTCCAATACGCGGGATCAGCGTAGACATGGTTGTAGAGTCGAATAATCATCTCTTTTTGCATGAGCGCGTAGGCACAGCGTTCGTCCCATTTTTTGGTAGCTATAAACAGGTGCCCGCCATGATGGGCCTCGAATAACCGGAAGAACAGCTCTGCTTGCGGTTTGGAACAGCGTTTATCATGACTCATTTTCGACCCCATGGTCTCGAGGGGGGAGTGAATGACACTACGCTATCCCATATTTGGTCCGCCAGACCTTGCCATGAACTGACCAAAAGCTTGACGGGGCAGGTCAGAGCCATGAGCCAGAGCCAAACATATCGGCAAACGGTTGATTAGTGCCCCTCGGTGGCACTAAAAACAACCCTTACAGAAAGTTGCGGTTAAATAGTTCCTGAAAAGCTCGAATATGCCAAAAACCTGGATCTATTTCACCGCAACTCAGATGGGGATGGGGTTAGCTGCGGGGGCGGTGGCGGAGTTTGTCGATGGTGGAGTCGGTGCTTCGGCTGCGGGCTTCGGCGGCGCGGTCGCGGGCGTCGGCAGCGGTTTGGCGCTTGCGGCGGTAATCGATCATGCCTTGGATGATGGGCTTGCCAAAGCTCACGACATCATCGTTGTAGATGGCGGTTCGGGCTGCGAGGAGGCAGTCGGTAAAGTCCATATGGGTCTTGCCAAAGAGTTTGACGGCAAGGGCGACAACGGTGGGCTCGTCGACCATGACGTCATCGAGCAGCCTTTTCAAGGCCGCAGCAATCTCAACGCGGGGAACCTTATAGACGTCGCGCAGCGTGACCACGACGCGCGTGATGATTTCGGGGTAGACGCGAGCGGTGCGTGTGGCGATGACCTTGGCGGCGCGCGGTGACAGAACTTCGTCGTCGTCAAGCGGGTAGCGTAGGATGACGGTCTCGTCGATGATGGTGCTACTCATGGATATCTACTTCCTCGGGACCCAAAATCGAATCGTCGCTTTCTGTAGCAAGGTACTCAATCCAGGCATTGCGCTCCTCGGAGCGGCGATTGGGGTCCCCATATGCTTCGAGCGATCCATAGGCGGCGGTGCCGTCCTTTGAGCGCACGGCGACCGGCTGAAAGGGAAGCTTGCGCATCAAAATGCTCTGCGTGACAAAAAGGCGAACGGCCTCGGCAAGCGATGTGCCCATGGCGTCGTAGAGATGCTCGGCATGCTGCTTGTCTTCCTCGCGAATGCGCACCTGCAGGATGGCTCGTTTTTGCGTCGATGACATCGCTGCCCTCCCTTAGCTAACGTGCAATATAGTTGGTCAAATGCGGCATGTGCCGACATCTTAGAATCTTATAACCATTACTTTATTTTACTCAAGTAAATAACCATTAACACGAATACAAGCGTAGTACATCCAAAATGAGAGCGCGTAAAAATCTCAGAGGTGTACGCATGTAATACACTCACCTTTATAGCTTCTAGAGAATAATTCCAACCTGCCAAAACCCCTGCAATACACCCGTATTGCAGGGCCTATGCTCAAGTTTGCCACCTGCAACTGCGTATATTTAGCCTGTATATCGTTGGAGGAACTCTATTGAAGCGCCTGTTTCGCCGCATGCACTCGATACGCCGATGCCGGACCACGGGCGGTCCGGGGCAACGTCGGCAGGGTCTCTCCGGCATGGGATTCAGGAGGGAGTGAACAACAAGGGCAAAAAACGAGTCGTGGCTGAATCTTAACGCAGCAATGGGAGTCAAACCAGTAAGGCGGCATGCATCGAGGCACACAAAAAACCCAGCAACAA
>CAJMSL010000206.1 GCA_905216045.1 uncultured bacterium
TCTTTGGGTAGCTTCTCGGGTTCGAACTGGGACGACATCGCGGTCATCGCGGTCGTGGTGATTACCTTGAGCGCATGCGTATTCGCGATATCGAAGCCCCTTTCCACCTTCCAGCTGGGAGAAGCCTACGCGAAAAGCGTCGGCGTGAACGTCGCACGCTTCCGCGTGGTGCTCGTCCTTCTAGCGAGCATGCTCTCCGCTTGCGTGACCGCGTTCGCTGGTCCGGTGTCGTTCGTAGGCATCGCGGTTCCGCATCTCGTGAAGTCGGCGCTGAAGTCGTCGAAGCCCATCCGCGTGATTCCTGCGTGCTTCTTGGGAGGCGCCATCTTCTGCGCGGGTTGCGATTTGATCGCGCGCACGCTGTTCTCTCCCGTCGAGCTTTCCATCAGCGCCGTCACCGCCATCTTCGGCGCGCCGGTGGTTATCGCACTCATGTTGAAGAAGCGGGTGAGGTAGATGGGGGAATTCGTGCCGCGGCCCAAAACGCTCGGAGGGGAGTCGAACCTCGAAACCCCGGTAGAAACGCAGGCTGACGGAGCACCGCTTTTCCGCATAAGCGACCTGTCGGCTGGCTACGACAAGAAGGTCGTAGTCGAAGGCGTCGATCTGGAGGTTCGCGCGGGCGACGTAGTGGCACTCATCGGGCCGAACGGCTCGGGCAAGTCGACCATCTTGAAAACCATCACACGCCATCTGGCACCGCTTGCCGGCGCGGTCGAGCTCGACGGGCGGGAGATTTCCCGATGGAAGACGGCGGAGTTCGCAAGGAACCTTGCCGTTATGCTGACAGATCGCCCCCGGACCGAGCTCCTCACCTGCCGCGATATCGTAGAGGCGGGAAGGCATCCCTACACCGGGCGAATGGGCACACTCACGCCCGACGACCATAATCGGGTCGACGAGGCCATGAAAACCGCACATGTGGAAAAGCTTGCCGAGCGCGACTTCATGCAGATAAGCGACGGGCAACGCCAGCGCGTCATGCTCGCACGCGCCATCGCGCAGGATCCGCGCGTGCTCGTGCTCGACGAGCCCACGTCGTATCTCGATATCCGCTACCAGATCGACCTGCTACGAATACTTCGCCACCTTGCGAAATCGCGGAATGTTGCTGTCATCATGTCCATCCACGAACTCGAGCTCGCGCAGAAAAGCGCCGACAAGGTGATTTGCGTGAAGGACGGCCGGGTCTTCCGCGCCGGCGCACCCGAGGACATATTCACGCGCGAGACGATTGGCGAGCTCTACGGCCTTCAACATGGCACCTTCAACGAGCGCTTCGGCAGCGTGGAAATTGGGCGCCCGCACGGCGATGCGCACACGTTCGTCATCGCCGGCGCAGGTACGGGGTCAGCTGTGTTTCGCCAGCTCATCCGGCAGGGCAAGGCGTTCTACGCGGGCATTCTGCACGAAGGGGACATCGACTGCGAGCTCGCGCGCGACCTGGCGACGGAATGCGTGGCCGAGCGCGCCTTCGAGCCGATCGGGGATAAAACCATAGCCCGCGCCAAAGAGCTCCTCGTCCACTGCGCGCGCCTTATCGTGTGCCCCGCCGCCTTCGGCACCATAAACGCCCGCAACGCAGAGCTCGTCGAGTTCGCACGATCGCATGGTATCGAGGTCATGCAAGCGTGCGAAGGCGCATCGGAGGATTCCCAATTGGAGTGGGAATGATAAACTGGACCTTCTTTTAGGGATCCTCAGGCTACAGCTCCTACGCGGCGAGGTCTACAAGGCGCCGGAGAACCTCGTGAACAGGAATTTCCACGCCGACGAGCCCAACTAGGCCTAATCCAAGCGAGATTCCAGACTCGACAGACCGTTGAGAGTCAGGTCGTTGGCGACCTCAGAGACGCGCTCGATAGGAACCGAGCCGTCAGACAGCGCCCACGTGCGATAGATACCGATAATACCCGACAGCAAAAACGCCAGATAGTAGTCGAACATCTCGTCCTTGAGACCTTGGGGCAGCAGATCGCGTTCGGCAATCTCGTGCTCGAGCGGTTCGCGCAGGCGAGCCATAAAGTCGTCGAGCGGAATGTTCTCGATCAGCTGACGATTGAGCACTAAGTTGTTACACAGTGCCTCGTTAACGGTTTTAAAGAAGGTCGCCGCCGCGCCCAGGGCGCGCTCGTATGTGCCGTCGTCCATTGATGCATGGGTTTTCTCGACCTAGGCGACAATCATCTCCACCACATCGTCGTCAATGGCATCGAGCAGGCCGTCAACC
>CAJMSL010000207.1 GCA_905216045.1 uncultured bacterium
CCAGGCGCGAACCCTGGATGACGTCGTAGCGGTCCGTCCACTTGGCCAGGCGCTCGATGCCCTCCGGGATGACGAGCACGTCGTCGTCCATGACCCAAAACCACTGAGCGCCCAGATTGTAGGCGCACTTGGTACCGGCGGAGAAGCCACCTGCGCCGCCGCCGTTTTTGAGCTGCGGCGCGTAGATAACGCGGTCGGTGCCTCCTTTTGCATCGGGCTGGTCAGCGTCGATGCCCCACAGGTTGGCCAAGCGCTCGTTAAATGCGGTGCACATGGCCTCGGTCTCGCGCGAATTCTCGTTATCGACGATCACGATGCGCCAAGGCGTTGCCGTGAGCTCGGTCATGGAGTCGAACAGGTTAGCCAAGAGCTCCTGGCGCTTATAGGTGACGACAACGATGGCGAGCTTGTCGATGGGGGCGGGAAGGGTGGAAGTCATGGGGAATATATCCTTTCACGCGCAGCGGTCGAGCGCTGCACGGAAGCTATCGAATGCGTCCGTAGGACGGCACCTATTGTAAAGGGTCGCTGCGCCATGTTGGCAAGGTTTGAATAAAACGCAGGAACCTGCCATGGGCGAGGTGACTGCTATACGTAACATTGATGTGCTTATTGCTGCTTGAGAGTACGAGCGTTTCAGCGACCGCGATTAAGTGCAGCGCTTTGATGGATATGTTGCGTGCGGCTTTGGGCTGCATGACTTCCTTTCGTATCGGTTTGCCTCTGCGGGCTCCATAGATTATATAAACGCCCACGAGCGGGACGACCCTTTGATACCATTAACGACAGGTATTTCCTAAGGAGCACATTTGTCTACTAATTTCTCTGGCAGCCCCGTCCTGTCGCTGCTTATTCCCATCTACAACGTTGAGCGCTACCTGCGCGAGTGCCTCGATTCCGCCGTGGCGCAGACGCTCAAGGATATTGAGATCATCTGCATTAACGACGGGTCGACCGACAACTCGCCGGCGATTATCCGCGAGTATATGGAGCGCGATGGGCGCGTCAAGATGATCGACAAGGCCAACAGCGGCTATGGCGACTCGATGAACCGCGGGCTCGAGATGGTGCACGGCAAATACGTGGGCATTCTGGAGTCCGATGACTTTATGGCGCCCGACGCGCTGGAGAAACTTGTGGCGGCAGCCGAGCGCAATGGCGCCGACTTTGCGAAGGCGAATTTTGACTTCTACTGGTCTAAGCCCGAGGAACGTCGCTCGCTGCACGAGATGTTTAAGCACAAGGACTGCGGCAAGCCGGTACACCCGAGCGATACGACGCAGTTCTTTAAGCAAAAGCCGTCGATTTGGTCGGCCGTGTACCGCCGCGATTTTCTTGAGCGCGACGGTATCAAGTTCCTGCCGACTCCGGGGGCATCCTTTCAGGACACGTCATTCGCCTTTAAGGTGATCGCGTGCGCCGACAAGGCCGTTTACCTGCACGATGCCGTGCTTTCGTATCGTCAGGACAACGAGAGCTCCTCGGTCAATTCTTCGGCCAAGGTCTTTTGCGTCAATGCCGAGTATGCCGAGATTGAGCGTTGGATCAGAGAGGAATATGCCCGCGACCACGCAAGTGATGACGTCGCGCGCATGCTCAAGTTCAATCAGCTCATTAAGTACGATTCGTATATGTGGAACTATGTGCGCTTGGCGCCTAAGTTCTATAAGGAGTTCCTGGTGCAGATGGCCAAGGAGTTTCAGGCGGCCTTGGACGCGGGGGAGTTTTCGCTTGACGACCTCAAGCCCTGGAAGCGTGCGAATCTCGCTGCCATCCTCAAAGATCCTGAGGGCTGGGTTGACGAGCATCCGAGTTTTGCGACGGATGGTGCCTTGGGGCGCGCCAAATACTACGCATCGGTTGGAGGCCCCGGCGTACTCGCCGCCTTCCTCATTGAATCGCTGAGGGGGTAGGTCGGTATGGGAGAGGCCTCGATTCCCAAAGCGACTATTGTCGTTCCCGTATACAACTCCGCGCGCTCCATTCAGAGATGCCTCGATTCGCTGTTGGCCCAGGCTGAGCGCGCGATTCAGGTTGTCTGCGTCAACGACGGTTCGGCTGACGATTCGCTGGGCGTCTTGCGTCAAATTGCGCAGACCGACGACCGTGTGCTGGTGATTGACCAGGAAAACGCGGGCGTCTCGTGCGCTCGAAATGCCGGAATCGATGCCGCCAAGGGCGAGGTGGTTTTCTTTGTAGACGCCGACGATTACAT
>CAJMSL010000208.1 GCA_905216045.1 uncultured bacterium
AACTCCACGCGCACGCGCTTCTCGTTTGCCTCCGCGTGCAACCTGCTGGGTCTTGAGGAGCAGGTGCTCGATGAAAAGAAGTCCCAGATCGCACACGGCGAGACCGTGCGCGAGACGGCGAACATGGTCTCGTTCATGGCTGACGTTATCGGCATTCGCGACGATATGTTCATCGGCGAGGGTCACAAGTATCAGCAGACCTTCATGGACGCCGTGAAGGAGGGCTATCAGGACGGTATTCTCGAGCAGCAGCCCACGCTCGTGAACCTGCAGTGCGACGTCGACCACCCGACGCAGTGCATGGCCGATATGCTCCACATCATCCACTACTTCGGCGGCGTGGAGAACCTCAAGGGCAAGAAGGTTGCCGTCACCTGGGCCTATTCGCCCTCTTACGGCAAGCCGCTGTCCTGCCCGCAGTCGCTGATCAGCCTGCTGCCCCGCTTTGGCATGGACGTCACCCTGGCCCACCCCGAGGGCTACGACCTCATGCCCGAGGTCGTCGAGCGCGCCAAGGGCTATGCCGCCGAGTCCGGCACCACCTATAAGCAGGTCAACACCATGGCCGAGGCCTTCGAGGGCGCCGACATCGTGATCCCCAAGAGCAGGGCTTCGTTTGCCGCCATGGAGAAGCGAACCAACCTGTACGCCGAGGGCGACGACGCCGGCATCGCAGCGCTCGAGAAGGAGCTGCTCGCCCAGAACGCTACCCATCAGGACTGGTGCTCCACGACCGAGCTCATGGAGAAGACTGCCAACGGCCAGGACACCATCTTTATGCACCCGCTGCCCGCCGACATCTCCGGTGTCTCCTGCGAGCACGGCGAGGTTAACGCCGACGTCTTCGACATGCATCGCGTGGGCATGTACAAGGAGGCCAGCTACAAGCCGTACGCCATCGCTGCCATGATGTTCCTGCAGAAGGTTGCCGATCCCGCCGCTACCCTCAAGGCCCTCGACGAGCGCAACACCGCCCGTTGGCTCCAGGCCTAAAGCCGGGCTGAGGTAAGCCATGTAAAGGGGGCGCTCTGCCAACCGGCGGGGTGCCCCTTTTTTGCATCGCGGGCGTGTGGGATAAGCGCTTTCGATGTGAATGCCCGCGGCGCGAGTTGTGGGTACGATGGTTTCAGGGGAGGTATCACCATGAAACTTGGATGTGTCATTATGGCTTCGGGCGAGGGCAAGCGGTTTGGCTCTAACAAGATGCTTGCCGATATCTGTGGCGAGCCGCTGATTGCCCGGACCATCGATTCGGTTCCCCGGGGCTTTGACGTCGTGGTTTCGACGCGTTGGCCCGAGGTCGCCCAGATTTGCGAGGACAAGCATTGCCCGTGTGTGCTGCACGATGGCGAGCTGCGCAGCGAAAGCGTCCGTGCGGGCCTTTCGTGGGGAGTCGAACGCAACTGGAAAGGTTGCCTCTTTTTGCCGGGCGACCAGCCGCTCGTGAGTTCGGATTCTTTTGAGGCCATGGTTCGTGCATTTGACGAGCGTGGCCGCAAGCATCCGGTGCGTCTTGCGTGCAACGGTGAACCTTCGAGCCCGGTGCTCTTTCCGGCGGAACTGTTCGATGCACTTATGTGTCTTGAGGGCAAGGACGGCGGCGGTTCGATTCTCAGGGGCCGTACCGACGTGGTGCTGGTCGAGGCGCGTGCCTACGAGCTGTGGGACGTCGATACCGTCAAGGGACAGCGCTGCATAACAGAGCATATTGCCGCCTGCTCGTATTTTGATCGCGTGGCCAACTGCATCAATCAATAAGGAGCAATTATGATCATCATCAAAAACGGCGCGCTCGTGACGCCCCAGGGGCTTCGTCGAGCCGATCTTGCCATGGAGGGCGACAAGATCGTGCGGATTGCCGCGGCAATCGAGCCGTGCGAGGACGATACCGTCCAGGACGCCACGGACTGCTGGGTGTTCCCCGGCTTTATCGACGGCCACACGCACATGCAGTGCTGGACCGGCATGGATTGGACAGCCGATAGCTTTGAGACCGGCACGCGCGCGGCTGCCTGCGGCGGCACGACGACCATTGTGGACTACGCGACGGCCGATCGCGGCGTGACCATGCCCGATGCCCTTGCCGAGTGGCATCGCCGCGCCGACGGAACTTGCACGGCCAACTACGCCTTTCATATGGCACTCGCCGAGTGGAACGAGCACAACCGCGCCGATCTTTCGGCCATGCGCGAGGCGGGCGTATCGTCGTTTAA
>CAJMSL010000209.1 GCA_905216045.1 uncultured bacterium
CGCGCGGCAAGGAGATATATTGCCAGACCGGAGGGGCGCCGTGGGCGGGAATCTGGGCGTACACATTTCCTACACATATAAGTACTCTCGGCTGGCTGGTTAAAAACAGGAGGGGACCTCGCATCCGAGATCCCCTCTTTAGCCCATCTATAGCTATAGACTCTTAAATACCTTATGCCAGCAGCTTGCGACCGGACTCCTCGATCGCGTCAAGTGCTGCATCTGCCTCGGCGGCATCCGCGCCCTTAGCGAAGATGTACAGCTTAATCTTGGGCTCGGTGCCGGAAGGACGAACAATACCCTTGTTGCCACCCTCAAGATCGAACTCAATAACATTAGCCTTCGGCAGGCCGTTCACGCAGGTGTTGTAATCAACGACGGCCTCAATCTTGGAACCGGCGAGCTCCGCGGGCGGGTTCTCGCGCAGACCGGCCATGATGCCGGCCATCTTTGCCGCACCCTCAGCACCCGGATAGCTCAGCGAAATCGTCTTGTTGTGATAGTAGCCATACTTCTCGTACAGCTCGTGCATCGCGTCGGCAAGGTTCTTTCCCTGGAGCTTGTAATACTGCGCCATCTGGCAAATCAAAAGCGAAGTGCTCACGGCGTCCTTGTCGCGCACGTGGTCGCCGGCCAGATAGCCGTAGCTCTCCTCAAAGCCGAAGATGAAGCGATCGACCTCGCCAGCATCGGAAAGAGAAGTAATGATGTCGCCGATGTACTTGAAGCCCGTCAGGCAGCGGCGGAGCTCAAAACCGTACTCGTCGGCCAGAGCGTCAACCATGGCGGAAGAAACGATAGTAGTGACAGCAACCTTCTTAGTGAGGTCCTCACCGCGAGCAGCGCGGGTCTTGCAGATATAGTCGAGCAGCAGAACGCCCATCTCATTGCCGGTCAGCAGCAGATAGTCATCGCCATTCTTAACGGCAACGCCAACGCGATCGGCGTCAGGATCGGTTGCAAGCAGCAGATCAGGGTGAACCTGCTCGCACAGGTCAATGCCCTTCTGCATGGCCTGACGAATCTCGGGGTTAGGATACGGGCAGGTCGGGAAATCGCCGTTAGGCTCCTTCTGCTCGGGAACAACCGTGACATCGGTGATGCCAGCGCGCTCGAGCACCGTCGTGACGGGAATGAGGCCGGTGCCGTTGAGCGGAGTGTAGACGAGCTTAAGCGGAGCGCCAGCGATCTCCTCGGCAGAAAGGTTGGTCACGCCGCGGGCGAGAACGGCGTCATAATAACGCTCGAGGCACGAGTCATCGATCCATTTGACCAGACCCTGCTCAAGAGCCTCATCGAAGTCCATGGACTTCACGCCGGTGAACGTATCGGTCTCGGCGATAGCCTTAGAAATTGCATCGGCGGCCTCGCTGGTGATCTGGCAGCCGTCGGGGCCATAGGCCTTATAGCCGTTATAAGGCGCCGGATTATGACTAGCGGTCATGCAAATGCCACCGGAGCACTTAAGGTCGCGGACGGCCCAGGAGAGCGTCGGCACGGGAGAAATCTTGGGATACACGAGGGCAGTCACGCCGTTTGCTGCAAGAATGGCAGCCGTAGTCTTGACGAACAGCTCACCTTTATTGCGGCTATCGCGAGCGATGGCGACCGTCGGATGCTCGAAGGTCGCATTGAGGTAGTCAGCGAATCCCTGGGTCGCACGACCGACCGTATAGATATTCATACGGTTAGTGCCCGCACCGATAGTGCCGCGAAGGCCGGCAGTACCGAAGGCGAGATCCTGGAAGAAAGCGTCGGTGATGGCGTCCTCATCACCCTGCTCCTTCATCGTGTTGAGCTCAGCGAGGAGCTCCTCGTCCTTGACATTGGCAATCCAAGTATCAAGCAGCTCATGAACATCTGCCATGTGAGTCCTTCCGTCACAATCAATAAAACAACCCGTGTAAAACAGGACAAGCGCATCAGCGCGCTAAAGCAAATATTAGTCCATTGAGAACAGAGAACCGACCACAGAACGGTGAACGTTTATATTCACCGGTGGATGATTGGATTGATTTAATTGCTTTGTGAACGCCCCATAAACGCAAAAAGGGGGAGGCCGCGAGGCCTCCCCCTTCTCAGTTCAAGCGTACGGCTCGGTGCCGTCCACCGGTCAG
>CAJMSL010000210.1 GCA_905216045.1 uncultured bacterium
ATCTATAGTGGAGCTTGGTGGGGTACCCCGTGTGCTTTGCCAGCTGATACTGCGGGTACTGCTTGTCCAGCTCCAGCATATAGCGATCCCGGCTGACCTTGGCCAGAATGGACGCTGCACCGATGCTGGCACTGGTGGCATCTCCCTTGACCACCGGCTGGGCTGGGATCTGCAGGCCCGCCGGGACACGGTTGCCGTCCACCAGTACGAGGTTGGGCACGATGTCCAGCTCTTCCACGGCCTGCTTCATGCCGCCCATGGTGGCGTTGAGGATGTTGTCGCGGTCGATGATGTCCGGCCCCACGAATACGATCCGGTAGGCCAGAGCTTTTTCCTTGATCTCATCGAACAGGGCGTCCCGCTTTTTCTCGGTGAGCTTTTTGGAATCGTTGATACCCCAGACGCGCGGCTCCATAGGAAGACAGACGGCGCATACCGTCAAAGGACCGGCCACCGATCCACGACCCACCTCGTCGACACCACCGCCCACCCCATCGCCGCCAAGCTCATGCATAAGCTCGTACATGTCATTGACGCGCTCGCGCTCGGCAAGCTCTTTGGCATGGCGTTTAAGGGCGCGTTCACAAGCCTTGATCACCTGCTGGCGCGGGTCCTCGCGATAATGCTCCACGAGGGCGGGGATCTCCTCAAACGTTGCGCTCGCCAACTCACCGGCAACCTGCGATGCCGAAACCGAGCTCGTCATGTTGGCCATACCAGGCCCTCCTTGCATGCAAATCAGATAAAAAGAAGGGCCACCCGAAGGTGACCCTTACGTCCAAACGAGTGGACAGACGCTGCGATCTTCTTAGCGCTTCTCGGGGATGCGAGCAGCCTTGCCCACCTTGTCGCGGAGGTAGTACAGCTTGGCGCGACGGACGCGACCATGACGAACGACCTCGAGCTTGGCGATCTTGGGGCTGTGAAGCGGGAAGGTACGCTCAACACCAACACCGAAGGACATCTTGCGGACGGTGAAGGTCTCGCGGGCACCGGCGCCGGCCATGCGGATGACGTCGCCCTGGAAGACCTGGATGCGCTCGCGGTCGCCTTCCTTAATGCGGTAGTGAACCTTGACGTTGTCGGCGACGCGAACCTGAGGAATGTCCTCGCGGATCTGCTGACGCTCGATTGCGCGGATGTAATCCATGTGCAATTCCTTACTCTTCTAGAGGTGCCGTACCACCTTGGCCGGCACGTAGTTGAACAAACGTATTCGAGTATACACGCGCGGGTTTCTGCTGCAAGAACAATTTTTTACGCAGACAAAAAGACAAAACCCGCACATGATAACCGCCCGCCTCACGAATGAGGCGGGCGGCATGAAGGGGGCTACGCTAGGCGTCTATACCCAAAACGTTAGGCGGAGCGCTTCGCCTCGAGCTTGGCCTGGGCGGCAGCCAGGCGTGCGAGGGGCACGCGGTAGGGCGAGCAGGACACATAGTCCACATCGGCCACGTTAAACAGGCCCTTGATGGACTTGGGGTCGCCGCCGTGCTCGCCACACACGCCAAAGTGCATGCCGGGGTTGGTGGCGCGACCCTTCTCGACGGCCATGCGCACCAGCTCGAGTACCGCAGAGTCGATGGTCTCGAAGGGGTTATCCTTCAAGATCTTCTTGTGCATGTACAGCGGGATGAACTTGGCCTCGGCGTCGTCACGGGAGAAGCCGAAGGTGGTCTGGGTGAGGTCGTTGGTGCCAAAGCAGAAGAAGTCTGCGTGATGGGCGATCTCGTCGGCGACCATGCAGGCGCGCGGCAGCTCGAGCATCGTGCCCACGGGAATATTGAGCTCGACACCCTCTTCGTCGGAAACCTCGGCGATTACGCGCTCGATAACCTCGCGGGTCTGGACATGCTCCGCCGTGATGGAGACGAGCGGAACCATAATCTCGGGGCGCGGATCGACGCCTTCCTTGATGAGGCGGGCAGCAGCCGTGGCGACGGCGCGAACCTGCATGAGCGGCAGATCGCTAAAGACGACGGACAGGCGCACACCGCGCAGGCCGAGCATCGGGTTGGACTCGACCATGCCGTCGATACGCCGCAGGCGGGCGCGCAGGCCGGCAAGCTCTTCCTCGCTGGCGCC
>CAJMSL010000211.1 GCA_905216045.1 uncultured bacterium
GTTCTCAAAACGAGAAACGCGACCGATAACACGCATGTGCGCCCCGACCCTGAGCTCGCGGTCACACGATAGGCGAACCGTTGCCAAGTTCTTGCCGTCCGCGCGTGCCTCGCAGGTATAGGAATACACGTCGTCGTTTATGGATGGATCACCCTGCACGACAAACTCGAGGCTGCTTGCCACTCGAGCGTCGAGCGCCTTCGAGGCGCTTAGCGCGCCCACGGCCCACCACGCCGAGACGACCGCTCCCGCCACGAGACCGACGGACGCGGCATACAGCCACCGCTTCCAAGGGGCAAGCCGCGCACAAAAATGAGCCAGCACAACGAATACCGCCGCCGCAACGGGAATGGCCCATAGCAGCCCGACCGCCGGCGCCTGCTCCCTCAGCAGCACATCAGCGGCCACGTTGAGCACCAAGGCGCAGCTCATGCACACGCCGGCACACAGAGCCATCGTCCACGGCATCAAGGGCCGCGGAGGCATCACATGCTCGCGCTCTGTCGCACTCATACGCAGATGCAATCTTTGATTTTGGCAAGCTTCTTCTCGCCGATCCCCGACACACGCATCAGATCGTCAACCGAGGCAAAAGCACCGTTCTTTGTACGCTCATCGATAATCGACTGGGCCATGGAGGGGCCGATGCCCGAGAGCGTCTGCAGCTCTGCCGCACTTGCCGTATTGATGTTTACTAGGCCTGTTGCGCCACTCACGCCCGATGATGCGGAAGCCCCACCATCAACACCGGCTTCCGAAATGGACGCCTGCTGTTCCCCTACCGTTGGAACGTGAATTTTTTGTCCATCAGTGACCTTAGATGCCCGATTGAGCCCCGTAACGTCTGCCTCGGGCGCCAGCCCGCCGGCGGCATCAATCGCCTGAGCCACCCGAGCGCCGTCCTTGAGCCGATATACGCCGGGCGACACAACGGCGCCATCAACATCGACATAAACCTCTGCCGCGGCAGAAGCCTTTGTCGATGAACCTTCGGATGTCTTTCCGCTTGAGGCATCACCGGATCCCGGCTCCACCAACGAGCCCGAACCGTCAGTGCGCTCAAACGACACGCCACCGGCACCGCCGCCAAGGTTCGCCATCGCCAGTCCACTCGCCATCGCAATGACGACCAGTATCGCCATCACCACTGCCTTATGACCGAGTAGCTTGTCCGCCAAGCGGTCCATCCGTTTGACCCGTTCGTGTTGTTCGCGCTGCGCCATAGCAAAACCTCCCAACAACATCGTGTCAGGAAAAGAGTCCTGCAACAGCCATTCTCCAAAACCGGTTTTCGCGGTCAAACCAAAAGCCGACCAAAACCTTGCGAAATACTGTCCATTTATTCAGGCACACGTCAGCAAATGAACACTTAGCCGCAAAATGCCCAGATAGCAAAAGACCGACGATGCAGACGCATCGTCGGTCTATGCACAAATTTACTCGTGATGTTGGTAAATCTCACGCGGAGCAAGCTCCGAATGTTTGCGTTTTAAGGTCTTAGGGGCCTTATACGTGTTGCTCTCGAAGTCGATGTACTCGGTCTGCTTGAGCAGGCGCTCGATCATCTCCTCGTGATCGAACAACTCCCAGGCCTCATGCACGGCATCGAGTTTAGCGTGCGTCTCGGGACGGCGCGGCATAAACAGCGTGCAGCAGTCGGGAGCGGCCTCAGTCGAGATATCGAACGTACCGATCTCCTCGGCGCGCGCGATGATCTCCTGCTTGTCCGAACCGATGAGAGGACGGAACACGGGGATCTTCACGGCCTCGTTGACGGCCATGATATTCTCAAGCGTTTGGGAGGCAACCTGCCCAAGCGATTCGCCCGTCACGATGGCCTTGGCGCCCTCGATGTGCGCAATGCGCTCGGCAACCGAATACATAATACGGCGATACATGATCACGCGCAGGGTGCTGGGACAGGTGACCGAAATCTCACGCTGGCAGCCACCAAACGGCACCACGTACAGGCGGCCGATCTGGACACCCGGCTCAAGCGCACGGATGATGTCCTGCACCAACTACTCGCTCGTATCGGGCGTCTGCGGACGCCCGGAGAAGTGTACCGGCACGCACACCGCG
>CAJMSL010000212.1 GCA_905216045.1 uncultured bacterium
CTCGTTTCCGCAGATTTCACAAATATCATCCTGTGACAAATTCAACACCCCCCTGCATCAATTCGGCAATTCTCTCTTTATCTATATCAGAAATCTCCATTGCGGCAAGCGTGTCCGCTGCAGGCCTCAAGCATGTCCCGGACTAGGAGAACATGCCGGTGAGGTAATCATTCAGCCGCTTATCCTTGGGCCGTTGGAAAATCTCGTCAGTCTCGTCGTACTCGACCATATCGCCCATGTAGAAGAACGCCGTGCGGTTGGACACGCGCGACGCCTGCTCCATGTTGTGCGTCACGATAACGATGGCGCGGTCGGCCACGATCGATGACATGAGGTCCTCGATCGCCAGCGTCGAGATGGGGTCGAGCGCCGAGCAGGGCTCGTCGAACAGAATCACGTCGGGGTTGAGCGCCAGCGTACGCGCGATGCACAGACGCTGCTGCTGACCGCCCGAAAGCGCATAGGCGCTCTTATCGAGCTTGTCTTTGACCTCGTCCCACAGCGCCGCGCCGCGTAAGCTTTCCTCGACCATGCGGTCGAGCTCGTCACGGTCGGTGATGCCGTGGCGCTTGGGCGCAAACGTGATGTTGTCGCGAATGGACTTGCGGAACGGGTTGGGCTGCTGGAACACCATGCCAATGGAACGGCGCAGCTCGTAGGTGTTTTCGGTCTTGGTGTTCACGTTGCGCCCGCGATAGTTGATCTCGCCCTCCACGCGGCAGCCGCGAATCTCGCGATTCATGAGGTTGAGGCTACGCAAGAAGGTCGACTTACCGCAGCCCGAAGGCCCAATGAGCGCCGTGATCTCGCCCTTGTGGAAGTCGAGCGACGTATTGTGCAGTGCATGGTGGTCGCCATAGTACACGTTGACGTCCTTGGTGGAGAGCACAACCTCGTCGCTCACGGCCTTGCCGCTCACGCGCACGCGCTTCTCGCTCTCCCCCACGCTCGACAGGAAGTCCCGGGTGTCAGACGATGCAGCTTCGGATGCGGGCGAGACATTCATCTCGCTCATTCGGCCGTCATCTTCCTTGCCAGTTGCTTGCCCACAATGCGGGCGATTACGTTAAACAGCAGCACGCAAATCATCAGCAGTGCCGCGGTACCCCAAACGATCTGCTGGGCCTCGGGGCTGCCTTCGCCATAGATCTTGTAGATATGCACGGCGAGCGACTCACCGGGGCGGAACACGTTCCAAGCGCAGGTGGGGCTCGACAGGTTAAAGCTCAAGAAGTTCAGGCGAACCGGCGAGCTCATGCCCGAGGTAAAGAGCAGCGCTGCGGCCTCGCCAAACACGCGACCGGCCGAAAGCACGATGCCCGTCACGATGGCAGGCATGGCCTCGGGGATCAGGATGTGCAGCGTGGCCTCCCAGCGAGTGAGGCCCATGGCCAGGCACGCATCGCGCTGGGCCTGCGGCACGTCCTCGAGCGCCTGCTGGATCACGCGCACCAGGATGGGGATGTTGAACATGGTGAGCGCGACGGCGCCGGAGATGATGGAGTACTTCCAGCCCAGCTGCACCGAGAACACCAGAAAACCGAACATGCCGACGACGATGGAAGGCAGCGAGGACAACGTCTCGATGGCGGTGGAGGCGATGTCGCGGATGGGTCCGTCCGGCGCGTACTCAACCAAAAAGACCGCGCCACCCAGGCTGATGGGCACCGAGATGATCAGGGTGATCAGCAGCAGGTAGAACGAGTCGAACAGCTGGTAGAGCACGCCGCCCTGCGTTCCGTTGGCGCGCGACGGCTCCGTGAGAAAGCCCGGCTGGAGCAGCGTCGAGATGCCCTCGAACAGAATATAGGCCACCATGGAGACGACGATGAGCATGACGATGGCGACGATCGCCGTCAACACGCCCGTGGCGAAGCGGTCCTGCTTTTGGACACGCCCGAGCCTCGCCTCGTCGATGTGGATACGCGTGCTAGCCACGAGCCTTCGCCCCCTTGCGGCCGATAAGGTGGATAATCAGGATGAAGATGAGACTCATGCCCATCAGCAGCAGGCCGAGCGCCCACAGAACATCGTCTTGGGCCGAGCCCTCGGCATAGACTGCCATGGACGTGG
>CAJMSL010000213.1 GCA_905216045.1 uncultured bacterium
CATCTGGGTTACCCGCGCATCTGCCTGACGGTGCCGTCGATTGTGATCATGGTGCCCGGCCTGTATATGTACCGCGCGATGTTCTATCTCGGCCAGTTCAACACACTGCTCGCTCTGGACTGGGCGTTCCGTGCGTTCATGGTGATCATCTGCCTGCCTATCGGTCTTGCGATGGCGCGCGTGATCACCGACAAATCCTGGCGCTACGACGTGTGATTCTCGTCTGCCCTCCGTATGGCGGGTGTGGGAGGGCCGGGAAAGACCTCGTCACTGGATCGCAAGCGCCCTTTACGGGCTCTTCTCAGGTTAGTGTGTAAGGATGTCTTTGAGTTGGCTGCTGTGGATGAGGCATCGTTGGATGTAGCTGGTGGTGTTGGCGAAGCCCATGGCGTTGCCGCGCAGGGTCTCGAGCCTGCCGTTGATGGCTTCGGTGGGTCCGTTGCTTGAGCGGGGGTGGCGGAAGAGGGCGAGGATGTCGCGCATGCGTCTTTTGAGCACGCGGCCGAGGGAGGCGAGTTCCCGGCAGCCTTTGTAGCGCCCCGGTCCGGTCAGGTCGTCGATCAGCTCGCGCATCATGCGTTCGCCGCGTCGCCTGTCGTCGCACCGGTAGGCGTGTATGACCCTTTGGTAGGCGTCGTGGGCGAGCATGAGGTCGCGGTTGGCCTGGATGGCGAACAGGGCCATGAGTCTGGCACGGCCGCGTGCGCCGAGGTATTCGTCGCTGGTCAGCAGGGCGCGCCTGCAGTCGTAGAGCCTGTCGCCCTTGACACCGCGCCTGCCGGTGGCGTCGCGTTGCAGGCGGCAGCGCACCTTGGTGACGCGGGCGGCGGCCAGTTGCACGACGTGGAACGGGTCGATGACCTCGACCGCGTGGGGCACGACGGATTCGACGGCCTGCTTCCAGCCGGCGAACGCGTCCATGGCGACCACCCCGACGCGTCTTGTGAACTCGCCGCCGCGCGCCTGCATCCATTCGCGAAGCACCTGGGCGGAACGGCCCGGCACCATGTCCAGCAGTCTTGCCGGCCTGCCGTCGCAACGCGGGGGCAGGTCGACGATCACGGTCACGTACCGGTCGCCGAACGCGCCGTGGCGCCACACGTGCTCGTCCACGCCGATCGCGCGCACCGAGGAGAACCGGTCGGCCTGCTCGAGCAACAGCATGCCCCGCTCGCGCACCGCCCGGTCGACCACCGCCCATGCCACATGAAGCAGCCTGGCGCACGCCGAGACCGTCATCGAGTCCAGGCACACGCGCCGCAGCGCCCACATCACCGCCGGCACGCTCAACACGCCCCTGCCGGCGCCCACCGCCTCAGGATCATCGCTCCACGAGCGTGAGCACGGCACGCACTCGTAGCGGCGCACGCGCACCAGCAGATGCACCGCGTCGTCGCCGTAGGGCACATGCGCCAGCGTGCGCAGCCACGACGAACGCACCCTGGCATACGCGCCGCACGAGGGGCACCAGCGCGCGTCGTGCGAGTCCGGCTCGCACCTGATCTGCCTTAACCCCGGGCCGTCCGGCCTGCCAAGACGCCGCCACGAGAGCACACGAAGACCCATCTCATCCAAACCAAGGAAACGTTGGGGGTCGAACACGCTAAACTCGGGTTCAGGCCGTGTTTCCTCATTCAATTTTTCTATCACACAAGCAATGATGAAGCACGGCCCTTACACACTAACTTGAGAAGAGCCACATAAGGAGGGCATGATGAAGGCGCTCAAGACCACTGTGCACTACGATGTGACCGCCGGGCGAACCCATACCGAGCAGACGGAGCTCTCGGTCATGGACGAGGCGATGAACACCGAGCACATCGTCGAATCGAATGTGGTGGGAATCTACCCGGACTACACGTTCCAGATGATGGAGGGCTATGGTTGCTCGCTCACCGAGTCGGCATGCTATCTGCTCTCCAAAATGGACTCCGCGACGCGCAAAGAGGCCTTGGCCCAATGGTTCGGTCCCGC
>CAJMSL010000214.1 GCA_905216045.1 uncultured bacterium
TTTTCTTCTCACCACCGGAAAAGCCCACGTTTAAGCTTCTCTGTGCATACGATTCATCCATCTGGAGAATGTCCATCGCCTTTTTGAGCTGTTTATGAAATTCCCAGATCTTTAAGTTCTTGCCAGTCTGCTGGCGCATCGCGCTCCGCAGGAAACTTTCCAGCGAAAGTCCCGGTACCTCCAGCGGCTCCTGGAAGGACAGGAACATACCGGCTTTGGAACGCTTGTCCGTGGACTCATGTGTGATATCCTCACCCTTAAATAAGATCTGACCGCCCGTGATCTGATATCGCGGGTTTCCCATCAGGACGTTTCCGAGCGTCGATTTGCCCGCGCCCAAAAAGCCGATAAAGAAGATATGGTCGCAGCCGTGTTTGGTGTGCTGGGACATAGCGAGACCTATTCCTCGCAGGGAAGGTCACGCAGGGCCCGGCGCTCAAAGATACGGAAAATCTGCGTATACCACAGGTCCTGCGTCGCCTGCGGCTTTACCAGGATGGTATCGACGCCGGCGAAGTTGCCGCTCCACACGTCCGTGTAGAGTTGATCACCGATCAGCACCGTCTCGTCGGCCGAGGCGCCGAGGCGCTTAAGGCCCGCCTTGAGGGCAAACGGCGCCGGCTTCATGGCGTGGCTGATGGCCTCGAGTCCCAGCTCGCGCGCAGAGCTCATGACCTGGTCGCGATGCCAGTTGTTGGACACCATGCACAGCTTAAAGCCTTTGGCGCGGGCGGCGTCGAGCCAAGCGGAAACCGCGGCGGGAACCTGCTCGGTGTCGCGCGGCACCAAGGTGTTATCGCGATCGAGCAGAATGGCGCGCTTGCCGTCGGCCCACAGGGTATTAAGGTCGATGCGATCGACCGAGGCAACGTATCGTTTGGGGCTAAAAATCCTCATGCTAATTCCAAGACTGTTGATGCTCTTCGTAGGTTTGCGAGAAGTACTCCTCGTCCTGCGTAATGTAGAAATACAGGTCCTCGGAGTCGGTCGGCTCAAGCGTGGCCTTGAGTGCCTCGAGCGACGGAGAGCAGATGGGCGTGGGCGGCAGACCCTCGTGTTTATAGGTGTTATACGGACTATCGCTCTGCAGGTCGTCGGCGGTAACCTCGCCACCGGTGACATACATCATGGTCGCATCGCTGTTGAGATAGCGCAGACCGTCGAGCTTGCCGGCAAGGCGGTTGTAGAAGACCGAGGCCACGTGCGCACGTTGATCGGCGTTGAGGCCCTCGCGCTCAACGATAGAGGCCAAGTTGACGATGTCGTAGTCGGACATCTCCACGCCGTAGCGTTCCTTGATCTTGGCTTCGCAGCTCGCAAAGTCAAGCGACTTGTACTCGGTCTTAAACTGATCGAGCATGGCGCGAATCACGTCATCGGCCGTCGGCGAATCGCCCAGCGAATAGGTCTTGGGGAACAAGAAACCCTCGAGCGAATCGTTGGCGGCGCCCTTAAGGAAGCTATAGTCGTCAACGTAGTTGGAGGCCTTGGCCTGGTTGAGGAAGTCTTCCTTAGAGATGCTGTCGTAGGCCTGGGCCACACGGTCGGCGACTTGATCGACCGTTAGGCCCTCAGGGATAGTCAGCGCATTGGAGCCCGCGTTGGGGCCTTCCATGAGCTGCTGAACAACCTTGGTCGCATCCATGAGTGTGGTGAACGAATAATCACCAGGCTTGAGCGACATATCGGCGTTGAGCTTTTTCACCGCCGCATAATAATCCTTGGGATTTTCGACGATATGATTCTCGGAGAGAATCGAAGCGATGCTGTCACCCGAGGCACCATCGGGAATCGTGATAGTAACCTGCTGGCCTGCAACGACTTTCGCACCCTCACCGCCAAAGAAGCCCTTGACGGCTGGCACGACAAAGAAAACGATCGCGACAAGCGCAAGCACGGCAACAACGCCACCGATAATCA
>CAJMSL010000215.1 GCA_905216045.1 uncultured bacterium
CGAATCGGTGCGCGACGCGCTTCTCAACGTTTGCGACCGCCTAGGTATCACCTTAATCTGCGGAGCCAATATTGCCACGGCGCGCAAAGATCCCGAAGGCTGGGCACTCCAAATAAACCGTCCAGCGCGGGCGCTAAAGGCAAAAAAGCACGACGACCGAAAATCGGAGCTCCGCTCGCTTCGGAAGGCACTCGCCGATGTCCCTCGCAAGAACGAAGCCCTGCAGGCACATGCCGTAATTATCGCCACGGGCGGCAACCCCACCGGTATCGCCGATACGTTTGGCCTCCCCCTCACCTCGCTGCGCCCCATCCTCTGCCCCGTATCGGCAACGGTCGTTGGCGATCGGGCGGCACTCAAGACGTTGGATGGTCTGCGCGTCCGCGCCCGCTTGACGCTCACCCGTAACCATAGTGAGCTCTGGCACGAAGACGGTGAAGTACTGTTTCGAGCCTTCGGCATCTCGGGCGTCGCTGTCTTCAACCTCTCCCGTCGTATCCAGCGCGGCGATACGATCCTGCTCGACGTTTTCCCCGACCTCTCCAAAGACGAGCTGCTCGATATGCTCAACCGGCGCGTTGAGCTGCTCGGCGGCTTTTCGCCCCGCGATCCCCGTTGGCTCGACGGCATGCTCGCCCCGCAACTCTCCCGCGTCGTCTGCACGACGTTCGAGCAGTGCCATCCAGGCTCCAACGATGTCATCCATCTGGTCTCAATCCTCAAACACTTTAAGCTGCTCGTCGAGGGAACAGCCGAGGAGCGCTCGGCGCAGGTCACGCGTGGTGGCGTATCTGTCGAGAGCATCTCAATACCCAGTCTACGCGCGCGCAGCGCTGTCGACGCCCCGCTTTACATCTGCGGCGAAGCGCTCGACATCGACGCCGATTGCGGAGGCTTTAACCTTGCGTGGGCCTGGCTCTCGGGCATTCGCGCCGCAAGCAGCCTGTAGCCGCGCAGTCTATAATCAAAAACGCATTCGGGCCGTCTGGGATACCGGACGGCCTCTTTCTTGCCTCTAAGGAGACCTCGATGATCGAAATCACCCAAGTCAACGCGTCGCTCGATGAAGCCGGCGATGAAAATGCCTGCCTCATTGTTGGCAAGCGAGTCGCCAAGCGCGTCCTACGTTGCAAGGACTCCGAGATCAAGTCCATCGAGCTCCACCGCAAGTCAATCGACGCTCGCAAAAAACGAGACGTCCATTTTATCCTGAGCTTTCGTGTTGAGCTGACTAGTCCCCACCTCGAGCGAGAAGCGGTCGACAGCGTCGCCGAGCGTGACCGCTCGCGCGTACGCGCGATAGAGGACGATGGGCCCTCATTCCCCTCCCCCGTCTCCGACGCACCTCAAGAATGCCCTGTCGTTGTCGGCGCCGGATGCGCTGGCCTTTTCGCTGCACTCACCCTTGCCGAAGCGGGTCTTAAGCCCTTGCTCATCGAGCGCGGCGACCCAGCATTTCGCCGCTCGCATGCGATCGATCTCTATCAAAAGGAGCGCATTCTCGACCCCGAGAGCAATATCCAGTTTGGCCTGGGCGGCGCGGGGACCTTCTCGGACGGCAAGCTCAATACGGGAACCAAAAATCCCGCCCATCGCCTTATCCTCGAAACCTTCGTCGAGGCGGGCGCGCCCCGCGATATTCTGTGGGATGCCAAGCCGCACATTGGCTCCGACATCCTTCCCACGGTTGTCACCGCTATATCCCAGCGCATCGAGCAGCTCGGAGGTGTCGTCCGTTATCGAACAAAGCTCGTCGACATTCACATCGACGCGTCTGGCGCCATTACCGGTATTGATGTCCAATCGTCCCAAGACGCCGCTTGCGAGCCAATCGAGACAAAGCACTTCATCCTCGCCTGCGGGCATTCTGCTCGCGATATTTTTGCGCTCCT
>CAJMSL010000216.1 GCA_905216045.1 uncultured bacterium
CCCTCGTCTTAAACGCGTCAACTATGCGCGCGGTATTTACTTGCCCACCAGGTTGACCAGCTTGCCAGGCACACAGATGGCCTTGACGACCGTCTTGCCCTCGAGCCATTTGGCAACGGCCTCCTCGGCGGCAGCCTGCATTTCCTCGTTGGAGGCATCGCGGGCCACGTCAATGCGGCCACGGACCTTGCCGAGAACCTGGACGACGATCTGCACCGTGTCCTCGATGGACTCGGCCAGGTCGAACTCGGGCCAGGCGGCGGTGTAGGCGTTGCCCTCGCAGCCGAGCGCCTCGTGCCACAGCTCGTCGGCCCAGAACGGGCAGATGGGCGCAAGGACGCTCACGATATCCTTGGCCACGCCGTAGCACAGCGCCTTATCGCGGTCAGCGCCCTCAGTGGCGTTGAGGTAGGCGCTCGCCGCGTTGACGAGCTCCATGACGGCCGAGATAGCGGTATTGAACTGGCCGCGGTCGAAGTCCTCGGTGCACTTGGCGATGGTACGGTGACGCTCGCGATAGAGCTTCATCGCAACCTCGTCGAGCGCGGACTTGTCGAAGGCCACGTTGGCGTCGCCGGACTGGACGAGCTGCCACACGATACGCCAGGCGCGCTTGATGAAGCGGTTGGCGCCCTCGACGGCCTTGGGATCCCAGTCGAAGTCCTTCTCGGGCGGGGCGATAAACAGGATCGCCAAACGCATGGTGTCGGCGCCGTAGGGCTCGATGACCGAGCTCGGAGGCACGACATTGCCCTTGGACTTGGACATGGTGTCGCCGCTCTCGTCCTTGACCATGCCCTGGCACAACAGGTTGGTGAAGGGCTCGTCCACGCTCAGCAGGCCCAGGTCACGCAGGGCCTTGGTAAAGAAGCGGCTGTAGAGCAGGTGCAGAATGGCGTGCTCGATGCCGCCGATGTAGTTATCGACAGGCATCCAACGGTCGGCGGCCTCTCGGGAGAAGGGCAGCTCGGTGTTGTGAGGATCGGTATAGCGCAGGTAATACCAGCTGGAGCAGGTAAAGGTATCCATGGTATCGGTCTCGCGCTTGGCCGGGCGGCCGCAGACCGGGCAGGTAGTCTCATAGAACTCTTTGCACTCGGCGAGGGTCTCGCCTGCGCCCAGGTCCAGGTTCTCGGGCAGCGTCACCGGCAGCTGATCCTCGGGCACGGGCACGATGCCGCAGTGCTCGCAGTGGATAGCCGGGATGGGGTTGCCCCAATAGCGCTGACGGCTGATGAGCCAGTCGCGCAGACGGAACTCGACCTTGCGACGACCGCAGCCCATGGCCTCGAGGTCGGCCACGATCGCAGCCTCGCCCTCGGAGTGCTTGCCGCCGCGCATTCCGGTGTACTTGCCAGACTGGACGAGCGTGCCCTCGGCAGCGTGGGCGCAATCCCAGTCGACGGTCTCGGCATGGAAGGTATCGATGGTCTCGCCGCTGGCCTCGACGGCAGCGCGATCGTCATCGTCCAGGATGATCGGCACGATCGGCAGGTCGTACTTACGGGCAAACTCAAAGTCGCGCTGGTCGCCACAGGGAACGGCCATGACGGCACCGGTACCGTAGTCGGCAACGACATAATCGGCAACCCACACGGGGACCTTCTCGCCGTTCACGGGGTTCACCACGTAGCGGCCGGTAAAAGCGCCGTGCTTCTCGAGGGTGCCCTGGGCACGCTCGACGGCAGAGATATGCTTGGAGTCCTCGACGATCTTGGTGACGGCCTCCTCGTACTCCGTGCCCTCGACGAGCTCGTGCAGGCCGGCGTACTCGGGAGCCAGGACAAAGAAGGAGACGCCAAAAAGGGTATCGGCGCGCGTGCTGATGACGGTGCTCTTACCCTCG
>CAJMSL010000217.1 GCA_905216045.1 uncultured bacterium
ACGCCGCGACGACGCAGGCCGGCGGCCAGACCGATGGGCGGGGTGGGCTTGCCCTCGCCCGCGGGCGTTGGGTTGATAGCGGTCACGAGGACGAGCTTGGCCTGGTGATCAGTCGGCTCGTTGAGCAGTGAATAGTCGACCTTAGCCTTGTCGAAGCCGTACGGAATAAGGTGCTTAACGTCGACGCCGGCGTTCTTGGCCACCTCGGTAATAGGCAGTGGCGTGACAGAACGTGCGATTTCGATGTCAGTAGGCATGGGCGGTCCTTTCGTTACCGAATGAGAAAAAGACCAATTCAGCATAGCACGGGCGCGCAATAGTAAAACGCCCATAACCGATGAACGGCGATATGTTTACCCGATGCCCAGCGATAGTCCAACAGCCCGCCAAAACAAAGCGCCCTAAACGGTAGGTTCAATCCCCAGGTGCTCAAAGGTGCGAAGGGTTGCCTGACGGCCCTGCGGCGTACGAATCATCAACCCGCACTGCAGCAAATAGGGCTCATAGACATCCTCGAGCGTGCCCGGGTCCTCGCCCACCGCGCTGGCAAGGGTCGTAAGTCCCACGGCACGACCGGAGAACGTCTTGGCAAGCGTCTCCAAGATACGAATATCCATCCAGTCCAGACCGAGCTCGTCGATCTCAAAGAACTCGAGCGCCTGACGGCAGATATCGAGCTCAATGGGACCGTTGCCGCGCACCCGTGCATAGTCGCGCACGCGCTTGAGCAGGCGGTTGGCAAGACGTGGCGTACCGCGCGAACGCGAGCCGATCTCGAGTGCACTGGGATGATCGATCGTCACGCCCAGGATAGTCGCCGAGCGCGTCACAATCTGCGCGAGCTCCTCGACCGTGTAGTAATCCAGGCGATATGAAATGCCAAAGCGGTCGCGCAACGGGCCTGTCAACATGCCTGAGCGGGTCGTTGCCGCTACCAGCGTAAATTTGGGAATATCCAGGCGAATCGAGCGCGCCGCCGGACCCTTGCCAATCACGATATCGAGGGCAAAGTCCTCCATCGCGGGGTACAGGACCTCCTCGACCGAACGGTTGAGGCGGTGGATCTCGTCGATAAACAGCACATCACCCGGCTGCAAGTTAGTAAGGATGGCCGCCAGGTCGCCCGTGCGCGCGATGGCAGGGCCACTCGTGGTCTTGATCTGAGCGCCCAGCTCGTTGGCGATAACGGTGGCCAGCGTGGTCTTGCCCAGGCCCGGAGGACCCGAGAAAATCACGTGGTCGAGCGTCTCGCCACGGCTCTGCGCCGCTTCGATCAACACGCGCAGGCTCTGCTTGATGTGCTCCTGGCCACAGTAATCGTCCAGGCGCTGGGGGCGCAAAGTGCGGTCGACATCGAGGTCCTCGGCCGTCAGCTCCGAGCCCACCATGCGCTCGCCGTGCACCATGGATGCCGCCGGCGAGTTGCCGGGCGTCGCCCACAGGTCCTGAGAGTCATCGGCTTCCCACATCACGCATCCATTCCAAGTCGCTTAAGCGCCGCGCCGAGCAAATCCTCGACACGCATATTCTGCCCATCATACCCGCTCAGGGCAACATCGGTCTCCTGCGGGCTAAAGCCCATGGAAAGGAGTGCCGCACGGGCATCGTCGATCGCCGAGGGAGCGGCAGCGGGCACGGGCATCGCAACCTGTCCGGGAATCACGTCGACCGGCACAATGCCCTTATCCTTGGCAATGGTGCGCTTGAGTTCCAGGATCAGGCGCTGAGCTGTCTTTTTGCCCACACCGGGTACCTTGGCCATGCCCTTGTCGTCCTCGGCCATCACCAGCGAATACAGCTGCCCCACGGTATAGGTGGA
>CAJMSL010000218.1 GCA_905216045.1 uncultured bacterium
GCGTGGATCAGGTAGACCTCGAGGTCGCGGTCGCCGAACTTGTTCATGAGGTACTCGAGCTGCATGAGCTCGTCCCAGGTGCCGCCGACGCCCATCAGGAACACGGCGTCGTAGCCCTCGTCGGCGACCTTGTCGGCGAGCGCGGTCATCTTCTTGCCGGTCTCGTAGACGTTCTTGCCGTCCTCGACGTAGCCCTCCTGGCTAAAGTGCATGATCTCGATCTTCTCGGTTTCCTTCATGGCTTTCCCTTTCTGTCCTGCACGCAACTCTATACATCGCGTTTCTTTTCGATACCAATTATAGACATACACCTAATGTGTTTTTAATACCACTTATCAATCTGCTCCAATCCTCGGTGAACGGTCGAAATTCTCTGGTGAGTGGTATTAAATTAGAATTGAATGTATAGCTAACGCCTCTGGCGCCTCCCTTGTGTGACAAAGAACAGCGTTCCTACCAGCGCAATAATGGTCGATGCCCCAAACAGCACCGCCTGAACGCCCAAAGCCTCCGCCAAAAACGGAGCCGCCAGCAGCGGCAGCACGCCGGCGCTCATCAGGCCAAAACGCACAAAGCCGGTAATGCGCCCCAGGTATTTGATGTCGGCGCGCTCCTGAATCAAGATCATTTGCAGCGGCTCCAGGAACCCCCAGGCCAGACCGTTAATCGCCTGACCGATAATCGCGACCCCCAGCATATCGGTGCCCACGTACACCATGGACCCAATGCCCACGGCCATGAGCGCGCCGAGCAGCAATCGCAGGTTGACATGGCGAGCAGAAAGCTTGGTCAGGATGAACGCGCCCACCGAGGAAGTGAGGCCCACGACCGAGGACAACCAGCCCAGCCAGACGATATCCACGTTGAGCACATCGCGGTAGAACAACGACTCCAGTGAATCGAACGCGCCAAACGCAAAGAAACCCAAAAAGCCCGAGATAAAGATGAGGCGCAAGTCGTGATCGCGAAACGTAAGTCGCGCACCCTCGGCCATGCCGCCCAGAATACCGCCCTTCGGCTTTTCCCCTTTTGCGGGAGCAACACACTCGTGACAGCCCAAGGAGAGCACGGCCGCCACACCCATCATGCCAGCCATGAGCAGGTAAACAGACTGCGTGGCAAAACAGCTCACGATGGCGCCGCCGAGCAGCGGGCCGGCGGTATAGGCGATATTGCTATAGAAGACCATCAGGCCGTTCACGCGGGTGCGGCCCTCGGTGGTCGATTCAAGATAGCCCGGAAACGCATGCGTGCAGGTGTTGATAAAGCCGCCCGCAAGCCCCAAGACGCACGCGGCAAACACAAGCCCGGGGACAGACAACGGCGCCAACCCCACGCCAAGCGATCGCACCGCCGTAATCACGCACGTCACAAACGACGTCCGGCGCGGTCCAAAACGGTCGATGACCGAGCCCGACACCATATTGCCCGCCGACGTCATAAGATTGCGTACGAGCGTAATGGCAGCAACCAAAAAGGCCGTGCCAGCCAGATTATACGTCGCCGCGCCGATAAGCCCTAAAAAGTACACCGCGTTGTTGGCGCACCATTGCAGAGACTCAATAAGAATCAGCCTGACTTCTGCCGGCGTCAGGCGCATTGCTTCGCGATCCTTCGCGAACATACGAACTCCCTCTATACAAGTAAGGGGATGGAGGGCATAGGCCCGCTCCATCCCCTTACCAGGTTGCAATGACAGTCTATGCAGCCGGGCCCTTACGCCAGCACGCCGAAGAACGCGCCGACGATGCCCACGACCATGGTGGCCACGATCAGCACCATGGGG
>CAJMSL010000219.1 GCA_905216045.1 uncultured bacterium
GACTCGGGGCGGTTCGTCGCGGCGAGGATGATGACGCCGGTGTTTCCTTCGAAGCCGTCCATCTCGGTCAGCAGCTGGTTGAGCGTCTGCTCGCGCTCGTCGTTGCCACTAAAGCCGCCGCCATCGCGCTTCTTGCCGATGGTATCAATCTCATCGATAAAGACGATGCACGGGGCCTTTTCCTTGGCCTGCTTAAACAGATCGCGCACCTTAGCGGCACCGCGGCCGACGAACATCTCGACGAACTCAGAACCAGAAATACTAAAGAACGGCACGCCCGCCTCGCCGGCCACAGCCTTGGCAAGCAGGGTTTTACCAGTACCCGGAGGGCCGACAAGGAGAGCACCGCGCGGCAGCTTGGCGCCAATCTCCTCGTAGCGCTGCGGCTTCTCCAGAAAGTCGACGACCTCCTTGAGGGACTCCTTGGCCTCTTCCTGGCCGGCGACGTCCTTAAAGGTCACGCCCACGTCCTTGGAGGCGATCACGCGCGCGCCGGACTTACCCAGTCCGCCGCCGCCAAAACCGCCGCCGCCAAAGTTCATCGACGGACCGTCATCGCCCATGGCCTTCTTCATGCGGCGGTTGAGCCACCAGCCGATCAGGAAGAAAATCGCCATGGGAAGGATAAGGGTGAGCAGGTAGTAGGTCATCAGACCCGAGTTCTTATCGGGAACGACCGACTCCAGTGAAGCACCGGACTCAAGCACGCGATCGGTAAAGCCCGCGTCATTCGGAACACCGGTCGTCTTGTAGGCGATGTTCTCGTCCTCGCCCTTCTTGGTGTAATAAATCGTGTAATCGTCCGTGTTGTACTCGACCTTGTCGACACTCTTCTTATCGAGCGCTTTGACAAACGTCGAATAATCGGTCTTCGTAATCTGCTGCGTGTGACCGATGTTGGGGAACAGAACGGTCGAGAGCACGAGGTAGACGACGAAGGCGATGAGCACGTAGAGGATCATATTCCGTCTACGTTTGTTGTCATCCATCTCCATCTGTTTGAACTCCATCTACTGGGGTTGATAATGCTTTCTAGAATACCCAACCCGAACGGCGATAAACCGACGCTGGGCACGAAAGGACAGAGATGGCATCACTGGAAGTCGGCAAGGTTCAAATCTATACGGGCGACGGCAAGGGCAAGACGACGGCTGCTTTGGGGCTCGCCTTGCGCGCGACGGGCTACGGACTCGACGTGTTTATGCTGCAGTTTGCCAAGAAACTGCACTGCGCCGAGCATGATGCGGCACCCCGTTTGGGTCTGCGCATCGTACAAGCCGACCGCGACACACCCGAGGCCTGCGCCGCACAGATTCTGGAGCTCGCACGCGAGCAGATATCACAGGTCGACGTTCTGATTTTGGATGAACTCGGAGAAGCCATGCGCCGAGGTTTTGTGACACGCGAGGATATGGAAGCGCTGATCGCGATGAAACCCGACACCACAGAGCTCGTACTGACCGGCCGCGGGCTGCTGCCGTTGGCCGACCTCGCGGACTTAGTCACCGAAATGCGCCCCGTCAAACACTACTTCGACGAAGGCCTCCTAGCCCGCCAAGGCATCGAATACTAGCCATTGCGGACGTCCCCAATGGCTAGGCAGTGGCGCGGCCGAGCCAGTTGCCGCTGTGATGGTAGACGGTGAACATCATGGCGGTGATTACACAGGATACGGGGTAAACCAGCAGCAGGTGCTCAAGCGCCGGATCGAACGGCATAATCGCAAACACCCAGCTCACCCTGAGCACGCCAGTGCCAAAAATCGTGAGCCGCCTGGGCA
>CAJMSL010000220.1 GCA_905216045.1 uncultured bacterium
CCCGGACGCGGGCCACATCTGGTTCCACGGCCAGGACCTCACGGCCGAGCGCTGCAACATCAACAAGCTGCGTGAGGACATCGGCATGGTGTTCCAGGGCTTTAACCTGTTCAACAACATGGACGTGCTCGACAACTGCACGCTCGCGCCCGTCACGCTCAAAAAGATGAGCAAGGCCGAGGCCGAGAAGGTCGCGATGGAGCATCTGGCGAGCGTGGGGCTCGAGAAGTTCGCGCACGCCGCCGTGGGTCGCCTGTCCGGTGGTCAAAAACAGCGCGTGGCCATCGCTCGTGCCCTATGTATGAATCCGCAGATCATGCTGTTCGACGAGCCGACCTCCGCACTCGACCCCGAGATCGTGGGAGAGGTGCTCGAGGTCATGCGCAAACTTGCTGCCGACGGCATGACCATGGTCGTCGTCACGCACGAGATGGCCTTTGCCCGCACCGTGTCCGATCGCGTGGTCTTTATGGACAAGGGCGTAGTGCTCGAGGACGCCGCGCCGGCAGAGCTCTTTGGCAACCCCAAGCACCAGCGTACCCGCGAGTTCCTCTCGCGTTATCTCGAGGACAAATAACCAACCGCAAGCGCTTATGTGGCAGGGCCGCTCCGGTGGGGCGGCCCTTGTCGTCACAATCGAAAGGATGTCATGGCCGAGGTTTGGCGCTTTTTTGCGCATGAGGATGATTTTGCCGATCTGGACGAGGCTGGTGCGTGCGAGCGTCTGGGCCGCGTGCTGTCGTTCCCGACGATTTCGAGCATGGATGCCGAGGCGGTTGACTGGCAGGCGTTTGCCAACCTGCGCGCCTATATGCAGCAGGCCTGGCCGCACGTATTTACAGCGGGTAAGGTCGAGCTCATCGATCATTCGTTGCTGGTGACGCTTTCCGGCTCCGACCCCGCACTCAAGCCCGTTGTGCTCATGGGTCACATGGACGTGGTCCCCGTGGTGCCGGGTACCGAGGACGACTGGACGTACGCCCCCTTTAGCGGGCATGTAGACGACACCTACATTTGGGGTCGCGGCGCCATCGATATGAAAGACCAGGTCGCAGGCATTCTCGAGGCGGTTGAGTATGCGCTGGCGCACGGTTGGCAGCACGAGCGCACGCTGCTCCTGGCCTTTGGCCAGGACGAGGAGACTACGCAGTATGGCGCAGGCGCCATCGGCCGCGCGCTCGAGGAGCGCGGCATTGAGCTTGAGTACCTGATCGACGAGGGTGACTACCGCATCGTTCCAGCTGCCGAGTATGGCGCGGGCGAGGGCTGGCTTATGCATGCCGACCTTGCCGAGAAGGGCTACGCCGATATCGTGTTGAGGACGCGTAGCGAGGGCGGGCATTCCTCCAACCCCTACGGGGGCACTTCACTCGAGGTGCTCAGCCGTGCCATCACCGCAATCTGCGATATCGAGTGGCCGACGCGCGTGACCGACTTGCTTGCCGCCCAACTCGTCGAGTTGGGGCTCTACACGGCCGATGAAATTGCCGCCAACGGGGATGCCATTGTCCGCGATTGCCTCGCCAGCAAAAAGCTCTATCCGCTGGTGACGACCACCTGCGCGCCCACGCAGATCGAGGGTGGCAGCACCGGCGCCAACGTAATGCCGCAGGATATGTGGGCCAACATTAACTTCCGCATGCTCGAGGGCACGAGCGTGGCCGACGTTGTGGCGCGCTGCCGTGAGGCGGTTGCCGGGGCGGACCTTGCCGGTCGTGTCAGCGTGGAGCTGGGCCACGGCGGCTCCGAACGCTCG
>CAJMSL010000221.1 GCA_905216045.1 uncultured bacterium
AACTTCGTCAAGCCCATGAGGGCGCTCTCCGACCGCGTCGCCGCCCCGGAGGACAAGTTGGAGCAGGTCACCGTCGTGGACGACCAGCTGGGCCGCCTGACCTTCACGCGCGACATGGCGCAGGCAATCTTCCACGTGCTGGGGAGCCGCGCCCCCTACGGCACCTACGACTGCACCGGTTCCGGCGCCGTCAAGTCCTGGGCCGACATCGCCCGCGCCGTCTTCGAGTCCGCCAACGGCAACGGCGACAGGGTCGTGCCGGTCAGCACCGCCGACTACTACGCCGGCGCCGCCGGCCCCGTCGCCCCGCGCCCGGTCCACTCCGCGCTCGACCTTTCCAGGCTCGAAGCCGTGGGCTTCCGCATGCCCGACTGGGAGGAAGAGCTGGGGGAGTACCTCAAGACGCTCTAGCAGATTAGCGGCTCGTCGGGAAAGCTGGCGAGCCGCTATTTAATTAATCTTTAGCATTTTGCATCTCGACTTAGGGCCTTCTTGCCGACATGTTAATCCAAATCCAGCAGTTTCCGCTGCAGTCAGCATGCTCGATTCGATTTTTGGCCAATCCAAGGTCTATGAGTCTTTTTGCCAATGGTATGTCCCCTGCGGCCCAACAAAGGTCTGGCCATTTGGAAACGCAATTGCACGCAGCGAGTTCAAATAGTGCTGAGTCGCCTCGTCCATATCTTTACCTCCTTTCGGGGCTCGATTTACAACCCATATATTTGGCTATCTGCCAAATACCATCGTGCGGGATTGAGCCACCTTGTGTCCCTCAAATCAATGAGTATGGCGAGAGCGCTGTTGAAAACGACTACAGCGCCCACTCTTCATTTAGGTTAAAGGCTTACAACCCGATCACAAACCTCCAACGCAGCAGATCGATGCGTGACGATGATGACGGTATGGCCGAGATTTCGCATACGATCCAGCATTTCTCGCTCGGTCTTGGGGTCGAGGGCCGATGTGCGTTCATCGAGCAGAAGCACGGGGGAGCCGGAGTAGACCGCACGCGCAACGGCAAGGCGTTGCTCCAGGTCTCCGTACCAGTTGTCGCTGGTGTCGTCCCAGGTTAGGTCCATCTGGCACCATTTGCCGTCGATCTTTACGGCGTTCCAGGTGTGGCCGTTGCCGGTGACGCGGCCGTTGGCGATGCCCGCGGCGTCAAGGAGCTTGGAGTAGATGCGCTGGTAGCTCTCGCAGGTGCCCTGGTGGCGCGTGAGGCCGCTCTCGGCCGAGCACCAGTTGAGGTTGTGGTCGTACTCCAGCTGGTCGAGCGTCCAGTCGTGGAGCCACAGCGCCATATCGTATTCCGAGCCGTCTGTCTCTTGCCTGCATAGGTCCACGGCGTCGTTGACGATCTGCGTGACGCTTGGGCGGGCGGCATCGTTTACGGTCACCTCTGCCGTGGTGTGCAGGTAGTAGATCCCCTTGTCGTTTTGGGGGTCGTTTCTGTCGTTGTCCATAAAGTAGAAGTAGATGCGGTACGTGCCCGATGCCGTGAAGTCAAAGGTAAAGTCGTGGCCCGCGGTGCCCAGGTTGCAGTAGCTGGCCCATGCCGGGCGCGACGGGTCGCAGACGCTTTCATGGCTGCCGCCGTCCCAATAGGTGGGCACGTCCATGCGCGCCTTGGCCT
>CAJMSL010000222.1 GCA_905216045.1 uncultured bacterium
TGGATTGGTTTAAATGCTGGGTACCATTCGTTCGTTGTCGTTGGCTTTGTTTGCATTTGCTTATTCCCGGGTCGTGTCGTCTATCATCTCGCGACCATCCGCCACGTTGTCGTTGTGCCCGCCTGTCCCGGCTGGAACACCGACCCGTTTGCGATGGAGCGTCGCGAGGGATGGCTGCTCGGCCGTGGCGTGATTGATGACAAGGGTCCGGCGGTGTTGTCGCTCTACGCCGGTGCCTACCTGCTCAAGCACGGCATTGTGCCGCGCTATACCTTTCGCGCACTGCTGGGCTGCGATGAGGAAGTGGGCATGTCCGACGTTCACCATTATCTGGAGAACCACGCAGACCCCGACTTTTTGTTTACGCCCGATGCCGAGTTCCCGGTCTGCAATGCCGAGAAGGGCCAGTTTGGGGCGACGTTTGTGAGCCCCAAGATCGACGGCGGGCGCATTGTGTCCTGGAGCGGTGCCGAGGCGAGCAACGCCATTCCGTCGCAGTCCATCTGCGAGCTTGCGATTGCCGCCGATGAGCTGCCGGCGCCCGTTGAGAACGCCGACCGCCTGGAGATCACGGCGCTTGATAACGGGCGTGCGCAGATTTTCGCCCACGGTATTGGCGGCCACGCTTCGATGCCCGAGGGGACGATCAACGCCGTCGGCCTGATCGTGACGTACCTGCGCGAGGCCGAGGACGCGTTTGGTGCCCGTGACGAGCGCCTGCTGACGCCTGCCGAGCACGAGTTCGTCAAGTTCCTGGCCTTTGTACATGCAGACGCCTATGGCCGCGGCCTGGGTATCGATGCGACGAGCTCGGCGTTTGGCCCGCTTACCTGCAACGCTGGCGTCATCCGCGTGGCGGATGGCCATATTGAGCAGGTCATCGACGTGCGCTTCCCCGACAGCACGAGTGCCGATACCATCCGCGAGCAGCTCGACCCGCTCGTGGGCCGTTTTGGCGTGACGTGCCAGCTGGGTCGCGCTAAGGTGCCGTTCTCGGTGTCTGCCGACGATCCGGCCGTGAAGGCGCTTATCGATACCTATAACGAGTTTACGGGCAAGCATGCCAAGCCCTTTGCCATGGGCGGCGGCACGTACGCGCGCAACTTTGCCCGCGCCGTCTCGTTTGGCCCCGAGGAGACCGGCCTGGAGCTGCCCGCATGGGGCGGCCAGATGCACGGCCCCAACGAGTGCGCCGACGAGGACCAGCTCAAGCAGGCGCTCAAGATTTATATCGTGGCGATCCTGCGCCTCAACGAACTTGAGCTGTAGGGCTTCCCCAGGCACCCGACCTTGCCCCTCAAACCGTCGCTTGCATACCAAAGTACGCGGCGCTCCTCTTTCGGGGCAATCTCGGGCACCTGGGAAACCCCTATATCCTGCTTGGATACAAACTTGCATTACGAGCCCGGTGCTTCGGCCCGGGCTTTTTCTGTTGCGGTGGGGTAGTCATTGGGGACGTTCCTTTGGTGTAAAAGGTGCGCCATGTTCGGCGCTGGATTGTTATCCGTTTGTAAAGGCTGGGCAGAGCTTGCGGTTAGGGTCTATCTATAGCCCGTAAGAAC